>NZ_NKCO01000030.1:0-57798 GCF_002245615.1 Mycobacterium neumannii | reverse complement strand
AAAATGAACGGCGGCAGACCGGGAATCGGCATCGCCATCGGATCGGGTGGCGGTGGCGGTGGCGGCGGCACACCCGGCGGAGGCGGGGGTTCCTCCCGACGCGGCGGCGGTGCCGGCGCGATCCCCGTGCTGGTGTTGATCGTGACGATGGACCCCGGGATGGTTCGACCACTCGGCGTGGTCCCGACCACCGCACCGTAAGCGGCCCCGCTGTTGACCGGCGTCGTCTTCTCGGCCACCTGGAAGCCGGCGTCCTTCAGCCGCTGCCGGGCCCGGTCGACATTCATGCCCGTCACGTTCGGCACCTCGCTGCCGGGACCGCCCTCGACGAAGCGGGGATCGGTCGGCGGCAGACGCACCTCGCCGAGATCGGTCGCGATCGGCTTCATCGCCTCGAACCAGATGCGCGCCGGCTCGTTACCCCCGTACAGGTCCCCGCTGTAGCACTTGCGAAGCGGGAACGAGCAGATCCCCGACGGCGAGTTGGAGTCGTCGAAGATGTAGACGGCGCCCGCGAGCTGGTTGGTGAATCCTAGGAACCCGGAGGACCGGTGGGACTCGGTCGTGCCGGTCTTACCGGACATCGGCAGATCCCAGCCCACCGAACCAGCGGCTCCCGCGGCCGTACCGCCCCCCTTGTCGTCCTTGCTCAGCGCGTTCGCGAGGGTGTTCGCCAAGCCCTCCGGGACCGCTTGGTCGCACTTCTCCGCGGTGAACGTCACCTCGTTGCCACGACGGTCGATGATCTTGTCGATCGGGTTGGGCGGACACCACGTGCCGCCCGAACTCAACGTCGCGGCCACATTCGACAACTCGAGGGCGTTGAGCTGGAACGGCCCCAAGGTGAACGATCCGGCGTTCTGTCGCTTGATGTACTCGGCGAGGCTCTCATTGCTTCCCCGGTCGTACGGTCGCGCCGTTCCCGGAAGGGCATAGGAGCGCAGTCCGAGCCGCACGGCCATGTCGACTGCGCGAGGCACACCCACCTGCTGGATGAGCTTGGCGAACGCGGTGTTTGGAGAACTGGCCAGCGCGTCGGTGACGTTCATCGACCCGCGGTAATTTCCCGCGTTCCTCACACACCACGTCTCTCTCGGGCAGCCGGGGGTGTCGCTGCTGCCGAGTCCGCGGGCTTGGAACGATCCGGGGACGGCGAGCTGGGCGTTGATGCCCATGCCCATCTCGAGCGCCGCGGCGGTGGTGAAGACCTTGAAGATCGAACCTGCGCCATCGCCGACGAGTGAGAACGGTTGCGGCTGCACCGTCTGCCCGGCGTCCTTGTTCAAGCCGTAATTGCGGTTGCTGGCCATCGCGAGCACCCGGTGCGAGTCCTTGCCCGGCCTGATGACGCTCATCACGCTGGCGATTCCGTCCAGCGTGGGGCTCGCGACCTTGTCGATCGCCCGTTTCACCGATGACTGGACCGTCGGGTCGAGCGTGGTGCGGATCAGATACCCGCCCCGGGCGACCTGTTCCTTGTTGATTCCCGCATGGGCCAGATAGGCCAGCACGTACTCGCAGAAAAAGCCGCGGTCACCGGCGGCGATGCATCCGCCCGGAAGTTCCTTGGGGCGGGGCAGCACACCCAGCGGCGCGGACTTGGCGGCTCGCAGTTCGTCGGTGTGCTGGGGGAGGAGTTCGATCATGGTGTCCAACACCAGGTTCCGGCGCTGCAGGGCCCCCTGAGGGTTGACGTAGGGATCCAGCGAGGTGGGCGACTGGACCAAACCGGCCAACAGCGCCGCCTGCTGCCAATTCAACCGCGAGGCGTTGATCCCGAAGTAGGTCTGCGCGGCGTCCTGAACACCGAACGCCCCGTTTCCGAACCCCACGAGGTTCAAGTAGCGCGTGAGGATCTCCGCCTTGGTGAACGTCTTGTCCAGCGTCAACGCCATCCGCATCTCGCGGAGCTTGCGCGCCGGAGTCAGCTCGACCGCGGCGCGCCTCTCGGCGTTGGTCTGCGCGGTCACCAGCAACTGGAAGTTCTTGACGTACTGCTGCTCGATCGTCGAACCGCCGCGGGTGTCGAGGTTGCCCGACAGATAACCCGACAGCCCGGTGAGTGTGCCTTGCCAGTCGACGCCCGCGTGTTCGGCGAACCGCTTGTCCTCGATCGAGACGATGGCCAGCTTCATGGTGTTGGCGATCTGCTCGCTCTTCACCTCGAACCGGCGCTGGCTGTAGAGCCAGGCGATCGGCTTCCCTGCGGCGTCGACCATCGTCGTCACCTGGGGGACGTCTTCCTCCACCAGCTGCGCCGACCCGTTGGCGACGACGTCGGAGGCTCGGTTGGACAACAGGCCGAATCCGCCCGCGAACGGGAACATCAGCGCCGCCACCAACACCCCGGCCAGCGTGCAGCACAAAATCAGCTTGATGACCGTCCCCCCGGCCGGTGAGCGCTCCGGCATGTCAGCAGAGTATTAAATGCGGTCTCGCGACGAACACTCCCGCGCCGATTTCATCGCAACGACGGCGAAACGCTCTGGTAACGGGCACGGTCAGCTTCGGTCCAGATCCCACTGGCCGAAGTCGGGTGCGAGGACCTCGTCGACGTCCACGTGGGTGTCTCCGATGGGCACGCCGGGCTCGGACGGGCCGATCACCACGGCCTGATAGAGCACGGCCCGGGGCTCGCGCTCACCAGCTGACCAGGCCTTGGTCTGCCACACCCACCAATGTCCGTCGCTGGTCGAGCGGCCGACGACGCCGTCGCCGATCGCCCACGAGCACGCCCGCGCGTGGCCGTAGAGGCCCGTGCGATCCACCCCCAGCACCGAATTGATTCCGCGGTACCACTCGAGCGCGACGTTCTCCCACGTCTCAGCGTCGATGTCCTCGTCAACGCTGAAGAAAATGGGTGCCGAATGAGGACCGCCCGCGGCAATGTGCAATCGCTGCGCGGTCAGGGCGTCCGCGACACCACCGTCGTATCCGCGTGTGTAATCGGACGGCGTGGGCCAGCCGGGCTTGCCGTACTGGTAGCAGCTGACGACGTGCAACCCCTCGGCCCGCAGCGAGTCGGCATACTCGCGCGTCACCGGTTTGAAGTCGAAGTCCGCGCCGGGCCGCAGTTCGGAGACGTAAACGAGCGCCCCGTCGAAGCCCGCCGCCTTGAGCTGATCGGCCGGGACCTTGCGGTGCGCGAAGTCGACGAGACGCAGCGGCGCCGCCGACGCACTCGGACCCGAAATCGTCGCTGCCGCTGCCCCGAGGAAGAACAGCGGCGGCGCCGCGACGGCATACTTGAGGAGATCGCGTCGGGAAGGAGAATTCCCTCCGCCACGACCGGGTGACCTCGGGGAGTCCTGCACGGCGCGATGCTAACAACATTGACGACGCACGGGTGCCGGTCGATTGATTTCTCTGTGCCTGATTCCTCGGTACCGAAACGCCCCCGCCCTATGCTGATGACCGATACGCAGCTGGACACGGCGGCGTCGCACCCGCACCTTCGACCGGACGGGGTGGCCATGCCCGCAGACCGACTCGCCATGCACGGCAAGCGGTCCTTGTCGAGGTGGCTTTCCATCGCCACAATCGTCCTCGCTCTGACAGCGTCTGCGGCGTGCGGTGGCGGGGTCGATCATCCGCCGGCCGATTCCAGTGCGCCGGCGACACCGCCGCCCCCGTCGGCCGCAACGCCCACCCCGACCATCCCGGCGCCCGGGCTGGCGCCGATCGACGAGTTGATCAACACCGCGATTGCCGCCCACGAATTGCCCGGCGCGGTGGTCGCGGTCGGACACCGCGGCGAGCTCGTCGTCCACCACGCGTACGGCTCACGGAAGCTGTCGGGCGAACCCGGGCTCGACGGTGCCCCGGCACCTGCCGAGCCGATGACCGAGGACACGATCTTCGACGTTGCGTCCCTGACCAAGAGCCTCGCTACGGCGACCGCCGTCTTGCAGCTCTACGAACAAAACAAGGTCGGACTCGACGAACCGGTGCAGAACTATCTGCCTGCCTTCAACAGTGCGCGCGATCCGCAGCGGGCCCAGGTGACGCTGCGCATGTTGCTCACCCACACTTCGGGCATCGCCGGCGATATCGACCTGCGGGATCCGTGGGGCCTGGCCGCCCCCGACAGCGCAGAAGGAATCCGCCGCGCGCTCGCCACGCCGCTGCAATTCGAGCCAGGAGAAGTGTTCCGCTACTCCGATATCAACTTCATCCTGCTCGGGGCGCTAATCGAACAGATCACCGGCCAATCAGAAGACGTCTACGTCCAGCGGAACGTGTTCGCGCCCCTCGGCATGGAGGACACCCGCTACCTCCCTCCGGCCAAGACGTGCGGCCCGCACAAGATCAGAGGGGCCGCGGTCGCGTGGGCACCCACATCGGAGCCGCCTGCTCCGACCGGCTGTCCCGACGATGCCTGGAACACCGACGTTTTGGCCCGGATCGCGCCGACCGCCCTCGACGAGGAAGGCAGAGCCCAACCGGGCGCCAACCCCGATCTCGACTTCCCGCTGCGAGGCACGGTCCACGATCCGACAGCACGGCGCATGGGTGGCGTCGCCGGGCATGCCGGGGTGTTCTCGACCGCACGTGACATCGGCCTCTACGCGCAGGCGCTGCTGGACCGATTGGCGGGCCGTCCCAGTGCGTTTCCGTTGACGCAGGAAACTCTTCGGCTGATGACGACGCCGCAGCAACCGGGGCACTCACCCGGACAGGTCGAAGCGGCCAACGAAGCCGCCCGAGAGGACATCGCCGCAGCACCCAACCCGAATCCGCTTCTCGCCCCGAACTATCCGGCGATACCGGGTCAAAACCTGCGCGGGCTCGGTTGGGATATCGACACGGGCCATTCGAAACCACGCGGACTGCTCTTTCCCGTCGGCAGCTTCGGGCATACGGGTTTCACCGGGACGTCGATGTGGATAGATCCTGCTTCTGACACGTATGTGATCCTGCTGACGAACGTCATCCACATCCGCGGCAGCAGACCGCTTTCGAACCTACAAGGAGAACTCGCCACGGTGACCGCCCGAGCGCTGGACCTGTACACCGACACGCAACCGGCCCCCAAACCCCGCTGAACGAGTAGGAAATGACCGAGTTGTACTACGCGCAAAGACAGTTCGAGGCGTACGGGCCATCACACCTGGTGGTCCTCGCGATCTTCGCGGTAGGCGCGGCACTGCTGATCTGGTTGGGCCGTAGACAGACCGAAGCGCAGGCGCGGGTGTTCTCACGCGTATTCGCGTTGCTGATCGTCGCGGCGTTCGTGGTGGCGTTGGTCTACAAGGTGATCCGACCCGACATCCAGACGTCCATACCGATCCAACTGTGCGACATCGCCGAACTCACGGCCGCCTATGCGCTTTGGTCACAACGACATTGGGCTTTCGCGCTGACGTACTACTGGTGTCTGCTCCTGAGTTCGCAGGCGTTGCTGACGCCCGACGTGGGAACTCCCCGCGAGGGCGCACCGGATTTCCCGCATCACCTGTTTCTCACGTTCTTCGTGCTTCACGTCTTCGCGGTCTGGGCGGCCATCTACCTCACGTGGGGACGGGGGAATCGCCCGCGATGGCGCAGCTACCGCTTCACCATCGTCGTGACCCTGATCTGGGCAGCGGCGACCTTCACCTTCAACGCGATCGTCGGCACGAATTATGGCTATCTGAACAGGAAGCCCCCGACAGCGTCGCTGTTGGATGTGTTCGGGCCGTGGCCGATGTATCTGGCGGTCGAAGTGGCGATCATCGTCGCCGCGTGGGCACTGATGACGTGGCCATGGGAGCGGAAGCGACGACACGCCGAGGCGGCTTAGCGGCCTGTCGGGAGCCGGCGCCGTCGAGGCGGCGGCGAAGGAAGGCAAAGCCGGGTCAACGACTGGGTCCAGGCGCGCCGAAGGACGGCGCGGGTTCCGGCGAAGACGTGGTGCCGTCCGAAGACGGTCGCGCCGGCCAGGAATCCACACAAAGCGCCCAGAAGAAAGATGCGCCGCGTATGTCGCTTGCTCCGCCGCATGGCCGTCGACGCGGCGAATCCGCACAAGGTGCCCAGGGCCGCGACCACGACCAGCAGAGCCACCCAAAACGGCAGTCCGAGCGAACCCATAAGCAACCTTCCGGCTCGTCATCCGCGAGCCGCTGGGGTCAATGGAATCACCGACACTGCGGGGCTGGCGGTCCTGTACGCGTTTCGTGACCGAAGCGAACGCGAAGCGTTGCAAGACGCCTACGTGGTTGCGCGACGCCTACGTGATCGTGACGCCACCGTCCACCACGATGGTCTGACCGGTGACGTAGCCACCGGCCTCGGATGCGAGCCAGACGACGGCGGCCGACAGCTCGTGCGGCTCACCCAAGCGCTTGAACACGACGCGGTCGGCCAGGGTGCGGTCCAAATAGCCCGGCTTGTACTCGTCGGTCATCTCGGACTTGAAGAAGCCCGGTGCCAGGGCGTTGACGCGGATTCCCTTGCGCTCGCCCCACTGTTGGGCGAGGTCGCGGGTGAGGCCGACGATCGCGGCCTTGCTGGCGCTGTAGGCGGCCTGGGGGAGCGCCGCGGTGGTCAGACCCAAGACGCTGGAGATGTTGATGATCGAACTGCCCGGCTGCATCACCCGCCCACACGCTTGGGCGGCCCAGTACGAGCCGTTGAGGTTGACATCGACGACCTTGCGGAACTCTTCAGGCGTTTCCCGAGTGGCAGGCACGGCGGTGCCGACTCCGGCGTTGTTCACCAACACATCGACGCGGCCGAACTCCCGCATTGCCGCCTCGACGAGCGCCGTGCACTGATCGGGGTCGGCGACGTCGGTCTGGACGTTGAGAGCGCGTTTGCCGGCGGCCCTGACGAGTTCTGCTGTGGTTTCCAGCTTTTCGGCACGCCGGGCAGCCAGCACCACATCCGCACCGGCTTGTGCAACCGCCTCGGCGAACGACACTCCAAGCCCGGACGATGCGCCGGTGATGACGACGACCTTGTCGTCGAGTCGGAAGCGGTCCAGAATCGTCATCTCCGACGTTCTCCTGTCTATCGTGGTAGCTGTGCTCGACCAACCGTAATGTGTGGGTTCGTCGCGCCCGGCGGGGCGGTGCTCGCCCGGTCGAGGGTTCGAACCGGCCATTGCGGGCACCACTAGGGGCAGTCGGTTCCGGTAAGGGATAGCGAGTAACGCATGGTTGTACCCGGGTGGGTGTGGGCGCTGACGATCGTCGCCATCGTCGGACTCTTGGCGTTCGACTTCTTCTTCCATGTACGCAAGGCTCATGTCCCGACCCTCAAAGAGGCGGCGATCTGGTCGGCGTTGTACGTCGGGATCGCGGTGCTGTTCGGGATCGGTGTGTTGATCTTCGGGGGCGTCGACCCCGGTGGCGAGTATTTCGCGGGGTATATCACCGAGAAAGCGCTGTCGGTCGACAACCTCTTCGTCTTCCTGATCATCATCAGCAGCTTCCGCGTGCCGCGCGAGGACCAGCAGAAGGTGCTGCTGTTCGGCATCGTGTTCTCGTTGATCGCGCGGACCGGCTTCATCTTCCTCGGCGCTGCGCTGATCAACACCTTCGCCTGGGTCTTTTATGCGTTCGGGTTGATCCTTCTGATCACCGCGGGCAACATGCTGGCACCGAACAACAGCGACTCGGAGACCGCCGACAACTTCATCATTCGGCTGGCGCGGAAGCTCTTTCACACCACCGAGCACTACGACGGCGACAAGCTGTTCACGACGGTGGACGGCAAGCGCGCGATGACGCCGATGCTGCTGGTCATGGTTGCCATCGGCGGCACCGACATCCTTTTCGCTCTCGACTCGATCCCGGCGATCTTCGGTCTGACCCAGAACGTCTACATCGTCTTCACCGCGACGGCGTTCTCGTTGTTGGGCCTTCGGCAGCTGTACTTCCTCATCGACGGCCTGCTCGACCGGTTGATCTACCTTTCGTACGGTCTCGCGGCGATCCTGGCGTTCATCGGTGTGAAGCTGATCCTGCATGCGCTGCACGAGAACAACGTGCCGTTCATCAACGACGGAGAACCCGTCACGGTCGTCGAAGTCAGCACCGCCCTCTCGCTCTCGGTGATCATCGGAGTCCTCGTCGTCACCGTCGTCGCATCGCTGTTCAGTAAGAGGGGAACGGCCCAGACGGCGATCGCCAACGCTCGCCGGCACGCTCGGGCCTATCTCGATTCCGAGTACACCCGCAGCGCCGCCGAACGCGAACGCATCTTCAAGGCGCTTCTTCGTGAGCGTGACCAGATCCTCGCGCTCGGTCCCAAGTACCGGCAGCTGGTTCGTGACGAAGATGCGCTCATCGAGCTGCTCGATCGCGCGGCCGCCAAGCACGATGAGGCGGTCGACCGCGGCGAAGCTGAACCCTTCACCCGCAAGGGGCTCACCGCCCGATAGCGCTCGGGAAATCACTTGTGTCTCTTTGGTTTCTGTGGTCACAAATGGGTCGGGGTTGTCGGTGGGTCGAACTAGTGTTCGAGTATGTCGGCGGAGCAGGTCACCCAGCGCATCGCGGCGATGGACCGCGAGCTGACCGCGTTGATTGCTGAGTCGTTCGACACGTTGGGCACCGCTGAGCAGTTGAGGTTGATCGTGCAGTGGAGACGTTCACCCGGCGTCAAGCGGCAGTGAGCCACAGCATGGTGGCCGGGCTGGGGCGTGCGCCGATCGAGGAGTTGGGGGAAAACAGCGTGGCCGGGGCGTTGGCGGTGTTGTTGCGCCTTTCCAAGGCCGAGGCGCATCGGCGGGTGGCCGAGGCCAAAGAGTTGGCGCCGCGGCGGGCGATGACCGGCGAGACACTCGAACCGGTGCTGGCCCACACCGCCGCGGCTGTGGAGCAGGGCCTGGTGGGTGCCGAGCATGTGCGGGTCATCCGGCGGTTCTTTGACAAGCAGGTGCCGGCCTCGACGCCGTTTGACGTGCGCGAGGCCGCCGAAGGGCAGCTGGCGCAGCTGGCCACCAAGCACACACCTGAGGAATTGCGCGCGGCCGCCCAGCGGCTGGCGGCGTATTTGAACCCCGATGGGGATTTCTCCGATGAGTTGCGCGCGGCGCAGCGCTGGTTGCGTCTGGGTCGGCAGCGCCTTGATGGGATGAGTGAGCTACGTGGACTGCTTGATCCGGCCACCCGGGCGGCGTTGGAGGCGGTGCTGGCGGTGTGGGCGGCTCCTGGCGCTGCCACCCCGACGGCGAAACCGAGGGCGAGGACGGTCAGCGATGTGCGGATCAGGATCCCTCGGCGCAGGCGGACGCGTCGGCGGAGACGGTGGCCGCTGATCGGCGCACGGTCGGGCAGCGCAACCACGATGCGCTCAATGCCATGTGCCGGAAGTTGCTCGCCTCGGGCACGTTGGGCAGCCATAACGGCTTGCCGGCGACGCTGCTGATCACCGCCAAGCTCAAAGAGCTCGAATCGGGCACCGGCCACGGGCTCACCGGCGGGGGGTCGCTGTTGCCGATGAGCGAGGTGATCAAACAGGCCTCCTCCGCGCACCACTATCTGGCGATCTTCGATGACCACACCGAAGAAATTCTGTACTTGGGGCGGGCTAACCGTTTGGCGTCCAAGGCCCAGCGGCTGGCGCTGTTCGCCAGGGATCGGGGCTGCACCCGGCCCGGTTGCACGGCCCCGGCTTACCACTGCCAGGTCCATCATGGGGACAACGATTGGGCCGCTGGCGGTCAGACTGACATCGACGAGCTGACTCTGGCGTGTGGCCCCGATAATCGGCGGGTCAAACCCGGCGGCTGGCGCACCTACAAACGCAAAGACGGGCGCACCGCATGGCGTCCTCCGCCCCAGCTCGACACCGGCCAAGCCCGCGTCAACAACTACCACCACCCCAACCGCTACCTCATCCCCGACGACGGAGACGACGAGGACAGCGCAGACTGTCCCGACATCGACGACGACGACAGCGCAGACTGTCCCGACATCGACGACGGCGACGAATCAGAACTGAGCGTGAATTAGCCTGCCGCACAGCGCTTCGCACGCGTGTGGGCGAGTCGGGCCCGCCTTCACGCGATGGCTACCGCCGACGGGCACGGTCGCACAACGGCTCCGCATACACCGAAGGGGGCCGCATCGCTGCGGCCCCCTTTCGAACGTGGTCAAGGCTGTTTGGCGTACCGGATCAGGAATGCGACTGCGACATATCCCGCGGCGACACCGATCACCAGCCACAGCACCAACGGCACCACCAGCGACACCGGTGACCATCCGATGCTGGAGAACGTCGCAGCCGTGTAGAAGAGCCAGAGCACGCGGTAGAGCGACCAGAGCGCAGTCAGCCCCGCAGAGATTCCGATCACCAGGCTGTACGTCCGGTCGACGCGACTGACCTGCTCTTCGACGCGGGCGGGCACGATATTCATTGCTGTTCCTTTTCGTCATCACGTCGCCGGGATGGCTTCGTCGTGACCGAAGTACAGCCGGGGACCGGGACTACCGATCCCAATAAGTTCAACCCGCGGCGAGGATCGTCGTCAGCAAGACAAACGCCGACATCCCGATCGCGATGCCCACCCAGATCGCCGAGCTGATTCTGTCCGTAGAGGAATACGGATCATGGCTCATGACACATCTGTGCCCCCGGAGAGCCAGTGCAAACCCCGCAATCAAAGATCGCAAAACCAGCGGCCTTCAGAGCGCAGGAGAGCGACCTCGAGGAAGGCAGGACTGTGCTCACCGCTACGCTGCCCGTCGACATTGGGTGAACGAGAAGCGGTCGATGGCAGGGGATGGTCGAGATGGGTGTGTATGTAGTCACCGGGGCCGCGTCCGGCATGGGTCAGCAAGCCGCCACCAAGCTGAGAGCGCAGGGGCACACCGTCATCGCTGTCGACGTCAAAGAAGGCGACATCGAGGCCGACCTGTCGACCGCCGACGGGCGACAGAGCGCCGCTGATCAGGTGCTCGCCAGGTCGAACCGACTGGACGGTGCCGTGTTGGCCGCGGGGATCGGGCCGACACCCGGCAAGGACAGCACGCGGCGGATATTCGAGGTCAACTATCGCGGCGTGGTCGACCTGCTGCAGGCGTGGCGCCCCGCTCTGGCCGCCACCGAGCGAGCCAAAATCGTGGTGATCGGCAGCAATTCGACAACCACCACCCCCGCGGTGCCGCGACGCACAGTGCGTGCGCTCTTGGACGGCGATACCGACAAAGCGGTGCGCTCCCTGAAGCTGCTCGGGCCTGCCGCGCCATCGCTCGGCTATGCCGCCTCGAAAATCGCGGTCTCCCAATGGGTCCGGCGCACCGCGGTGACACCACAGTGGGCGGGCGCGGGCATCCGGCTCAACGCCCTCGCCCCCGGCGCCATCATGACGCCGCTGTTGGAGAAGCAACTGGCCACACCGCGCGAGGCCAAGGCGGTCAACGCTTTCCCGGTGCCTGTCGGAGGTTTCGGAGATCCCGCCCAGCTCGCCGACTGGATGTTGTTCATGCTGTCGGACTCCGCCGACTTCCTCTGCGGCAGCATTATTTTCGTCGATGGCGGTTCAGACGCCTACTTCCGGTCGCGGGACTGGCCGAAATCCGTGCCCGCTCGGCGGCTGCCGTCGTACCTGTGGCGGTTCCAGAGGTTCAACGCCACCAAGTCCAAATAGCCGCCACCGAAAAGTCAGAACTTGGCTACGGCGCCGGCGTCGACGGGTAACGCCGCCCCGGTGATGTACTGCGATTCGTCGGAGGCGAGAAACAGCACGGCATTGCTGACGGCCCGCGCCTCGATCACCGGTTTCGGGAGCATGTGGAAGTGTCCGATGACCTGCGTGGCGTCCTCCATCGTTGGATCGCTGAGGTCGGGCCGGACCGTGCGGCGGAAATGGTCGTTGTCGATCATCGGTGTCAGGATGTTGCCGGGGTGGATCGAGTTAACTCTGATCCATTGCGGTGCAAGCTCGTTGGCCAGCGAGTTCATCAATCCGACGACAGCGTGCTTGGCCGACGCGTAGTGGGCCATGTAGCCGCCGCCGCGAAGCCCCAACATCGAACTGACCAGGATGATCGAGCCACCGCCGTTGGTCATGTGCGGCAGTGCGGCTTTCACGGTGTGCCAGACGCCGGTCACGTTGATGTCGAACATCGTCTGCCACGCGGATTCCCGGATCATCGCGGCGGGCGCTGGATCGGCGCTGATGCCGGCGTTGGCGACGACGATGTCGAGCGGTCCGAGTTCACCGACCCCGCGCTCGAGAGCCGTCTGAAGGCTCGAGAGGTCGCGCACATCTGCCTTGGCGGTCACGATGCGGCGGCCCGATTTCTCGACCAGCGTTGCCGTGTCGGCGAGGTCTGCCTCGGTGGGACCGGGATATCCGGCGGCGTCGATGTCATCGCAGACGTCGACGGCGATGACGTCGGCCCCCTCCTCGGCGAGCCGGACCGCGTGTTCGCGCCCCTGACCGCGGGCGGCGCCGGTGATGAACGCGACCTTGCCGGCAACCCGGCCGACCCTGTTCTCTGTCATTGCGGCCTTTCGCGTACACGGAAGTGGCGGTCAGTCAAACACGGTAGTGCCGAGGGGAGCTGATTCGACGCTTCCCAGAGGAGGTCGGAACGGTGGCCGTGGAAATCAGACTCGCGCGGCAGGGCGCTCGATTCGCTCGAGTTCGGCACGTGCCTGTCGCTCGACGAACAACGGGATGAAGTCGCGGATGGGACGATCCGCGAAGCGGGCATGCTGTTCGCGGACCAGGCTCGTCACCGCATCCGCCGGAACGCTGGGATAAGACCCCGCCAGACGGGCGGCGATCTGATCCAGGATCTGCTGCTCATTCAACTCGATCACCCGCAAATCTTGCTCTTAGAGGGGCTAACGGGTCAAGGTGCGACTGTAGGAAAACTCTTGGGGGGACGTTCGGCAGTAGCGCGTGGCAGGCGGCTCTCTCGATCAGCCATATATCCACGGCTGCCTGCCGCGCCGATGAGGGTGCTGACGCGCGAAACAGGCGGCTGGGTAGGTACTTTCGTGAGAGCAACCCTAAGTGTGGCGAATGACGAAGTTCACCACGGCCTCGGCGAAGGCGTCGTTACGATCTCCGGCCACCATGTGTCCGGCGCCGCCGACATCGACGAAGTCGACGTCGGGGAAGCGGCCGAGAAACTCCCGGGCGCGCTCTTCGGTCACCAGGTCACTGCGCTGCCCGCGCACGAGCAGCATCGGAACCCCGTTGCGCAGAATCGCGTCGACCGCGGCGTGCATCCGGTCCACTTCGGTCACTTCGATCGGCGGCAACGCGGCGGTGCCGTCGATGAACTTCGGATCCCAGTGCCAGTACCAGCGACCGTCGCGTTCGCGCAGGTTCGTCTTCAAGCCGTTGAGGTCGGCCGGCCTGGGCCGGTGGGGGTTGTACTGCTGGATCATGTCGGCGACCTCGTCGAGCGATGCGAAGCCCGACGTCATCTTCTCGGCCATGAAGTCGTGGATTCGTGACGCGCCGGACTCGTTCATATCCGGCACGATGTCGACGAGGACGATCGCGCGCACCGTACCGGGCGAGAGTTCACCGGCGAGCAGCATCGCGGTGAACCCACCAAGGGAAGCGCCGACGATGACGGGCCGGTCGGGGAGCTCGCCGAGCACTTCGAGCACGTCCCCGGCGAACGTAGTGACGCGATAGTCGCCGTCGGCCGACCAGTCGGACTCGCCGTGTCCGCGGAAGTCGACGGTGACGGCCTGCCACCCGCGTTCGGCGACCGCGGCTGCCGCTCGGCCCCATGACCGCCGGGTTTGTCCGCCGCCGTGCAAGAACACCACAGCCGGCGCGGCCGGATCGCCGATGCGGTCTGCGACGATCGTCACGCCGTCGTTAGTAGAGACACGAAAAACATTGGGAGCCAGGGTCATCGGCATACCCCGGCGATGACGGTCCGAGTGATCGCCTCGGCCCGGCTCCGGCGAAACGACCGCCCCTCGGTGAGGATCGCGTAGACGATCCCGCCGACGATGGCGTCGGCCGCCGCCTGCGATGTGGCGTCATCGATCCCGTCGGCCGACAACCGCGCTCTGACGCCCTCGTGCAATGGGTCGCTGAAGCCCGCCTGCATGCGTGCCTTGGTGTCCTCATGCTCCATTCCCGCGACGGTGAGGATGCGCAGCATGGCGTTGCCGCGCTCGCCCGTGAGCGTGGCCGCGAGGCTGGCCGACCATCGGCTCAGGTCAGCCACGAGGTCGCCGGTGTGCCCGACGGGCCGCAGGATCTTGTCCGCATCCTCGAGCAGCACATCGGCGACGAGAGCCGGGCGGCTCGGCCACCACCGGTAGATCGTCTGCTTGCCGACACCGGCGCGCGCCGCGACCGCCTCGATGCTCAGCCCGTCGAACCCGCGCTGGAGTAGCAGTTCCTTGGTGGCCGAAATGATCGCCGTGCGGGAGCGCTCGCTGCGGCGGCGGGGCGCTTTCGCCTCGGTGACCATCGGTTGACTCCGCATCTGAGGGGGTCGGCTTTACAGATGGTGACAGGATGCATAATCTTTGGCAAGACGAGACGTTGCGTCTCGTGGGAGTGGAGAGGGACGCGATTGGCCGGCCACCGGTGACGCCCAAGAAGCTCGTCATCGGCGCCAGCGGCTTCTTGGGTTCCCACGTCACCAAGCAACTGGTCGCCCGCGGCGACGACGTGCGCGTGCTGCTTCGTCCGACCAGTTCGACCCGCGGCATCGACGGCTTGCCGGTCGACATCCGGCGCGGCGACATCTTCGACGCGGAGGGCGTGCGCTCCGCGATGCGTGGATGCGATGTCGTGTACTACTGCGTCGTCGACGCGCGTCCGTGGCTGCTCGACCCCACGCCGATGTGGCGCACCAATGTCGACGGCTTACAAGCCGTGCTGGATGTCGCCGTCGACGCGGGACTTCACCGCTTCGTGTTCACCAGTTCGATCGCCACCATCGGCCGCTCCAGCGACGGCCCCGTCGACGAAACCACCGCTCACAACTGGCTCGACATCGGCGGCGACTACGTCCGCAGCCGGGTGCAGGCCGAGCAGATGGTGCTGCGCTACAGCGCCGAGAAGGGTCTTCCCGCCGTCGCGATGTGCGTCTCGAACACCTACGGGCCGGGGGATTGGCTGCCGACCCCGCACGGGGCGCTGCTGTCGGCGGCCGTGCGCGGCAAGCTGCCGTTCTACATCGACGGTTTCGAGAGCGAGACCGTCGGCATCGAGGATGCCGCGCGGGCGATGATCCTCGCGGGTGAGCGCGGCCGGATCGGTGAGCGCTACATCGTCTCCGAGCGGTGGATGACCGCGCGGGAGATCTTCGAAGCCGGTTGTGGCGCAGTGGGAGTCGAGCCCCCACGACGCGGCGTGCCGATCGCACTGATGGCAGCCGCGAGCTACCCGAGCAGCTGGATCGCCCGGCTCCGCGGCCGTGACACCTTGTTGACACCGCTGAACATCCGGCTGATGAACATCATGTCTGTAATGGACCACTCGAAGGCGGTACGCGAGTTGGGCTGGGAGCCGTCGCCGACGCCCGACGCGATCGCGGCGGCCGCGCAGTTCTTCCGAACATCACGCCGGTCCGGCAGGGGGTCCGTGTGAGCCTGGCCCTGACCCCCGAACAACGGGAACTCAGCGAGTCGGTCGCGCAGTTCGCGGTGCGGCGCGCCCCGGTGTCGGGCACCCGCGAATCCTTCGACCTGCTTGCGCAGGGCCGCCTGCCGTCTTGGTGGGAGGAGTTCGTCACCAACGGATTTCACGCCGTGCACCTGCCCGAGAGCTACGGCGGTCAGGGCGGCGCCCTGCTCGACGCCGCCTGCGTGCTCGAGGCGGCGGGCAGGACATCGCTTCCCGGACCGCTGCTGCCGACCGTGGCGACGGGCGCGGTCGCCCTGTTGGCCGAACCGACCCCTTCGACCACAGCGTTGCTGACCCGCCTCGCCGACGGCGACGCGGCCGCGTTGGCGTTGCCCGGCGACTCGACGTTCACTGCCCGCGACGACGGGCACCGGTGGTCGATCAACGGCGACTCGGACCTGATCGCGGGGATTTGTGCGGCGACAACGGCTTTGGTTTGTGCCGTCGGCGACCGCGGGGACCACATCTGGCTCGCCATCGATACGACGCATCCCGCGGCGGCCGTCGAATCCGTGCGCGGCACCGACCTGTTGACCGACCTCGGCAGGTTGCGTCTTGCCGACTATCCGGTCGAGAAGACCGACGTTCTCAACGGTATCGACGCCCGGCGGGCCGAGTACCTTGCCACCGCGCTGACAGCGAGCGTGGCCGTCGGCATCACGCAGTGGTGTGTGGAAGCCGCCACCGCGCATCTGCGCACGCGCGAACAGTTCGGCAAGCTCATCGGCACGTTCCAGGCGCTGCAGCACAGCGCCGCAATGCTTCTGGTCAACAGCGAGTTGGCCAGCGCGGCGACCTGGGATGCGGTGCGCGCGGCGTCCGAACCGATCGACCAACACGCGATGGCCGCGGCCGGCGCTGCGCTGATGGCCGTCGCGCCGTGCCCGGACCTTGCCCTGGACACGCTGACGATGTTCGGCGCCATCGGCTTCACCTGGGAACACGACCTGCACCTCTACTGGCGGCGGGCCACCAGCCTGTCCGCGTCGATCGGGGAGAGGAATCGCTGGGCCAAGCGGCTGGGTGAACTGGCCGCCACTGGTGAACGCGATTTCTCGGTCGACCTCGGTGATGCCGAATCCGCGTTCCGGGCTCGGATCGCCGAGACCCTCGAGGAGGCCGCGGCGCTGAGCAACGATGGCCCGGGGCGTCAAGGCGACTACGAGCACTTCGCCACGGGCGCGCAGCGCACCGCCATCGCCGATGCGGGATTGATCGCCCCGCACTGGCCGCCGCCCTGGGGAATCGACGCCAGCCCGCTGCAACAACTGATCATCGACGAGGAGTTCGGCAAGCGGCCCTCGGTGGTACGACCGTCGCTGGGAATCGCCGAGTGGATCCTGCCCTCACTGATCAAGGCCGGCTCCAAAGAGCTGCAGCAGCAGCTCATCACGCCCACCCAGCGCGGCGAACTGGCGTGGTGCCAGCTGTTCAGCGAGCCGGGTGCGGGTTCGGATCTCGCCGCATTGGCCACGCGGGCGACCAAGGTCGACGGCGGATGGCGCATCCACGGGCACAAGATCTGGACCTCATCGGCGCACCGGGCCGACTACGGAGCGCTACTTGCCCGGACCGATCCGACGGCCCCGAAACACCGCGGCATCGGCTACTTCATCATCGATATGCGCTCACCCGGGATCGAAGTCCAGCCGATCAAGCAGGCCAGCGGGGAACAGGAGTTCAACGAGGTCTTCCTCGACGACGTCTTCGTCCCCGACGGGATGCTGCTCGGCGAGCCGACCGGGGGGTGGGCGCTGGCCATCGCCACCATGGCCGAAGAGCGTTCGGCCATCAGTGGTTACGTGCAGTACGACCGGGCAGCGCCACTGCGTCGAAGCGCCGCGGCACCCGACAGGCCGCGCGAGGACGCGCTGCGCGAGCTGGGGGAACTCGACGCCTACGCCAACGCGATCAAAGCACTCGGTGTGCGCGAGACCATCCGGCTGCTCGACGGGCAGGCTTCGGGCGCGGCGTCCAGCATCGCCAAGGTTGCGATGAACGTGCTTCTGCGACGCACGTTCCCGGCAACCCTCGGCTCGGCGGGCCGATCGGCGATGGCCGCCGAATCCGACGTCGTACAGCCGTATCTGCGAGTGCCCGCCGAGCTGATCGGAGGCGGCACCAAGGAGATTCAGCTCAACATCATCGCCCAGATGATCCTCGGGCTCCCGCGCAAGTGATCAACTGAAGAAGGACACCCATGGGACTACGTGGTGAAGCCGCGATCGTCGGCTACGTCGAACTGCCGCCCGAGCGGTTCAACAAGGCGACCCCGGCGCCGTTCACCCTCGAGCAGTGGGCGGAGCTGGCCTCGGCTGCGCTGCAGGACGCCGGGCTCTCAGGGGAACTCGTCAACGGCATCGTCACCTCACACCTGGCCGAGTCGGAGATCTTCGTACCGTCCACGATCGCCGAATACCTGGGCGTGCGAGCCAACTTCGCCGAGCTCGTCGACCTCGGCGGGGCGAGCGCGGCGGCGATGGTGTGGCGGGCGGCCGCGGCGGTCGAGCTCGGCTTGTGCGACGTGGTGCTGTGTGCGCTGCCTGCGCGCTACATCACGCCGATGTCGGAGAAGAAGCCGAAGCCGTTGGTGGACGCCGTGTTCTTCGGTTCGTCGAGCAATCAGTACGGTTCTCCGCAGGCCGAATTCGAGATCCCGTACGGCAACCTGGGGCAGAACGGGCCGTACGGTCAGGTAGCCACCCGCTACGGAGCGGTGTACGGCTACGACGAGCGGGCGATGGCCAAGATCGTCGTCGATCAACGGGTCAACGCCAATCACACCGAAGGCGCGATCTGGAAGGACAAACCACTAACCGTCGACGACGTGCTGAACAGCCCGATCATCGCCGACCCGTTGCACATGCTCGAGATCGTGATGCCGTGTGTGGGCGGCGCAGCGGTGGTCGTCGCGAGCGCGGACATCGCCAGGCGAGCGCGGAACAGGCCGGTGTGGATCAAGGGTTTCGGCGAGCACGTCCCGTTCAAGACCCCCACGTACGCGGCCGATCTCCTGCACACCCCGATGGCGGAGGCCACCGCGACCGCTTTCGGCATGACCGATCTGACCCGCACCGATATGGACATGGTCTCGATCTACGACTGCTACACGATCACCGTGCTGCTGTCGCTGGAGGACGCCGGGTTCTGCGAGAAGGGCAAGGGCATGCAGTTCGTCGCCGACCACGACCTCACGTTCCGCGGGGACTTCCCGCTCAACACCGCCGGTGGCCAACTCGGTTTCGGCCAGGCCGGTCTCGCGGGCGGAATGCACCACGTCTGCGATGCGACGCGCCAGATCATGGGCCGGGCCGACGCCGCACAGTTGTCCGACTGCAATCGCGCGTTCGTGTCCGGTAACGGCGGAATCCTGTCCGAGCAGACCGCCCTGATCCTCGAGGGAGACTGACCCGTGACTACCTTCGAGCGGCCCATGCCGGTGAAAACCCCGACCACTGCGCCTTTTTGGGATGCGCTGGCCCAGCACCGCATTCGGATCCAGTATTCGCCGTCATCGGATGTGTACGTGTTCTATCCGAGGGTCCGAGCGCCGAAGACCCTCGCCGACGACCTCGAGTGGCGCGCGATCTCCGGGATGGGCACGCTGTACTCGTACACGGTGGCGCGCCGGCCCGTCGGGCCGCACTTCGCCGATGCGGTGCCTCAGCTGCTGGCGATCGTCGAATGGGATGAGGGACCGCGGTTTTCCACCGAGCTGGTCGACGTCGAACCCGGCGACTTGAGAGTCGGGATGCGGGTCAAACCCGTGTTCTTCGACTACCCCGAGCACGACGTGACGATGCTGCGCTACACCCCGGCATAGTCGTTCAGCGCCGCAGGGGGGCCAGCAGCGCTTCGAGGCCGTAGGCGAACACCGCGTCATAGTCGGTGGGTGACTGCAGCGCTTGCACGAGGGCACGGTCGGGCCAGTCATCGGTCCACAGCGACGGGTCCTCCTCGTCATGTTTCTCACCGCGCACCGCCGAAAACTGCATCACCGCAGACGAAATGACATGCACCTCCACCGCGCGCAGCACCAGGGCGGCGTCCTGGCCCGTCACGCCGAGCTCGGCGAGGTGGGCCGCCAGCGCCTGCTGGACCGGCAGGAACAGCCGAGGCGTCTGGTCACGTTCGTGGGCGATGGCGAGCAGATGTTGTCGACTGATCAGAGCCCGGCGTTGAGCATGCGCGAGTGACGCGATGCGGTCGACCGGGTTGTCACCGTCGGTGGGCAGATGTGCCATCTCGTCGAGCAGCCGGTCCACGAGACTGTCGAACAGCTTGTCGCGGCCGCCGACGTGCCAGTAGATCGAGGTCACCGCCACCCCGAGCTGCTCGGCCAGCCCGCGCATGGTGAAGCCGTCCACCCCGTGCAGTTCGATCATCCTGGCGGCGGCGTCGAGGATGACCTCTGCGTTGACCGCCTCCTGGCCCCTAGCGGCCGTCCGTCGTGTCGCCACCGGGCTCACCCCCGGTCATCCGTTCGGGCTCGGGCAGGTCGAGGTAGCGCTCGAGGTTGCGGTGCATGTTGATCACGCGGCGCTCCTCGTTGGACAGCGTCAGGTGCTTCAAGCCCGGCTGGTGCAGGCCCCGCTGTAGACCCGCCAACACCGAGATGTCCTGGGTGAGAACCAGTCCGGGGTGGGCGTCTTCGGCCTTCATGCGCACGTCGACGGGCTTGGTACGTGGCGAGCCTGGCGCCATCCGTGTCCACAGCAGCATCACCAATTCGCCGCGGTCCGGATCGGATCCCGGATGTGACGTCATCACCGTCAGGTGGTCGGCATTCATCAGCAGCGTCATGTTCGGGAACACGTTGTACTGGTGCAGCCGCATGATCTGCTCGGTGTCCGCCCATTGCAGGTCGACACCCCGGGATGCGGCGAATGCGCGTGTGCGGGCGGCGATGACATCGGCGACCGACGCGCCGGCTTCGCGGTCGTCGGGCAGCGGGGTGCCCTCCTCGACGCCCATCAATGCGCCCTGCGTGCACACGTACGCGTCCCACACCTCGTCGTCGCTGACCGACTGTTTCAAGTGGGGGCTCGGCACCCCGTACAGCTGTTCGGATTTGCCCGTGTGTCCCCAGATCGTCTGTGGGGCGTAGACATCGTCCATGCAGCGATGCAACTCAGGGTGCAGGGTTTGAATGTGGTAGGTCTCGCTGTAGCCGTCGACGATCGTCTTCCAGTTGGCGTCGACGTCGATCGTCATCGTGGCGTAGCAGCGGAAGTCGGCCAGCCTGCACCATTCCACATCGGCGGGCATCGCCTCGAGGTAGTCGAGCAGCGGCATCGCGTCGACATCGAGGTTGACGAAGACCAGCCGTTCCCAGGTGTCGACGGCGACCGGCACCAGCGGCAGCTCGGACATGTGTAATGCGCCGAACCCCTTGCGGTTCGGTACCCGCCGCAGCGATCCGCCGAGATCCCACGTCCAGCCGTGGTACCCGCACCGCAGCTCGCGCAGACCCGAGCCCGCCCCGGAGCACAGTGAGTTGCCGCGATGCCGGCAGACGTTCTGAAACGCCCGCAGAACGCTGTCGTCGCCGCAGACGATCAGCACGGAGTATGGGCCGCAGCGATATTCGAAGTAGTCGCCAGGCTCGGCGACGTGATCAGTCGTGCAGGCCAGTTGCCACACCTTGGGCCACATGCGTTCGATCTCGAGAGCAGCGAATGCGGGCGAATAGTACCGCTCGGCGGGCACCAGGGTGGGCCGCGCGGGCGGGGTGCCGATCGCATCTTCGCGTCGGACTTCTTGCGCTGTGTGTGTCACGAACGGTCCTCTCCGAAGTCGCCGCGAAGCTTCTGTAACGGTGTTACAGTGCCCGACATTAGCGGCTGACATCCGGATGCGGAGGAGTAATCGTGTTCGACCTGAAAATCACCGGCGGAACCGTCGTCGACGGCACAGGAGCGGACCGGTACACCGCCGACATCGGCATCAGGGACGGCAGGATCGTCGAAGTCCGTCGCCGCGGACACGGCGACGCTCCGCTGGAGGGCGAAGCCGCCGAGACGATGGATGCCACCGGGAAAGTCGTCGCACCGGGCTTCGTCGACATCCACACCCATTACGACGGGCAGGTCAGCTGGGACAGCTTGCTCGAGCCCTCCAGCGGCCACGGGGTGACCACCGTGGTGACCGGCAATTGCGGCGTCGGGTTCGCACCGGTGCGGCCAGGCCACGAGGAATGGCTGATCGGGTTGATGGAGGGCGTCGAAGACATCCCGGGCACCGCGCTCACCGAGGGCATCTCGTGGGGGTGGGAGAGTTATCCCGAATACCTCGATGTCGTCGAAAAGCAGGACTTCGCCATCGATGTGGGCAGCCAGATCGCCCACGGCGCGGTGCGCGCGTATGCGATGGGGGAGCGCGGAGCCCGCAACGAGCCCGCCTCACCGGAGGACATCGCGGCGATGGCCCGCCTCGTGCAGCAGGGCATCGAGGCCGGTGCGCTGGGCTTCTCGACGTCGCGCACGCTGGGGCACCGGGCCATCGACGGTGAACCGGTTCCGGGCACCTTCGCCGCCGAAGACGAACTGTTCGGCCTCGGCCGCGCCATGGCCGCCGGCGGGCGGGCCGTGTTCGAGCTGGCGCCGCAGGGGGTCGCGGGCGAGGACATCATCGCGCCCAAGAAGGAACTGGAATGGATGAAGCGTCTCGCCGCCGAGATTGACCGACCCATCTCGTTCGGGATGATCCAGGTCGATGCGGCGCCGGACCTGTGGCGCGAACAGCTCGACATCTCGGCCGTGGCCCATGCGTCAGGCAGTGAACTCTATCCGCAGATCGCCGCGCGCCCGTTCGGGATGCTGTTCGGCTTCCCGGGCCATCACGCCTTCACCCACCGGCCGACCTTCCGCAAGCTGAAGGCCGAATGCAGCCGCGAAGAGTTGGCCGCGCGCCTGGCGGACCCGGCGGTCAAGGCCGCGATCCTGGCCGAGGAGGACTTGCCGCCCGATCCGAATGTGTTGTTCGACAACATGTTCGCGCTCGTGCAGTACTCGCTGGGTCGCATCTATGCGCTGGGCGATCCGCCCGACTACGAACCGACGGTCGAACGCACCGTGGACAAGATCGCCAGCGACCGCGGTGAGGACCCGCTGACCACGTTGTACGACCTGATGCTCGAGGACGACGCAACGGCGATGCTGATGCTGCCGTTCTACAACTATTTCTACGGCAACCACGACGCGATCCGGGAGATGCTGCTGCATCCGGCGGGTGTGGTCGGGTTGTCCGACGGCGGCGCACATTGCGGCATGATCTGCGACGCGTCGTATCCCACGTTCCTTCTCACGCACTGGGCGCGAGACCGCCACCGCGGTGACAAGCTTCCGCTGGAATACGTGGTGCGCAAACAGTCTCACGACACCGCGCAGCTGTTCGGGCTGACCGATCGCGGCGTCATCGAGGTAGGCAAGAAGGCCGACGTCAATGTCATCGACATGGATGCGCTGACATTGCATCCCGCGCGGATGGCCTATGACCTGCCTGCGGGGGGACAGCGGTTGGTGCAGGGCGCCTCCGGTTACACCGCGACGATCGTCAGCGGCGTGGTGACGCGCCGCGACGGCGTCGACACGGGCGCCCGGCCGGGGCGCCTTGTGCGCGGCGCTCGCTGATCCCGGATCAGCCGCAGACGAGAGACGGCCCCCTCGTTGCCGAGGGGGCCGTCATCGTCGTACCTACTTAGTTGCTGCCGGAACCGCTGCCCGACCCGGAACCGCTGCCCGACCCGGAACCGCTGCCCGAGCCGGAGCCCGTGCTGCCGGAGCCGTTGGCCGAGCCGGTGCTGCCGGAGCCGGTGCCGGTGCTGCCGGAGCCGGTGCTGTCTGTCGAGCCGGCGCTGCCGATCGAACCGGTGCTGCCGGTCGAACCGGTGCTGCCGGAGCCGGTCGTGCTGCCGGCACCGGTGGTGGTGCCGGAACCGCTGGTGCTGCCGGTGCTGCCGCTCCGGCTGGTGCTGATGCCCGAGGTGTTGCTGCCGGTGTTGGTGTTCGAGCCCGTGGTGCTCTCGGCGTCGGTGGTGCTGTCGCCGGCATCCTCACCAGCGTCCGAGCCTTTCTCGGCGCCGGTGCTCACCTCAGTGCCCTCCTCGGCGCTCTCCTCGGTGCCTTCGGCTTCCTCGGTGGCTTCGTCGGTGCCCTCCTCGGTGCCTTTGGCTTCCTTGGCGGCTTCGCCCGTGCTTTCGCCGGTACCTTCGCCTTCCTCGGTGCCTTCGCCTTCGCCGTCGTTGGCGAGGCTGATCGCGAGTGTGTCACCACCGAAGCTGAACTCGCCCGGGCCACCCGGCGCGCTCAGGGTCGACGCAGCAGGGGCCGGAGGCGCGATCGCGTTGGCGATCTGGCTGGGCAGCGTGACCGCGAGATAGGTGAACAGACCACGGTCGAGCAGACCCTGCCACTCCGAGGGGGAGGCGGCGGGCTGGAATCCGTTGACCAGAGCGCTGAGCGCCAGCACCGGGAGGTTCACCAGGTTGGTGACGGCGTCGGCGATGTTGCCTGCGGCCAACGCTTCGCGTGTGGCGTCGAAAATCTCGGTCGACTGCACGATCGAGCCGACGATCGGTTCGAAAATCGCCTTGGTGAGCGCGAATTCAGAGACGACATCGAGCAGTGCAGGCAACTTCTCCGCGCCGGGCAGCGCCCCCACGAACTGCGAGGGGATGGAGAGGATCGGGATCAGCGGCCGCATTCCGGCCAGGAACCTGAGCACGAACCAGCCGTTGACCTTCGAGAAAGCCTCGAAGAACTGTCCCTGCGACAGGTAGGTCAGTGACTCGCTGATCACACCGGGAAGCTGTTCAGCCGCCAGCCGCATCGCCTCGATGGTCCCCGAGATCGCCGTCTCGATGGTGGGTCCGTACTTCGAATTGAAGTTGAGAACCTCATTCAGCAGAGGACCCGGGTTCAGGGTGTTCTGAATCAGGACATTGGCGGTCTCGCGGAAGATGTAGCCGGTGCTCAGCTGCCTCAAGAGGTTTTCCGTCGCGCCGGCGGAGTCTCCGGTCAGCGTCTCCAGGCTACCGAACGTGTCGGCGATGGCCTGTCCCCACACGAGGAGCGGATTGCTGGCCGCCGTGAGCTGGACCGCGGCGTGCGCGACGCGCTCCTGGACATCCTGAACAGTGGGCATCGGGGGGGCTACCGGGCTGACCGCGATCACGCTGGCACTTGCCATTGCGACGCCAGCAACCAACAGCTTGGAGTTGCGCCGACTCGATGGCGAGTAACTGGGTGGGAGGTCCTGAACCGGCGGACCGGCCTGAACTGCTAGTTGCACGTTTTCTCCTGTTGTGCCTGTGAATTTGCCAAATGGCAGCTGAAGATTAGCTGAGCCTAACCTAAGAGGCAAGTGATTCGTACTACTAAACAGGGTGGACTATGCTGGCCGGTCCTGCGCTGTCACAGACTCGCCATAACTCGGCATATTGCAGATGACGCACGGTACTTGCACATGCACGCAGTGATCGTAAGGAAACTTACACGAGAGCGAGCCACCGTCCAGGGCTACCTCTCCGCGGACGCCGTGACCTGTGACACATCAGAGCAAAAGTCTGCTGAAGGTCGGGTGGATAAGTTGCTGGAAGTCGACTCTCAGGTCGCCGGGGCTTCCGGCGACCTTAGCGCAAGGAATTCGCCCGAGCCGCATCCTTCCGCGCAAGTGCTCATGGTGGGCAAAGAGCTAGGCCTGAGCTTCTTCCGTCACCTCACTTGACTGCGAGCGTTGCGGTGGCCCTGCCTCGCACCGCCGCCGACCCACCCAGGCAAACCGGTGACACCGCGTCCTCCCAGAAACCGGCCACGAGCTGGTCTTCAAAGATTGACAGCCGATAGTTCGACAGGCTAGATATACGACACGCACGGTGGACAGGGTCATGGGGACACGGTCGGCCTGCGACACGCGCGCCACCGAAGGGTCATGGGATGACCGCAATTCGACCAGCCCGCAGTCCGTCCGGAACGCAGGCCGAACGATCGCGCATCGCGCATGCCATCCGGGTGCTCTCGGTGCCGATCATCATCGGCTGGCTGGTGCTGACCGCGGTAACCAACGTGTTCGTCCCGTCGTTGGAGAAGGTCGGCGAGGCCAACACCGTCTCGATGAACGCCCACGACGCGCCGGCTTTCATCGCGATGCAGCGCATCGGCGCGAACTTCCAGGAGTTCGACTCCGATAGCAACGCGATGGTCATCCTGGAGGGTGACAAACCGCTCGGCGCACAAGCACACCGCTACTACGACGAGTTGATCCAGAGGTTCCGCGCCGACCCAGAACACGTCGAGCACGTCGCCGATTTCTGGAGCGACCCGCTGACCGCGGCGGGGGCGCAGAGCGCCGACGGCAAGTCGGCGTATGTGCAAATCTATCTGCGCGGGAACATCGGCGAGACGATCGCGAACGAATCGATCCAAGCGGTCCGCGACATCATCACGGAAGTCCCTGCCCCGCAGGGAATCAGGGCGTACGTCACCGGCGGAGCGGCGTTGAACGCCGACCAGCGCGTCGCGGGTGACAAGGGAGCCGTCAAAGCAACTGTCGCAACGCTGATCGTCATCGCGGTGATGCTGCTGATCGTCTACCGCTCGATCGCCACCATGGTGCTGATCCTGTTCATGGTGTTCGTCGAACTCGGCGCCTCCCGTGGCATCGTCGCCTTCCTCGGCAACACCGGACTGATCGGGCTCTCGACATTCGCCACCAGCCTGCTGACCCTGATCGCCATCGCCGCGGGGACCGACTACGCGATCTTCCTGATCGGCCGGTATCAAGAGGCCCGCCAGGCCGGCGAGGACAAGGAAACCGCCTACTACACCATGTTTCACGGCACTGCCCACGTGGTGTTGGGCTCCGGTCTGACCATCGCCGGCGCCTTGTTGTGCCTGAAGTTCACCAGGCTGCCGTGGTTCCAGACCATGGCGGTGCCGTGCGCGGTGGGCGTTCTCGTCGCGGTGATCGCCGCCTTGACGTTGGGCCCGGCTGTCACCGTCGTGGGTAGCCGGTTCGGATTCTTCGAACCGAAGCGACCGATCAACTCCCGCGGATGGCGACGGGTCGGCGTCGTGGTCGTGCGGTGGCCGGGGCCGGTTCTCGTCGCGACCTGCGCCCTGTCGCTGGTCGGGTTGCTGGCGCTGAACGGATACAAGGTCGACTACGACGGGCGGCACTTCCTTCCCGCTGACACCCCGTCGAACATCGGATACGACGTCGCCGACCGGCATTTCGACGCCGCCCGGATGAACCCCGAACTGATGATGGTTGAGAGCGACCACGACCTACGCAACTCGGCCGACTTCCTGGTGATCGACAAGATCGCCAAGGGGGTCTTTCGCGTACCCGGCATCGCCCGCGTGCAGACCATCACCCGGCCGCAGGGTAAGCCGATCGAGCACACCACTATCCCGTTTCTGCTGAGCATGCAGGGCACGACCAACCAGCTCAATCAGAAGTACCTGCAGGACCGGATGGCCGACATGTTGGTCCAGGCCGACGAGATGCAGTCGACCATCGACCAAATGGAAAAGATGGCAAGCCTGATGCAGCAGATGGCCGACACCACTCACAGCATGGTGCGAAAGACCAAGGAGATGACGGTCGACATTGCCGAATTACGGGACCACATCGCAGATTTCGACGACTTCTTCCGACCCATCCGCAGTTACTTCTACTGGGAACCGCACTGCTTCAACATTCCGATCTGCTGGTCGCTGCGCTCGATCTTCGACACCCTCGACGGCATCGACACGCTGACCGATGACATCGAGCACCTCGTGCCCGATCTCGAACACCTCGACAGCCTGATGCCTCAGCTGATCCTGCTGCTGCCCCAGCAGATCGAAACCATGAAGACGATGAAGACCATGATGCTGACCATGCACTCCTCGCAGAAGGGACTGCAGGATCAGATGGCCGCGATGCAGGAGAACTCGCACGCCATGGGCGACGCGTTCGACGCATCGATGAACGACGACTCGTTCTACCTGCCGCCAGAAGCGTTCGAGAACAAGGACTTCCAGCGCGGCATGGAAAACTTCATTTCACCGGACGGTAGGTCGGTGCGCTTCATCATCGAGCATGAGGGCGATCCCGCCACCCCAGAAGGCATCGACCACATCGACGCGATCAAGCTCGCGGCCAAGGAAGCCATCAAGGGCACCCCGTTGGAGGGGTCCACCATCTACCTCGGCGGAACCGCGGCAACGTACAAGGACATGCGCGACGGCTCCAACTACGACCTTATGATCGCCGGATTGTCCGCTGCGGCATTGATCTTCATCATCATGCTGATCATCACACGGGCGGTGGTGGCCGCTGCGGTGATCGTCGGAACGGTTCTGCTTTCGCTGGGCACGTCGTTCGGACTGTCTGTGCTCGTCTGGCAACACCTGCTGGGCATCAAGCTGCACTGGATCGTGTTGGTGATGTCGGTGATCCTGTTGTTGGCCGTCGGCTCGGATTACAACCTGCTGCTGGTTTCCCGGTTCAAGGAGGAACTGCACCACGGGTTCAAAGTCGCGATCATCCGTGCGATGGCCGGTTCGGGGAAGGTCGTCACTTCGGCGGGCCTGGTGTTCGCCGCGACGATGGCCTCGTTCGTCGTCGGCGATCTGCGCAGCATCGCCCAGGTCGGCAGCACGATCGCGTTGGGTCTGTTGTTCGACACCCTCATCGTGCGCGCGTTCATGACGCCGTCCATCGCCGCCCTGCTCGGCCGTTGGTTCTGGTGGCCGCAGAGGGTGCTCACTCCGGCATCGCAGCGCAGGATGGCCGCCGTGTTCCCGGAGCGGGCGGCGGTGGGAACCAGTGTCCGCGACCGAGCAGAACCGGAGTCATAGAGCTTTCCGAACGCGCTCCTTCTTCGGGGTCTGTGGTGCCATGATGGGCAGATGTCGAACCCCGACGTGGCGGACAGCCCACTACCGTCTACCTCGGCTTGGGCTATTGCGGACCGCAATGTCGGCTCGTTCCGGTTCTGGTTCGTCGGGCAGCGCTGGGAGTGGTCGGACGAAGTGGCGCGGATGCACGGGTACGAACCGGGCACCGTCGTGCCGACAACCGAACTTCTGCTGTCGCACAAACATCCCGACGACCGACAGCACGTTCAGGACCTACTCGACCACGCCCTGCACCTGGGTGGCTCGTTCTCCAGCCGCCACCGGTTCATCGACACCGCTGGCAGGTTGCATACCGTCATCGTGATCGGCGACCGGATGCTCGACGACAAGGGTGCGGTGGTCGGCACCGAGGGCTACTACATCGACCTGACCGACACGTTCGCCCAGACCCGCCGCCAAGCGTTGAGTGACTCGCTGCCCGAGCTGTTCGAGGCCAGAGCGGCGATCGAGCAAGCCAAGGGCGCCCTGATGCTCGTCTACTGCATCGACGCCGAAGCCGCGTTCGAGTTGCTGATGTGGCGCTCACAGCACACCAACACGAAGTTGCGCTCCCTGGCCGCGCAGATCGTCGCCGAACTCGGCACGATCGATCCCCAGCGGGACGACCTGCGAAGGCAGTTCGACCATCTGCTGCTTACCGCGCACACCCGCGCCGAGTAGGTGATCGAGGGCCGTGGATGCGCGTGGTAACTGAAGTCGCCGCCGGGGTATCACCAAGGCATGACGGATCAGACGCGCGCACCGCTCCGCCACTGACGGGTGGGATGACGTGGAGCAATTAGAGGTGAGCCTGGACCAGCGCGACACCGCGGTGGTGGTGTCGGTAGCAGGCGAGATCGACTCGAACAGCGTCGGATCGCTGCAGCCACACCTTGACCGCGCGGTCGAGGCCGCCGACGAGCATCCAGCCAAGTTGCTGATCGTCGAACTGTCCCGGGTCGGCTACTTCGGCAGTGCGGGCCTGAACGCCGTCCTCGAGTGTTACGAGAAGGGCTTGGCGGCGGGGGTGACAGTGCGGTTGGTGGCCGCCAACCCCGAGGTGGTCCGCCCCATTGAGGTCACCAAGCTCGACAAGGTTCTGCGGCCGTACGGATCCGTGGCCGATGCGGTCGACGCATGAGTGACCCGAGGGGGCCGCAGAATCGGTTGACCACAGTTTTCGATGCCGACGGCGAGGTCGGTCCCGATCTGGCGGAGGTTCGGTGGGCCGCCACACCCCTGGGGACGCCGGACGGCTGGCCGCAGAGCCTGCGAACCGCGGTCAACATCCTGCTGTCCTCGCGATTCCCGATGTGGATGGCGTGGGGGCCCGATCTGACGTTCTTCTGCAATGCCGCCTACCGACGGGACACGTTGGGCCGCAAGTATCCCTGGGCCCTCGGCCGGCCGGCGCGCGAGGTGTGGGCCGAGATCTGGCCCGATATCGGCCCGCGAATCGATCTCGTGCTCTCCACCGGAGAGGCGACCTGGGACTCGGCACTGCTCCTGTTCCTCGAGCGCTCCGGTTATCAGGAGGAGACCTACCACACCTTTTCCTACAGCCCGCTGCGCGACGACGAAGGGCTGGTCGTGGGCATGCTGTGTGTGGTCAGCGAGGACACCCAGAAGGTGATCAGCGAGCGCCAGATGGCGACGTTGCGCGACCTCGGATCGGACCCGAGCGCGGTGCGTACCGAAGAAGAGATCATGGCGTTCGCCGAACGCCAGCTGGGTCAGAACCTGCGTGACCTGCCGTTCACGTTGATCTATCTGTTCGACGCCGACGACGGTGCCCGTCTTGCCGGATCCACCGGGGACATCGCCGACCATCCGATCGCATCGACGTGGGTGCCCGCAGACAGCGATGGCAGTTGGCCGCTCGACAAACCTGCGCGCGGTGAGACGACGTTGCTCGCGCTCGACGACGACAGGTATGTGGACCTGCCGACCGGTGATTGGCGCGACCCACCGACACATGCGCTGATCGTCCCACTGCAACAACAGGGCGGTTCCCCGATCGGTTTCCTGGTCGCCGCGCTCAACCGCTACCGTCCGCTCGACGACACCTACCGCGGCTTCGTGTCGCTCGTGGCGGGCCATGTCGCCGCGGGCGTCGGCAGTGCGCGCAACTACCAGGCTCAGCAGCAGCGCGCAGAAGAGCTCGCCGAACTCGACCGTGCCAAAACGGCGTTCTTCTCCAACATCAGCCACGAGTTCCGGACCCCGCTGACGTTGATCCTCGATCCGGTCGCCGAACTGCGGACCCGCGGCGCCGACCTCGACGCTCTGGCTCGCGAGGAGCTGGACATCGTGTGGCGCAACGGGTTACGGCTGGCCAAACTGGTCAACACGCTGCTCGACTTCTCGCGTATCGAAGCCGGCCGCATGCGGGCGAGCTTCGCCCCGGTCGAGCTCGCGTCCGTCACCGCCGAACTCGCCAGCGTCTTCCGATCGGCGATCGAGCGTGCCGGCCTCACGTTCACCGTCGACTGTCCTCCTCTCGGCGAAACGGTATACATCGACCGCGACATGTGGGAGAAGGTCATCTTCAACCTGCTGTCGAACGCGCTGAAATTCACCTTCACCGGTGGCATTTCGGTCAACGCGACCCGCGACGGCGACGACGCGGTGGTGACCGTCTCCGATACCGGAGCCGGAATTGCCGCCGCGGAGATACCCCGGTTGTTCGAACGGTTCCACCGGATCGAGAACGTGCGGGCGCGGTCGAATGAGGGCAGCGGGATCGGCCTGGCCTTGGTCAAGGAACTGGTCGAACTCCATGGCGGCAGCATCACCGCCGAGAGCAGCGAAGGTGTCGGCACCACGTTCGCGATCCGCCTGCACTTCGGCACCGCGCATCTACCGGCCGCGGCGCTCTTCTCCGCGGATGACACGCAGACAGCGGCCGCAGGTGCCGAGCCCTACCTCCAGGAGGCGCTGCGGTGGCTGCCCGCCGACTGCGAAGGGCCTGCCCCCGATGTGCCCTCGGAGCTGCCCGGCTCACCCACTTCGCCTCCGGTTCCGGGCACCACACCGCGGGTGCTCATCGCCGACGACAACGCCGACATGCGTGATTACGTCGCCCGGATGCTGCGCAACGACGGATACCTCGTCGATGCCGTCACCGACGGTCAGCAAGCGCTGGACGCGGTCCGCACGGAGCTGCCCGACATGGTGGTCAGCGACGTCATGATGCCGCGTCTGGACGGTCTCCAACTGGTCGCCGCCTTGCGGTCAGACCCGCGCACCGCGGCCGTACCGGTGCTGATGTTGTCCGCCCGCGCCGGACAGGAAGCCGCCATCGAGGGTTTGCAGGCCGGCGCCGACGACTATCTCGTCAAGCCGTTCGCCGCCGCCGAACTGCTGGCGCGCGTGCGCGCGAACGTCAAACTCGCAAGGATCCGCAATCATCACGCCCGATGGCGCACCGCGCTGATCGACTCGCTGCAGGAGGCGTTCTTCGTGGCCGACGAGCGCGGCGCGGTGATCGAAATCAATGCGGCGTTCACCGACATCCTCGGCTACGGCGTCGAGGAACTGCCGTATGAACCCGTACAACCGTGGTGGCCGACGGCGGAGTCGGATCCAGAAGCGCATCACCAAGCCAACCAGCTGTTGTCACAGATTCTGCGTGAACCGCATGGCAGGCACACGGTTCCGGTTACGCACCGCGACGGGCACCGTCTGTGGGTGACTCTCACCTACAACCAGATCGAGGAGATCGACACCGGCAGGCCCGTGATCGTCGGCACCTTCCGCGACGTCACCGCCGAGCACTACACGGTGCAGCGGGAGGCGGCGCTGGCAGCGCTCAACCAGCAACTGGCGCAGGCGGATACGCTCGACGACGCGGTGCGCACGGCAGCCGACGTGCTGCGTGAGGTGTGGCGAGCGCACCGCGTCCTGGCCCTGACGTTTCCGGTCGACGGCGCCACGACGATCGATCCGACAGGATTGGTCTGTTCCGGCGAGCCGGCCCAGTGGCGCGACCTGCCCGCGGCCACAAAGCTGGCGATCACCTCGCTGCGCTCCGCAGACTCACTGGTTGCCGACGCGTCGGACACCGGGTCCGCGCGCATCGCCCTGCAGCATCCGCGCGGGGTGCTGGTCGTCTACCTCGAGTTGCCCGAGCGCCGACCGTTCACGCCCGAAGACAAGACGCTGCTGGCGGTCTTGGCAGGCAGGCTCGGCCAGGGGTTGCAGCGCGTACACCTTCTCGACCAGCAGCGCGAAACCGCACTCGCGCTGCAGCACGCGATTCTCGGCCCCACCGTTTCGAGCGGCTTCGCCGTGCGGTACCGGCCGGCCACCCGCCCGCTGCAGGTGGGTGGTGACTGGTACGACGTCGTCGATCTGGACGACGGCCGGATCGCGTTGATCGTCGGCGATTGTGTCGGGCACGGATTGACCGCCGCCACGGTGATGGGGCAGCTGCGAAGCGCCTGTCGGGCACTGCTTCTCGAACACCCCGGACCGGCCGCGGCCCTGACGGCCCTCGACCGATTCGCCGCCCGGTTGCCCGGCGCACGGTGCACGACGGCATTCTGCGCCGTGCTCGATCCGGACACCGGTGAACTTCTGTACTCCAGTGCCGGCCACCCACCTCCGGTCATGGTGCTTGCCGACGGCACGAGCCGACTGCTCGACGACGCCTCGGTCACCCCGCTCGGGTTGCCCTTCGATCACATTCGTCCGGAGGGCCGGCAGGTCATGCCGCCCCGCGCGACGTTGTTGCTCTACACCGACGGACTGGTGGAGCGTCGGCGCGAATCTCTGGACAAGGGCATCGGCCGGGCCGTCGACGTGCTCGAAAGCCATTCCGCCACAGCGCTGGACGCCCTGGCCGATGAGATCATGACGCAGCTGACACCCATCCACGGATATCAGGACGACGTCGCACTCATGCTGTACCGGCAACCGGCGCCGCTGGAAATCGAATTCAGCGCCGATCCCGCTGAATTGGCAGGCACGCGCAGCGAGTTGCGGAAGTGGTTGGTGCGGGCGGGGGTTGACCCGAGCCAGACTCTCGACGTATTGATCGCCACCGGGGAGGCGCTCGCCAACGCGGTCGAGCATGGGCACCGTGACCGTCCCGGTGGTGCCGTTCGTCTGCGCGCGACCGTGCTTGCGGACCGGCTTCACCTGACCATCGCCGACACCGGGGTGTGGAAAGTGCCAGTCGCCGATCCCGCGTCTCACCGCGGCCGCGGAATCGCGCTGATGCGGGCGCTGATGAACGACGTCACGATCGAGACGGGCGATTCCGGTACGACGATCGACTTGCACGCCAGGATCGCCTGATGCCCGCACCACTCACCGTGCGCACCGCCCGTCGGGTCGACGGCACCGTGGTGCTGAGCGCGGCAGGCGAACTCGACCTGAGCAATATCGACACGTTCACCGAGGCCATCGCCGACGCCGTCGGCAGGCGAAACCAGGAGACGGGGCGGTTGACGGTCGATTTGACCGCGATCGAATATCTCGACAGCGGCGCGATCAACGCGCTGTTCGAAAACGCGCCGCAGATCCGCAGGATCGTCGCCAACCCGATCCTGATGCCGGTACTGACGATCAGCGGGCTGACGTCGGTGGCCGACGTGCAAGCGGCAGAGGGCAACTGATCGGTTACGACGATGTCACGGAAGCACCGTGCGCATCAGCATGACGTTGTAGGCCGACCACAGCGACACGTTGAAGTACAACTCCTTGCCGGTCGACCACGGATGCAAGAACGGCGCGTAGATGCCGCCGGGGACATCCCAGGACCGAACCAACAACTGCTCGGGACCATACGGTCCCTGCGGAGTGGGTGCCATCCTGGCCACCACGTCGTTGGCGCCGTTGCAGTACAGCACCAGGTACTGCTTGAGGTGGGTGTTGTACTGGGCCGACATCTCTCCGACCGGACCGGGGATCACCACCGTGGCTGCTCCCGGATCCCGTGGTACCCAGGCGTTTTGGTCGGCGTTCCAGTACTCGTAGCGGTTGAGGTCAGGCACCGCTCCCTGCGGGATGCGCGCGATGAACGCCGCGCCGCCTCTGCCCGCCGGCGTCCCGAACGTGTACAGGTAGGGATCATCCGCGCCCGGCTTGAGAAACGCGCCCTGCTGGAAGTTCTCGTTGCCCCGTACGTAACGCGCATCCGGGACGTCGCCTTCGCGCGCGGCGCGCACCGTGCCGGGGTAGACGCCCCAGTGCTCGCCGTTGTCGGGGGAGACCGCGATGGCCGAGAAATTGGTCGTCCACCGGCCGTCGGCGTCCCAGCTCTTGATCGACATGAAGTTCACGAACTGGTTGCCGCCCACCGCGACGCCCGCGGTCGGAATGATGCCCTTCTCGTTCGGCGCCCACTTGGTGCTGTTGATGATCTGCTTGGACAGGCCGGGCGCCCACAGCGGGGAACCGGAGTAACGGTTGGCGAGCGCGCCGTCGGGCACGGCGACCGTCTTCGACAGCGCCCCGTCCTGGGTGCGCAACAACGCGTTGTAGCGCCACTGCTTTCCCCGCACGCTGCAGTAGCCGTAGGTGTCACCGAACGCCATCAGAACCTGACGATTGCCGGCATCGCCGTTGTCCCACATGATTCCGAGGTCGGTGCCGGTGATCGCGAACCGTCCGATCGTGTTGTTCGGGCTCTCGGGGCCGGTGACCCACCCGACGAGCGTCGTCCCCGGCGGTGCGGGCGGCGGAGGCGGCTCGGGGGCGGCAGCGGGAACCTGCTGCGCGACAGGCTGATCCGCCACGGGCTGCGGTGGCGTGGGGCGGACGGCGGCCTGCTGGTCGACGGTCGCCGACTGCGGAGAAAGTGACTGGAGGATCTCGGCGGGCAGTCGGCCGAGTCGCGGCAACGGCGCTTCGTCGTTGGTGTTGCGAGGCCGGTGGCCGACCGGCGGGCCACCCGGTAGCGCCGGCGTCGCTTCGGTGTTCGGCGCGGCAGGCGGTTGCGCGGCCGCAGCGGCACCGGTGCACGGTTCCGCCGTGGCCGAAGGGGCGACGCCGAGCACGGCGCTCAGGGCGATCACGGTTGCGGACGCCACCGACAACGAGGCGATGCGCGGAGGCGGCGACATGTCACACCTTTCGGAGGCGGGCGCCGATGAGACGTCAGCGATGGGCGGATGTGACGTTAGTGACGAAAGTGACTGCTGTGATCTTGGTGCGCGGATAGGTACTCACCTGTGACCGTGTCGCAACTTCCCATCCCTGCGATTTTGAGTGTTCTCGATCGCTCTGAGCGATCGTTTCCACACACAAGCCACACGGGGGTGCGGAATGTTTACCGGTCGCGTGGGGTATCAAGACCGGCATGACCTCCCCGGCCGAAGCGCACACCGGCGAACCCGACGAGACGACGGAGGGCAAGCTCAAACGCAAGATCACCGGGCCGCTGCTGTTTCTGTTCATCCTCGGCGACGTGCTCGGCGCCGGGATCTACGCGCTGATGGGCGTTCTCGCCGGCGATGTCGGCGGTGCGCTGTGGGCGCCGCTTCTGCTGGCGCTGCTGCTCGCGTTGCTGACCGCCGGCTCCTACGCCGAACTGGTGACCAAGTATCCGAAGGCGGGCGGTGCGGCGGTTTTCGCGGAGCGGGCGTTCGGTCGACCGGTGATCTCGTTCCTGGTGGGCTTCTGCATGCTCGCCGCGGGGGTGACCAGCGCAGCCGGTCTGTCGCTCGCGTTCGCCGGCGACTATCTCACGACGTTCATCGATGTTCCGGCCGTACCGGCGGCCATCGTGTTCCTGGCACTGATCGGATGCCTCAACGCGCGGGGGATCAGCGAGTCGGTCAAGAGCAACGTCGTGATGACGGTGATCGAGCTGACCGGTCTGCTGATCGTCGTGATCGCCGTGTCGATGATGGTCGGTGCCGGGCGCGGTGATGTCAGCCGCGTGACCGAGTTTCCCGAGGGCGCCACGCCGGCGTTGGCGATTCTGAGCGGAGCGATCGTCGCGTACTACTCGTTCGTCGGCTTCGAGACATCGGCGAACGTGGCCGAGGAGATTCGTAATCCGAGCAAGGTGTATCCAACCGCGCTGTTCGGCGCGCTCATCACCGCGGGCGTGCTCTACGCGCTGGTCGGTGTGGCGAGCGCGATCGCCCTGCCCGCCGAGGACGTCGCGAAGTCTTCGGGACCGTTGCTCGACGTGGTCGCGGCGGCCGACGTCGGCGTTCCCGACTGGGTCTTCAGCGCGATCGCGCTCGTCGCCGTCGCCAACGGCGCGCTGCTGACGATGATCATGGCCAGCAGGCTCACCTACGGCATGGCCGAACACGGCCTGCTGCCCAGCGTGCTCGGTCGCGTGCTGCCGAAGAGGCGCACACCGTGGACGGCGATCGTCGCGACCACCGCGGTCGCCATGGTGCTGAGCCTGCTCGGCGATTTGTCGACGCTCGCCGAAACCGTGGTGCTGCTGCTGTTGATCGTCTTCATCTCGACGAACATCGCGGTGCTGGTGCTCCGCCGCGACCCGGTCGATCACCCGCATTTCCGGGTCTGGACGGCCGTGCCGGTGCTGGGGGTGGCGTCCTGTGTGCTGCTGCTGACCCAACAGACGGCCAAGGTCTGGCTCTTTGCCGCGATCCTGATCGCGGTGGGCGCGGCGTTGTATCTGGGGGCCCGGGCAGCGACGCGTCGCTGACGTCAGCGCTTGCGCACCGCGTCCCGCAGGAAATGCATTTGAACGCTTTGGTTTTCGTCGATCAGGATGGCGGCATCGCAGGCGTGGCCGTCGAGCATGTCCGCATCGGAGCGACGGTATGCGTCGACTTCGCGCCGGCCGAGACGCCGACCTCCTCGGCGGCGCGGTCCGCGATGAAACCGAAGTGCTGCGGTGAGCGACCTCGCAACCGTCGCGGGCCATTGATGAAGGCGCGCGACCGCGGGACTCGACGTGAGCTGTGACGTAACCAAAACTGTCCGGTCGTCGATAGGCATCCGGGACAAGGTTCCGCACGAAATACCCGGCGACTTTGCGGCCAAACGCATGCATATGGCCGACCCGGGATAAAAGGTGAACACGGCAAGCGACGGTGGTTTACGTTCTCGCGGGGTGACTGCAGTTCGACAGGGGGGACGAACGATGGCGGGGCTATCGGCTCATCTGAGAGGTGCTCATCGCGGCGGGCCCGCGGCCTCGCTGCTCACACGAACGGCGATCGTGCTCGCGGCGCTGTGTCTGCTGTTCGGCTTCGGCGGGGGACAGGCTTCGGCGTTCCCGGGAGGCGATGCGGCGGGCGCGTTGGCAATCGGCGGGCTGAACCGCACCTACACCGTGCACGCCCCGCCTGGGCTCGACCGCCCCGCCGGGCTCGTGCTCAACCTGCACGGCGCGGGGATGACCGGACCGGCGCAGTCCGGAGCCACCAACTACAACGCGATCGCCGATCAGTACGGGTTCGTCGTCGCCTATCCCGACGGCGTCGATATGAGTTGGGCCGACGGCCGCGGCGCCTCGGTACCGGACCGCCAGGGCGTCGACGACGTCGGGTTCCTGGTCGCGCTCGCCGAACGGCTGCGCGAGGAGTACGGCGTCGACGCCGGCCACGTCTTCGTGACCGGAACCTCGGCGGGCGGCTTCATGGCCTCGCGGCTGGCGTGCGAACGCGCCGACGTCTTCGCCGCCGCGGCACCGGTCGCGGGCACGCTGGCCTCAGGTTTCCCCTGCGCACCGTCGCAGCCGGTGTCGGTGTTGGCGGTGCACGGAACCGCCGACCCCGTGGTGCCGTTCACCGGCGGCCCGATGGTGGGCCGCGGCGGGCCCAGCGACATCGTGTCGGCGCCGGCGATGGCGCAGCGGTGGCGTGAGATCGACGGCTGCCCCGCACCGGTCGAGGAGACGCACGGCAACGTCCACCGGTTCGTCGCCGCCGGATGTGCCGGCGGAACCGAGGTGGTGTTCGTCCAGATCGACGGCGGAGGCCACGTCTGGCCCGGCGGCTTCTTCGCCCCGTTCGACGCCTCCCAGTCGAGCGGGCAGTTCTTCGCAACCCACGGCAGGTGATTTGACGCTTCTGCCTACGGTGGTGTGACGGCAGACTGGAGCCGGCGCGAAACGAACAGGAGATCGGAATGAGCGACGACGTCCCGGGTATCACCGGCATCCACCACATCTCCATCACGGTGACCGACCTCGAGGCCAGCCTGGCGTGGTACCAACGGCTGCTCGGGGCGGACCGGTTGCCGATGAAGTTCCCCCACTACGAACGCGAGGACACGGGATACGGCGAACTGCTGATCGACCCGCGGTCCGGCGTCGTGATCGGGCTGCACACCAACACCGGCAACGACGGAAACCAATTCGACGAAGCCCGAACCGGTTTGGACCACGTGGCGTTGAACGTGGCGTCACGAGACGAGTTGGACGCGTGGACGCGACGGCTCGACGAATTCGGCATCGAACACTCCGGTGTCCGTGCGGCCGATGAGCCGTTTCCGTTTGCGACCGTGGTGTTTCGCGACCCCGACAACATTCAGCTCGAGCTGTTCACGGTCGGCTGAGTACCACTCGGCCGCAAAACCAGGTCGTCGCACACGACCGCGGCTTAGGCTGCGGCCATGTCTTACGACCGCGCCGCGCTCGTCGCTGGCAGCATCCGATTCGCCTCCGGTGTGTCGTTTCTGGTCGATCCCCTTCGGGCCAACCGGCTGTGGGGCGATCCGGACGAGCCGGTGCCGACGACGCAGTTGCTGCTGCGCTCAATGGGTTATCGCGACGCGCTCATCGGCGGGCTGCTGCTGGCATCCGCGCTGCGAGGCCGCGACACCAGAGGCTGGTTCCTGGCCTCGGGCGGCGCCGACGCGGCCGACCTGCTGGGTGGCTCGAGCGTGCACCACGAGATGAGACGCTCCCAGCGGGTGATCGGCCTCGGCGGCGCGGTCATCGGCATCGGGGTCGGGCTGTGGGGCGCGCTGCGTCGGCCCCAACGCGCCGAGAACTGAACGGCGAGACCGTATTTCGCACCCGCCTTCGCGCCGCGCGGATGCGACTCAGGCGCCACGCTTGAGGTTAGGCGCCGTCGCGACGGGAGACCGGCGTCGCCGCCGTGCGGTCGTCTCGGCCTCCACACCGTTGGTGCCGGGTTCACGGACCTGCTCACGGAGCCTGCGAAGTGCCTGTGCGAGCAGGCGCGACACATGCATCTGCGAATAGCCCATCCGTTCGGCGATCTGGGTCTGCGTCATGCTCTCGAAGAAGCGCAGCACCAACACGGTCTTTTCGCGCTCGGGTAGCGCGGCGATCAACGGCCGTACGGTCTCGAGATCGACCACCTTGTCGATATTCGGATCGATGTCGCCGAGGGTGTCACCGACCGAGCGGAACTCGTCGTCGGCCGAGGCCTGGACGTCGGTCGACAGCGTGGAGTAGTTGCTGCTGGCGATCGTCGCTTCCATCACTGCTTCGCGTTCGATGCCGAGGTGGGCTGCGACTTCGGACGGCGTCGGCGCGCGCCCGATGTTCTGCGCCAACTCCGCGCGGGCCTTCACCAACTGCCCCTGGAGGTCCTTGAGCCTGCGCGGAACCTTGACCGCCCAGCCGTAGTCGCGGAAGTGGCGGCGTACCTCGCCCATGATGGTCGGGATCGCGAAGGACAGGAAGTCGGCGCCGTTGTCGGGGTCGAAGCGGTTGACCGCGTTGACCAGGCCGACCCGCGCCGCCTGCACCAGGTCGTCGATCGGCTCACCGCGGTTGCGGTAGCGCCGGGCGACATGGTCGGCCAGCGGCAACGTCCGGTCGACGATCGCCTCGCGCTGGCGCCGGTAGGGAAGTGATCCTTCGTCCAGCGCTTTGACGCGGCGGAACATCTCCGTCACGTCTGCGTACTCAGAAATCGCCTCTGACACCACACAGGCTCCTAACTTCCGACCCTGCCGTATGGATCACACGGCTCGGATCTGAACCTGTGGCTGCTGCGGTTTACCCTTTCGGACGGTTCGTCGAAACCTCGCCTATCGGGGACCTTTGCCCAGCGTAACCGTCGACGGGCGCTCCCGTGGTCAACCGGCGAACTCTCGCGCTTTTCTGGGTGTGCTGACGGGCATGGCGTGCTTGCCATACGGTCGCTGCTGCCTGCCGAGCCGGGCGGGTGCAGAGACGAGCGGGCTGTCCCAAACCGCGCCTGTGAACACCGCGGCGCCCAGCGCCGTCAAACCTGCCATCGCCACCAACGTGTCGGGGTCCATGCCTTTGTAGTTACCCACCGACGGTCGTTACAACGCCCCCGGCCGCGAAAAAGTTTGCTCGCGCGTCAGCGTGCCCGGCGGGCGAGGAGTTCGGTCTGGTGAATCACCAGGCTCTTACCGCAGACGGTGATCCAGCCGCGCTGGACGAACTCCGACAACACCTTGTTGACCGATTCCCTTGACGCGCCGACCAATTGGGCGATCTCCGCTTGAGTGAGACCGTGGTCGAGGCGCAACTGCCGGTCCTGTCGGACACCGAATCGCTGCGCGAGGTGAAGGAGTTGTTTGGCGATCCGGCCGGGAACGTCGGTGAAGTTCAGGTCGGTGATCAGGTCTTCGGCGCGTCGTAGGTTTCGCGCCAGAAGGCGCATCAGCTGCTCGGTGATGTGCGGGTTGCCATCGAGGCAGTCGTGCAACGCATCACGGTCGATGACGGCGACGAGCACCGCGGTGAGCGCCGTGGCCGAACCGGTGCGAGGCGCGCAGTCGAACATCGACTCGGCGCCGAAGATCTCCGAGGGGCCCAGGACGGCGAGCAGTTTCTCGGGGAACTCCGCCGACCGCCAGCCGATCTTGACCTTGCCCTCGATGACGACGTAGAGCCGGTGATCGGGTTGGCCTTCGGGATATATGCACTCACCCTGCCCGAACCGGGCGTAGTCGAATCGGTCGATCAGAGCCGCCTTGTCCGCGGGCGCCAACCCCCGCATGATCGCCGAGCGAGCCAGCACGGCTTCACTGCCACAACTCGCGCCCGTTTCCGTGGCGCCGGCGACCATCAGCATGCCCACTCCCAACCCAGTTGGGTGCGGGGCTACCCGGCTGTGACCGGCGTAAACGCAAACCGCTGGATCTGGTGCCGCTCGAGGCCGTCACGGGCGGCGAAGTGTGACCGGCGGCGCGCCGGCGACGGCCGTTACTGGCGCGCGGTGTTCTCGACGATGATCTCGCATGCCGTCGCGTAGAACGCGCTGATGAGGGTGGAGAAGGACAACTCGAACGGATAGATCATGTGCACGTCGAGCGACTCGAGGCGCCACTCGGGTAACACCGGGACGAGGGTGCCCTCGCGCAGCTCGTTGGTGCAGATGATCTGGGTGGGCATCGCACCGATCCCGAGGCCCTGCATGATGTACTGCTTACACACCTGAAAGTTGTTGGCGCGCGCCCGGACTGGCGGTGTCAGCTCGCGCAGGCCGGCCTTTGCGGTGACCGTCAGCTTGCGAGGTCCGCCGAAGCCGAAGTCGATGAACGGAAGCGTGTTCAACTGTGCGGGGTCGCGGACCGGTTCGGGCAGGCGCGCAAGGAAATCCGGTGACGCGCACAAGAACAGCTCGAGGTCGAAGACCTTGCGCGCGATCAGCGTGGAGTCCTGTAGCGGTCCGGTGCTGAACACCACGTCGAACCCGTCGCGGACTGGGTCAACCACCCGGTCGACCAGCCGGATGTCCAGCTGCGAATTCGGATAGTGCTGCAGGAACGCCGCACCGACGCGGGAGGCGTAGTCGATGCCGACGAAGACGGGGATCGCCACCCGCAGTTCGCCCTGCGGCTCCTGTCTGCTGCCCTCGACGAGCGCGCGGACACCGTTGGCCTCGGTCAGGATGTTGGCCGCGTGGGCGTACACCTGCTCGCCGAGATCGGTGACGGTGAGCTGGTGGGTGTTCTTGCGCAGCAGTTTGATGCCCAGGTCGGACTCCAGCCTGGTCAGCTTGCGGCTGACGGTCGACTTCGGCATTCCCAACAGTGCGGCCGCCTTCGACAGGCTTCGGTTCTCCACCACCTTGCCGAAGATCAGCAGGGCGTCGACGTCGAAGGGCAGGTTCTGTTCCATGGCTCTAGCGTTCTTTCCCTCTGCGGTGTTCCAAATATGCAACAGGGTGTTGCGCTCGCGGGTCTGTTTCGGCCATATCGGCGGCGGTACCTTCACCCCTACCGTCTTCAGCCCGACGCAGGAGAGACCGTTGAGTCACGACAGCCTGGTGACCAAACCCGCGAGCGGACACTGGACCGACGCCTACCCCGAGCTGGGTCGTGGTCCGGTGTCGCTTCAGGACTGCGTTTCCGAGGAGTTCTACGAAAAGGAACGCGAGCACGTCTTCAAGAAGACGTGGCTCTACATGGGCCGCATCGAGCGTGTGCCCAAGTCGGGCAGTTACTTCACCCGTGAGCTGACGTTCCTCAACACCTCGGTGATCATCGTGCGGGGCAAGGACGGCGTGGTCCGGGCGTTTCACAACATCTGCCCGCACCGGGGCAACAAGATGCTGTGGGAGGACGACCCGTTCCAGGAGGTCGAAGGTCGCGCACCGCTGCTGTACTGCCGCTTTCACGGATGGCGCTACAAGCTCGACGGCTCACTGCACTCGGCCACCCGCAAGGATCTGCTGCTCGACTTCGACGCGGACAGCTGCCGGGTGCCCGCCATCCAGTGCGAGGTGTGGGAGGGCTTCATCTTCATCAACCTCGACCCGCACAACACCGAGACGGTCCGCGATTTCCTGGGCGAGTTGGCGCACGAGATCGAGGGGTACCCGTTCGCCGGCCCGCATCAGGTCTACAAGCTCAAGGCCGAACTGCAGTGCAACTGGAAGATCTTCCTCGACGGGTTCGCCGAGAGCTATCACGGGCCGTACCTGCACGCGTCATCGTTCGGCGCGGTCACCGCCGAGGCCCGCGACGCGTTCGACCAACCGAATCCGTTCACCGACGCTTTGGCCTACCGGCTCAAAGGCCCGCACCGGATGTTCTCGTTCTCCGGTGAACCATCCCGCAAGACGCCGTACTCCAAGCCGATCGAGTGCGTCTTCGAGGCCAGCGCGGCCGGGCCGTGGAACAAGAAGGCCGACCGCGGGCCGATGCCTGCCGGTATCAACCCCACACGGTCGGAGAAGTACGGCTTCGACTCGTTCCAGTTCTTCCCGAACTTCGTGCTGATCTTCGGTGCGTCCGGATTCACCGTCCACACGCACTGGCCCACCGGGCCGCACTCGCACATCTTCGAAACCGAGGCCTATTACCAGCCGCCGAGAACGCACAGGGAGCGGCTGGGCCAGGAGCTGACGGTCACGTTCCTCAACGACATCATCCTCGAGGACGCCAGCCCGTCGGAGGGTCTGCAGGCCATGCTGAACAGCGGCGCGCTCACCCACTTCACGATGAACGACGAGGAGATCCTGCTTCGCCACTTCCACAAAGTCGTTGGCGATTACGTCGAGGCCGGCGAAGAGCAGAAGGCGATGCGATGAACACGACTCTGCCGCCGGGGTTTTCGCACCTCGAGCACCTCGTGCCGGAATGGGCCATCGAGGACGGCCACGCGCGCTACGTCAAGCGGGTCAACAGTTCCATGGAACAGATCCGGGCCTTCTACGACGAGATCTTCCCCTACGCCGAGGAAGCTCTTGCCTACGTCGACAAGTTCGACTACGCCGAGCCGCTGCCCGAGGACGTCGCCAACCTGCGCAACCTGCTCTACTCGCTGATCACGGTCTCACTCGCAGTCGAGCTGTGGAACCAACCGCGAGTCAAACATTCGGCCAACACGATACTGACGAGGGTGAGCTGAGTGAGCCTGACCTCCGCACAACTGGACGTCGCCGACCTGACCCCGAGGATCGGCAGCGAGATCAGAACTGATCTCGACACCCTGCTGAGCGGCCGCGCCGCCGAGAAGATCAGGGACACACTGGAACAACGCGGCGTGGTGTTCTTCCGCGGGTTGCAGATCAGCGACGAGCAACAGGTCGCGATCGCCGCAACGTTGGGCACCGTGGTGGCCAACGAGGGCGAGGAGGGGATCTATAAGATCTCGCTCGACGAGAACGTCAACCAACGCGCGAAATACCTGAAGGGCTCGCTGTTCTGGCACTTCGACGGCTCCCTGCAGCCCTACCCGAATTTGGCGACGTTGCTCCGAGCCGTGAAACTCTCTGAAACCGGGGGCGATACGGAGTTCTGCAACACCTACGCCGCATACGACGATCTGCCGCAGGCCGACAAGGATCTGATCGCCGACCTTCGGGTCGTGCACAGCGCCGAGCGATCTCAGTACTATGTCACACCCGAGATGAGCTACGACGAGATCGCGTTCTGGCAGAAGTCCCCGACCAAGGCGTGCCCCATCGTGTGGACGCACCAGTCGGGCCGCAAGTCGCTGCTGCTCGGCGCGACAGCCGACTACGTGGTCGGCATGCCCGTCGAACAGAGCCGCGCTCTGCTTGCCCGCCTTCGTGATTGGGCCACCCAACCGCAATACGTGTATCGCCACGAGTGGGAAGTCGGCGACCTGCTGATTTGGGACAACACCGGCACCATGCACCGCGCCCTGCCCTACGCCGCCGACAGCGGTCGCCTGATGCACCGGACCATCCTGGCGGGCGAAGAGCCACTGAATTGAAGCTGGGCATCGCGACACCGGTCGTCACCAACGTCGCCGGGGCGGCGTTGACGTGGGAGCGCGACGCAGGAGTCGAGGACATCGGCCGCGTCGCCGAAGCGGCCGACAGGCTCGGTTACCACCACCTGACCTGCAGCGAGCACATCGGAATCCCGGCATCGGAGGCCGGGCGGCGCGGTGCCAGGTACTGGGACCCGCTGGCGACCCTCGGTTTCGTAGCCGCCCGCACTGAACGGATCCGGCTCGCCACGATGACCCTGGTGCTGGGATACCACCATCCGCTGGCCATCGTGAAGCGTTACGGCACACTGGATCACGTCAGCCGTGGGCGTCTCATCCTCGGGGTCGGTGTCGGCTCACTCAAGGAGGAGTTCGACCTCCTTGGCGCGCCGTTCGAGGATCGCGGCCCGCGCGCCGACGACGCCCTGCGCGCCTTGCGCGCCGCGCTGGCGAGCAACGAGCCCTCCTACGACGGCGAGTACTACTCGTTCGGCGGGCTCATCGTCGACCCGTGCGCACTGCAGCCCCATATGCCGATCTGGGTGGGCGGCCGGACCAAACGGTCGCTACGGCGGGCACTCACGCTCGCCGAAGGCTGGGCGCCGTTCGGCATCTCGGTCGCGACCGCGGGGGAGTGGCTCAAGGCGCGCGAGATACCGCCCGGCTTCGAGGTCGTGCTCGCCGCCGACCGCCCGCTCGACCCGGTCGATGACCCCGACGCGACGCGAAAGACCCTGCGCGAGATGGCGGATGCGGGCACGACGACCGTGTCCGCGCGATTCGTCCACCGGTCGCTCGAGCACTACCTCGAGCAGATTCACGCACTCGCGGAGTTGCACCGCCAAGACGATGAGAGGTGACATGACCCAAGACGCGATCGGCCATCCACTGCTGACGCCGCTGACCGCCGAGGAGTGGGGCGACGACGAATACGAGGCTGTCGGCGCGCTGATGGGGGTTCCAGGCGACGACGTTCCGCGGGCCGGCTCGGGAGAACCCAGGGATCCGCTCAACTTCGACATCATCGGCGTGCTGGTCCGGCACCCGAAGATGGCGCGGAAGTTCCTCGGCTACAACGCATTTCTGCTGCAGCGCGGCGAGCTGCCGCTGCGGCTACGCGAGCTGGCGGTGTTGCGGCTCGCCCATGCGCGGCGCTCGTCGTTCTTCTGGGGCGAGCACGTGAAGATCGCCAAGGCGGGCGGCTTGTCGGACGACGAGATCGCCCGGATCGCCCGCGGTAACGCTGAGTTCGACGGAGTGGACCGGCTGGTGCTCGAGACAACCGACGAGTTGCTCGCCCGCGGCCGGGCCGCACCCGACAGATGGCGTCGTCTCGTCGACGAACTCGGTACCCACCAGGCGATGGAGTTGATTTTCGTCGTCGGCACCTACGCGATGCTCGCGATGGCCTGCGACACCTGGCAGCTCGCCCCGCCGCCGGGCAGCGCGACGCTTCCGGACTAGGAGTCTCCCGCTTCGGGCGCCGGTTCGTCGTCGCTGCGCCGATCCCGTCTGCGCCAACTCCGCACGCCCCGGTGTGCGGCGAACGCACCGGCGACGGCGGTGACGCACCACACCGCGATCGCCGTGAACGCCAGCGGAGACGACAGATCCGCGATCGAGGCCCCCAGCGCGGTGTACACGAACGCGCGCGGGACGGACCCGATGAACGCGCCGACGGCCATCTGCCACAACGGAACTCCGAACGCGCCGAAGGCATAGGACGCGAGCGCGTCGGAGATGCCCGGAACGAAGCGCTGGCCGACGACGGCCCACAGCCCGCCCCGCGCGATGAGATCGTCGAGCCTTTTTGCTCGCGCCTCGCCGAGGAGTGCGCGCGCGCTGTCGCGTCCGGCCCGCCTGCCGATCAGGCTGGTGACGCACGCGGTAGTGACCGTCGCGCCGAGGGTGGCGAACGTGCCCACGACCGGGCCGAACAACACTCCGCTGGCGGCGGCGAGGATCGGCCCGGGCACGAACACCGCGCCCAGCAGCCCCGACACCACGACGTAGACCAGCGGTGCGATGGGGCCCGTGGAGGCCACTGTGCGGCGGACATGGTCGACGTCGACCACGCCGGAAACGGCGACCAGATAGAACAACCCGAGCAGGAACGCCGCGAACAGCACGAGCCGGAGGATGTGCCACCGACGGGTCGGGGGGCGGTCGTTGAGGGTCATGTCCAGGCAATCTTGCCGCACGCGCGGATACGCACTTCCCACGGTGACGCAATGAATGTACCATTTGGTACATGATTACTGAGTGTGGCGCCGAGATCGACGCACCCGCCGCCGTCGTATGGGACGTGTTCAGCGATGTCGAGCGCTGGCCGGAGTGGACCGCCTCGGTGACCCGCCTTGTGGCGTTGGACAGCCGAGAGTTGGCCGTCGGCAACAGGTTCGAGATCAAGCAACCGCGAATGCCGAAGTTGGTCTGGGAGGTCACCGAGGTGACGCCCGGTGCCTCGTGGACATGGGTGCAGCGCTCGCCGGGCGGGCTCACGGTGGCCCGCCACCACGTCAGCCCCGTCAGCGCCGACTCGCAAGCGCGTACGCGTATCCATCAACGGCTCGAACAACGAGGCCCGGTCGGGGCTCTGGTCGGGTTGCTGATGCGGTCGATGACGAAGCGCTACCTCGACCTCGAAGCCGAGGGTTTGAAGGCACGCTGCGAGCAGCTGCACCGGCTCGATGGCCCGTCCGCCTGACGCTCGGCGTCGGCAGGAACTGCTCGACGGGCTCGTCGCGGAGGTCGCGCGCAACGGCATCGGTGACCGGTCGCTTCGTGATCTCGCCGCCGCGGTCGGCACCAGTCATCGCATGCTGCTGCACCACTTCGGGTCGCGTGACGAACTGCTGTTGGCGATCGTCGGCGAGGTCGAGCGACGCCAGATGGCGCTGACCCACGACTTGCCGGCCGATCCCGCCGAGGCCATCGCGGCGATGTGGGCCAATCTGCGAAGGCCCGATCTCCGCCCGTTCGAACGGCTGTTCTTCGAGTGCTACGCGCGGGGAGTGCAGGGCGAGCAACCGTTCACGCGGATGCTGCCTGCCGCGGTCGAGGATTGGCTCTCGCAAGATCTGAGTGGCACGGCCGACCCGGCGATGATGCGGCTCGGCCTCGCAGTGGCCCGCGGCCTGCTGCTGGACCTCATCGCTACCGAGGACCTCGACGGCGTGGACGCCGCGGCCGCCGCGTTCACCGACCTGATCCGCGCACAGCGTCGATGACGTCAGTCTTCACTGCTTCGACGCTCGCCGATGAACGCGAGCAGCTGCGGGTCCTCGGAGGTGAACACGTCGACCTCCTCGCCGCCGTCGCAGCGCAGCAGCGCGACCGTCACACTGCCTTCGCGTCGCGTCCGCACTTCCCAGATGGCACCGGAGTCCTGCCATCGCTGCAGATCCGCCACTCGGTCCACCGCCATGCCCCTACCATCTCACCGCATGGGTGGCCGGCCAAGCGTCGAGGTTGCACGGGTCTATGACCCGCCGGGGGAGCACGACGGCACCCGGGTTCTGGTGGACCGGCTGTGGCCGCGAGGAATCCGCAAGGACGATCCGCGGGTCGGGCAGTGGCTGCGGGCGGTGGCGCCGTCGACCGAGCTGCGGCGCTGGTATGCGCACCGGCAGGAACGGTTCGACGAGTTCGTCGCCCGCTACACGGCCGAACTGGAAACCGAGGAGGCTGCGCAGGCGCTCGACGAACTGCGCGGCCTGGCGGCCGAAGGTCCGGTGGTGCTCACGACCGCAACCCGCGACGTCGACGGAAGCCATGCGGCCGTCCTGCGCGACCTACTGACCCGGGCGGCGTGAGACGATCGGCGCATGCCGTCGAAACTGCCGCGATGACCGTCGTACTCGCCATCCGCTGCGCCGACGGGATCGCGATGGCCTCGGACTCGCAGATCACCGACCCCGAACGCGGACTGAGCTATCCGGCTCAGAAGCTGCACCCGCTCGGAAAACGCGCCGCGTGGGGCGGCAGCGGGTCGCGTGCGGTGCTTTACGACCTCGAGCAGATCTTCGACAACGAACCGGACGCGATCGTGGAAGCGCCCGACATCGGCCATGCCCTGCAAGGTCGAGTCCTGCCGGTGCTCAAGCACCACTACGCGAACTTCATCGAAGACGTGCCTGCGGGTAAGCCCGGCGCAACCCCGGCCACCTACGTTCTCGCCGCAGGCTACGCGAACGGAGACCCGTTCATCGTCGACATCGATCCACACGGGTTGATCGGCCGCTACGAGGAGATCGGTTTCCACGCGGTGGGCAGCGGATCGCCGATGGCTCAGCAGGCCCATGCGCTTCTGGCGCACTTCGAGATGGGCGAACGCAGCGTGGACTACGGCCTGGTGGCCGCGTTGCGGGTGCTCGACGCGCTGGACGCGACGTCCCCGAGCGTCGGTGGGCCGATGGACCTCTGCCGGATCACGCCGGACGGGGCCCGGCATCTCGACGAGGAAGCCGTCGCCGAGGTCCGGGACAACGTGCACCGGTGGACCGAACTCGAACAGCGGGCCCTCGACGACCTCTTCAACTGAGGGGCAGAAGTCCAGGCGGGGAAGGTAAGTCTTGCCTTAGTCGTTCCGGTAGGCTCGGCGGGCGATGACCGAGATCGACGATGCACCCACGCCCGTCCTTCCGCGGGAGCTGACCGACGTTTCCGATGCGGTACGTGAGGTCGCGGCACCACCCACGCCGGTGCTCGCCGAGCCGTACTTCGTCCGGCTGGCCGATCCGGACGCGGATGCGGAGATGATCTCGGAGTGGATGAACCGCCCGCACCTTGTCGAGGCCTGGGAGTACGACTGGCCCCCCGAGCGGTGGCACCGGTATCTGAGCGCACAGTTGGCAGGCGAGTACTCCAGGCCGTTCGTCGGCTCGTTCCGAGGGCAACCCTTCGTCTACGTCGAGTTGTACCGGGCCGCCAAGGATTCGATCGCTCGGCGATATGACGCCGAACCTCACGACATCGGGATGCACGCGGCGATCGCGGAATTGCGCTTCGTCAACCGCGGTATCGCGCCGATCCTGTTACCGCGGTTGACCGCCAACATCTTCGAGCTCGACCCGCAGTGCCGCCGCATCATGTTCGATCCGGACCACCGGAACAAGGGCGCACGCGATGTCTGCGAACACGCCGGCTGCGAGTTCCTCGGGGAGCACGACATGTCGAACCGGCGCATGGCGCTGTACGCACTGCCGCGCGCGTAGCGCCGACGGTCGCCCGCCCGAGCGGTTTCAGGGCAGCTGGTTGAACTCGGCGTAGCCGTCGTGGTCGGGCTTCATCCCGGCCGCGACCAACTCCCACAGCACCTCGTCGGTGCCCCCGCCGACGCGCGCCAGTTTCATGTCCCGCCACCATCTTCCGAGCGGAGTCTCCTCGAGGAGATAGCCGGACCCGCCGAAGAGGTGCATGCACTCATTCATCACCTCTTCGCCGAGGCGGGCGGCGTTGACCTTCATCGCGGCGGCGGTGCGAAGGTCGAGCTTTCCGGTCGCGGCGACCCCGTCAAGTGCGTAGCGCAGCATGTCGACGCGTGCCTGCAGGTCGGCCATCCGCAGCCGCAGCGCCTGATGCTCCCACAGGCTGTTGCCGAACTGCTTGCGAACCATCATGCGCGCCTGCGTGATTCCGATGACCCGCTGTACTGACGTCGACACCAGCCCCGCCACCGACATCCGCTCCTGGGCCAGCCCCCAGGAGATGGCGGCCAGGCCGATGCCGGCGCGGGCGACCAGAGCGTCGGCGGGCACCCAGGTGTCGATGTGCACGGCGGCCGTGTCGAGGGGACCGGCGCCGACCTTGCGGTACGGCGTCTGGATCTCGCACTGGGCCAGCGGCACCGCGATCACCACGACGCTGCCGTGCTTGCTGTTGGGATCGTGGTCGACGTTGCGGGCCACGCACATGACGTGGTCGGCGATCGGGGACAGCGAGACGAACTTCTTGATGCCCTTGACCTCGAAACCGTCGCGGACAGAACGCACTTCGGTGCCGACGATCTGCAGGTCGGATCCGCCCGACTGCTCGGAGGCGCCGATGCACAGCACGGCCTCGCCGCGGATCGCCTGCTCGGCGATCTCCTTCAGGTAATCCGACTTGCCGAAGCGACGCAGGATCGCGATCGCGGAATCGTGCAGTCCCACGCCGACCCCGATGCCCGCCGAGCCCAGCCAACCCAGCTTGCGGGCGAGCTCGATGACCTTCGCGACGTCGGGATACTGTTGTCCCGGCGGCCACTTGGCGGCGAACACGTCCGACTCGCCGAGATACTCGATGAGTTTGCGCGGGAACCGTTCCGTCTCTTCGGCTTCCGCCGTCCACGCGGTGACGCGATTGTCGAAGACCCGCTCGAGCAGGTCGCGGTAGTCTTCGAGCGGCGGTGCGTCCGGTGCGTCGGCGGTGGCCGTCATCGGCTTGCTCCCTCCAACGTGCGCTTGACTTCGAGCCGGCGAAGCTTGCCCGACGAGGTGCGGGGCAGCGCACCGGGTTTGAGGAACACCACATCGGCGGGCACCACGCCGCAGTGCGACGCGACGCGGGCCACGATCTGGCTGCGGGCACCGGGCTCGTCGTCGCCCTTGAACTCCGCGGCGATCACCAACCCTGGCCGCGCCGAGGACTCGCCGGTTCCGACGGCCACCACGCAACCGTCACGGACACCGTCGATCTCGGCGGCGATGCGCTCGATCTCATTGGGGAACACGTTGCGACCGGCCACCGTGATGAGCTCCTTGGCCCGGCCACAGACGACCAGCCCGTCGTCGGTGAGATAGCCGAGATCTCCGGTGGGCAGCCACGAGTTCCGGTCGATCGGGGGCTCGCCGACGTATCCCGTCATCAGCGACGTGCCGCGGACCTCGACCTCACCGACCTCGCGACCGGTCACCTCGGTGGTGTGCTCGGCGTCGATGTTGATGCGGATCTCCATGCCCGGGATAGCGTGACCGAGGATCGCGAAGCGGCGCGTGGTCTCGCTGCCGTCGCTGATGACCTGTACGTCGTCGACGCGAAGGCCGGTGAACGGTTGGGGAACGCTGACCGCACAAGTGGATTCGGCCAGCCCGTAGGACGGGGCGAGGGAATTGGGGTTGAACCCGAAGCGTGCCATTTCGTCGGCGAAGCGTTGGTAGCCTGCGCAGTCCACCGGTTCTCCGCCGTTGAGCGTGAAACCGAGGTGACTGAGGTCGAGGTCCTTGACGAGGCCCGCGTACTTGCCGATGAGGTTGAAGGCCATGTTCGGCGCCGCGGTCATCGTGGCTTTGGTTTCCATCAGCCACTGAAGCCAGTTGAACGGGGAAGCGGCGAATGCCGACGTGGGCGCCTGCCACAGGTCGGCCTGCCCGAGCGTCGCGGTCAGCAGGAAGGCCAACCCCATGTCGTGGTAGATCGGCAACCAACTGTGCAGTCGGGACCGGTCGTTGACGTTGACCCTCTCGATCAGCCCGCGCAGGTTGGCCAGCGACGCGGCGGGCGAAATCTGTGCCGTGCGAGGCGTTCCCGTCGACCCCGCGGTCCCCTGCAGGATCGCGACGTCTGCGGTGTCCGGGCCGCGAAAGGACGTGGAGCGGTGCGGGTGGCCGACCTCGAGGAGGTCGTGAACGGCGATCGTGTCCGCGTGCTTGCTCAACAGCGCCAGTTCGTCACCGTGGCTGAACACCGACGTCACGCCGATGGAGGCGAACCGGTCCAGCGTGGTCTGCGCCCACTGTTCGGGGTCGGCGCGCCGGATGGGCCCGGGCAGGATCGACAACCCGGCGCCGGCGAAGAACGCGCCGGGAATGGCTGCGACGAACTCGACGGTGGGTTCACCGACCAGGCCGACGGCTGTCGCTTCGTCGTCGGCGATCCGCTCGGCCACGTTCTCGGCACGCGCGTGGACCTCCTGCCACGGATGGTGTGCCCACGAGCCGGCTTCCGCGTCGAGGACGGACAACGTCGTCGAGGCCCCCGACATCGCCGCCGACAGGGCTGCGGAGAGCTCAGTCACGAGTTCGTGGATGCGGCAGCCGATTTGGCCAGGATGGCCGCTTCCAGATCGCCGACCGTGTCGCAGCTGAGCAGGTCCTCTTCGCTCAGCGCCACGCCCAGCCGGTCTTCGATGGCCACCATCCCCACCGCGAACGCGACCGAGTCGAGGCCGACGTCGTCGATCAGGCGGGAGTCGCGGGTGACTCGTCGGACGTCGACGTTCATGTCGTCGCGCAGGATCTCGGCCAGCGCGACGCTGACGGCTTCTGGAGTAGACGGGTTCACGGCACGCGACGGTACTACGTCGGATCAGGTAAGGCTAGGCTTACCCGCGCTGCTCGCGGACAATCTCACAGCCTTGTCCCGATCCACATTCCCAACGCCGCGGCCGCGATGCCCAGCGCCAGGCTGACGACGATGTTCGCGATCGCGAGTCCGATGCGGCGGTCCGCGCCGAGTTCAAGGGTCTGCAGCATCCAGGTCGAGAACGTCGTGTACGCGCCTAGGAGCGCGACACCGGCCAGCAGTGCGGCGGTAGGGCCCAGTTCGGGGCCGGCGAGCAGGCCGAGCACCAGCGCGCCGGAGATGTTGACCACGAAAATGCCCGATGGGAATGCCCCGCTCAGCCGGTGTGACACCGTGCGATCGACGAGGAAGCGCAGCACCGCTCCGACCCCGCCGAGGACCGCGACGCCCAGCCACACCGCGACCGTCATCGTCGTGCCCATTCCGATGCCACCCAGGCCGCGGCGAGACCGGCGACGATGCTGGCCGACGCATATCCGGCCGCCAGCACGAAATGATCGCGCTCGATCATCCTGAGGATCTCGACCTGCATGGTCGAGAAGGTGGTCAGTCCGCCGCAGAAACCGGTGCCCAGCAGTGGGCGGCGGTAGCTGTCGTCTGGGAGTCGCGTGGCCACGTATCCCAGGACGAACGCGCCGACGATGTTGACGGCGAACGTCGGCCAGGGCCAGTGCCCGGGTTCGGGCGTAAGGAGCGTCTCGATCGCGGCACGGGCCAGGGTGCCCAGCGCACCGCCGACGAACACGGCGAGCACCTCGCGGCCGTCGTAACCAAGCACAAGCCAAAGTATGGCCGCACCCGAGCACGCCGCATGGCGACAAGGAGCAGAATCGGGTACATGGCGCCCCACCCCCGAGCCGGAAAGCCGGCCCAGCCCGAGGACCTCATCGACATCGCTTCGGTGGTGACGGCGTACTACACCCGAGAACCGGACCCCGAGAACGTCGATCAGCAGGTGGCGTTCGGCACGTCCGGGCATCGAGGTTCCAGCCTTGATGCGGCGTTCAACGAGGCGCACATCGTGGCCACGACGCAGGCGATCGTCGAGTACCGCGCCGCACAGGGCACCACCGGTCCGCTGTTCATCGGCCGCGACACCCATGCGCTGTCCGAACCGGCCTGGGCGTCGGCGTTGGAGGTGCTGGCAGCCAATGACGTTGTGGCGATGATCGATTCGGCCGATCGGTACACGCCGACACCGGCGGTCAGCCACGCGATCCTCACGTTCAACCGGGGTCGCGAGGGTGGCCTGGCCGACGGGATCGTCGTCACGCCGTCGCACAACCCGCCTCGGGATGGCGGATTCAAGTACAACCCGCCCCACGGCGGGCCCGCCGACACCGACGCCACGGGTGCGATCGCCAAACGGGCCAACGAACTGCTGCGTGACGGGCTCAAAGGGGTCAAGCGGGTGCCGCTGGCGCGGGCGCTGCAGAGCGCGCAGCGCCACGACTACCTCGACGCCTACGTCGCGGATCTTCCCAACGTCGTCGACCTGCACGCGATCAGCGCCGAGAAGATCCGCATCGGCGCCGACCCGCTCGGCGGCGCGAGCGTCGAATACTGGGGCGCGATCGCCGAACGCCACAACCTCGATCTGACGGTGGTCAACCCGCTGGTCGACGCGACGTGGCGGTTCATGACGCTGGACACCGACGGCAAGATCCGGATGGACTGCAGCTCGCCGAACGCGATGGCATCGCTGATCGCCCACCGAGACCGGTACCAAATCGGGACCGGAAACGACGCGGACTCCGACCGGCACGGAATCGTCACCCCAGACGGTGGGCTGCTCAACCCCAACCACTACCTGGCGGTCGCGATCGATTACCTGTTCTCGCACCGGCCGTCATGGCCGGCGTCGACCGCGGTCGGCAAGACGGTGGTCAGTTCGTCGATCATCGACCGGGTGGTCGCCGGGCTGGGTCGCGAACTGGTCGAGGTACCGGTCGGTTTCAAGTGGTTCGTCGACGGGTTGCTGAGCGGGACAATCGGTTTCGGCGGTGAGGAGAGCGCGGGGGCGTCGTTTCTGCGCCACGACGGGTCGGTGTGGACGACCGACAAGGACGGCATCATCCTGGCGCTGCTGGCTTCGGAGATCTTGGCGGTGACGGGTGAGACGCCGTCGCAGCGCTACGGCAAGCTAGCCGAGAAGTACGGCGCCCCAACGTATGCGCGCGTCGACGCGCCGGCCGACCGTGAGCAGAAGGCGCGGCTGTCCAAGCTGTCGGCGGAGCAGGTCTCGGCGACCGAGCTGGCCGGTGAACCGATCACCGCGAAGTTGACGACGGCGCCGGGCAACGGGGCACCGCTGGGCGGGTTGAAGGTGACGACGGAGAACGCGTGGTTCGCGGCGCGGCCGTCGGGCACCGAGGACGTCTACAAAATCTACGCCGAGTCGTTCAAGGGGCCCGAGCATCTGGCGGAGGTGCAGGAAGCGGCGCGCGAGGTGGTCAATAGGGTCATCGGGTGAGTTCTGAACCCGAGGGCGACAGCTCGACGGGGCCCGATGCGGCGGGGGCCGACCAGGCTGGGGCCAACCAGGCTGGGGCCAACGAGACGGAGGCCAAGCCGAAGCTCCCGCGCGAGGTCTGGCTGCTCGTCGGCGCCAACGTCGTGGTGGCGCTCGGTTACGGGGTGGTGGCGCCCGTGCTGCCGCAGTACGCCCGTCACTTCGGGGTGAGCATCAGCGCGGCCACGTTCGTCATCACGGCATTCGCGTTGATGCGGTTGATCGCCGCGCCGCCCGCCGGCTTGCTCGTGCAGCGGCTGGGGGAGCGTCGGGTCTACATCAGCGGCCTGATCATCGTCGCGTTGTCGACCGGGGCGTGCGCGTTCGCGCAGACGTACTGGCAGCTGCTGGCGTTCCGCTCGCTGGGCGGATTGGGCTCGGCGATGTTCACGGTGTCGTCGCTGGGGCTGATGATCCGGATCTCACCGGAGAACGCGCGCGGACGGGTGGCGGGCCTGTTCTCGACGGGGTTTTTGGTCGGCTCGGTCGGCGGTCCGGTGCTGGGCAGCCTCACAGCGGGTTTCGGGTTGGCGGCGCCGTTTGTGATTTACGGTGCGGCGCTGATGGTCGCGGCGGGCGTGGTGTTCGTCAGCCTACGCGGCAGCACGCTGGCGGCGCCGGAGCAGACGGCGGAGGCGGCGGTCTCGATACGTCAGGTGCTGCGCCACCGCGCCTACCGCGCGGCGTTGTTCTCGAACTTCAGCACGGGGTGGGCGGCGTTCGGGTTGCGCATCGCGCTGGTGCCACTGTTTGTGGTCGAGGGCCTCGGCCACGGGGCGGGTGCGGCGGGCCTGGCGCTGGCGACGTTCGCGATCGGCAACGTCTCAGTGGTAATTCCCAGCGGGTATCTGTCCGACCGGATCGGCAGGCGCAAGCTGCTGATCGTCGGGCTGACGGTGTCGGCGGTGTCGACGATTCTCGTGGGCTTCACGACGTCGCTGCCGATCTTCCTGGTCGCGGCGTACATCACGGGTGCGGCGACGGGCATCTTCGTCTCGCCGCAGCAGGCCGCGGTGGCCGACATCGTGGGGAACAAGGCGCGTGGGGGTACCGCGGTCGCGGTCTTCCAGATGATGGCCGACCTGGGTTCGATCATCGGATCGCTTGTGGTGGGCCAGATCGCCGAGCAGACCTCGTTCGGCGCGGCGTTCGTGGTCAGCGGGGCGATCCTGGGGCTGGCCGCGCTGGGATGGGTGTTCGCGCCGGAGACGCGGCCCCGGCCCGCCGAGCACACGCCGGCGCGGGCAATCGGCCCCGAGGCTGGCGGGGAAGTGCCGTAACCAGCGATTTTGAGCGCTTCCGGCAGGTGGTGTAACTTCGATGGGCACGACTTCAGGGGCTATGGCGCAGCTGGTAGCGCACCACACTGGCAGTGTGGGGGTCAGGGGTTCGAGTCCCCTTAGCTCCACTCGATTGAAAGCCCGCTTCGGCCATTGGCCGGGGCGGGTTTCGTCGTTCCTTGGCCTGCATCAGAGGCATCTTCATTTCGCGCCCTCTGATGATCCGAGGCGCATGCTGGGGCTTTCTCGCTTTGGCCGTCAGGCGGCCTGGTCTCCTGGGGGTGCCGGTCCGCCGGGCTCAGTGGATCCGGCAGTTGACACCGCGGCGCCCGATTCGGCTTCGGTGACCTGGTTGTCGTCGGCGGGCTCAGCATTCGAGTGCGGGTTTGCGACTTCGTCGGCTATCTCGTTGTCGTCGCCGGGTGCTACCGCATGCCCCTCGTCGTCGACCACTTGGTCTTCGTCGGCGGGCTGGGCGTCCGATGCCGTGTCTTGATCCGGGGTGTCGGCCGGGTCGGTGGAGGGCGTCGAGAGTTGGTCGTCGGGTCGCAGGAGCCGTTCGGGGCGGTGGTAGTAGTTCAGCCGCGCCTGGCCGGTGTCCAGTTCGGGCGGCGGAAGCCATTCGACCTCGCAGCGCTCGTTCATTCGGGTGGTCCAGCCGCCGTCCTCGTTGACGCTGCGGTTGTCTGCCCCGCAGGCGAGGCCCA
>NZ_NKCO01000003.1:0-398736 GCF_002245615.1 Mycobacterium neumannii | reverse complement strand
TCCTATGAGTGTAAGAGCCAGCCCTCGGCGAACCCGCCCAATGGCGCTGGTACGAACCCTTCCAACCCCAACCACCACCGCCCACCAACTGACCGTCGAACAGGCCGGCCCACAACGCGATTCGTACCTGGGCTTACGTATGGGCGCGGCATCGCGCCATCACCGGATCACCGGATCACCGCCTCACCGGTCGAGTGGATCGCGACACGGTCTCATATTGGCCGCGAACAGGTTTCGCACACCGTACTGGACAGCTTGACACGGATACGCTGTCCGGATTCTGCATTCGACGTTCGAGTCCGGTTCCGAGGTATCCCGTGAAACTGCGAAAAGCACTGGCGTACCTTGGTGCTGCGCTCCTGTGCGTACCGCTTGCAGGGCCCGCGTCGGCACAACCCGCAGCCGCGACCGCGCGGACGACGCAGTGGATTGTCGTCGGCGTGCCCACCGCGGACGCCACCTCGGGCACTCTCACCGCCTTTCAACGGACCGGACAGCAATGGAAGCCCGTCCTGGGACCGACACCCGCGAAAGTCGGCGCGGTCGGTGTCGGTGCACCCGCTGACGGTGTCCACCGCACGCCGGTGGGGACCTTCACGTTCGATCAGGCCTTCGGCCGCCAGGCCAATCCGGGCACCAAGATGCCGTACTTCCAGACCACGAACCAGGACTGGTGGGACGAGGACGCCTCGTCACCTACGTACAACACCCATGTGCGGGGTCCGAACAAACCGTCATCGATCGCGGAGAACCTCTACGATTCCGGGCCCGTCTACGACTATGCGGTCAACATCACGGTGAACCCGCAACGCATACCCGGACGGGTCTCGGGCATCTTCCTCCATGTGACCGATGGAAACCCGACGTGGGGGTGTGTGGCCATCGGGCGCGACGAGATGCGCACGCTGCTGACGTGGCTCGACCCCGCCGCGGCGCCACTGATCACCATCGGTGTGGGCAGTCCGTCGTTGGTTTCGTCGCGGGCATGATCGTGGACGAGGGATCAGCGTCGCGGGCGTGATCAGCGGGCGTGATCAGCGGCGCAGGGGCACCGCAGCCTCGAAAGCCGCTGCCTTGCCGTCGGATTTCCATTGCAGCCAGTTTTCCCACCGCTGGAGATTGCTCCGCTGCCACCAACGGTCCACCTTCGACGACAATCGCCGCGCGATCTCCAGCGCGAGGATCAGCGGAAAGCGGCTCAGTAACAGCAGCATTCCCGGCAGCGCCGACGGTAGGCGGTAGCGGCGCCGATTCCACGGCAACATGTACAGCCCGAGGTATCCCGCTTGTAGGCGGTAGTGGTACTCGGCGCGAAGCCGCTGCAGGCCGCGGTGCGTCGCGGCGGGTGCGAACGCGGGAACGAAGGACTGAACCAGTTCGGTACCGCTCTCCGCGCTGTCGTAGCTGCGCGCCGCGTCACACATGAACAGGATGCGCCACGCATCGGCGACGGTCTCAGGGAAGTAGCCGTCGCATCGCACACCGACGAGGTAGCCGCAGTAGCGGTTGAAATGCAGAACGGCGCGCATCTCTCGCGCAGAGGTGAGGTGACCGAGAAGGAAAAGGCCCAACGCCGGAGCCACACTTCCACCCAACAGCGTGAGAAGCATGGCGGACTGGCTGATCGGCAGACCCCAGCGTTCGGCGTCCCACTCCGGGTGCTGCCTGACGCGGTCGCGGACGCTGACATGCATGATGCGCACATGCAGAGAAATGTTGCGCCCCAACGATCCTGGGGTCAGGATGGCGCCGGGACGGCAGACCTCGATCCACCAGCGCGATGTTTCCAGATACCGGTGCAGGGCGCGCTGGCCCGCGTAACCGCCGGAGAGGGACAGTGGCACCGCCAGCCAGCCCTCGGTGTAGGTGTCGTTGGTACCGGCGTTGCCGAGCGCGCCCAGTGCGTAAGCCCACCGGCGCCAGACCGCCGCGCCTTCCTCGACGAGGTCCGGGTCGACCCACGCAGGGAGTTGCTCGAATTCCTCGAACAGCGCACGCATCGACTCGGGCGCCTCGGGGACGTTGTCGATACCTTCCCGCTGCGCCTTCTCGACCAGATCGCGGGCCTTCCGAGCGCCGAGCTCACCGTGGTAGGTCTCGGCGACGAAACGTTCGGCGACGGGGTCGCCCTCGCTGAGGCCGGCGATGAATGCCCGTGCGGTGTCGTCGGAGGGAAGTAGATCTACACCGGCGACTCGCTTCACCACATTTCGCAGACGCGCGCGGCGGCCGGTGAGCCCTGGGTAGCGAAACGCGGTGGGCGCGTTCGGTGGTCGTGGGCTCAGATCCGGCATATCTCAGTCTCAGACGACTAGCCTTCGAACGTGCGGCTTTTCGCGGATCCCCTCGGTGACTGCGTAAGGTAGCGCGCGCTCATCGCGACGGCGATCCCCACCGCCGCCGCGCCCGCCAGCGAGGCGATCAGGACCGGCGTGGTTTCGCTCAGCCGCACCGCGATGCCGATCAGCGCCCAGATGATCACCAGCCCGTAGGCGATGTCGCGGTGGCGCAGGTTCATCACCACTCCGAGCGCGGCCGCCACCACGACCATGATGGCGCCCCAGGTCGGTTCGGAGAGCCCGAACCCGGACCAGCCGGCGTCGTCGAGGGTGATCGTCGCGTTGGCAATCGTCGCGACCGATATCCAGCCCAGGTACACCCGGAACGGGATGTGCACCGTCCACCGCTCCAGCGTCGAGGTGGGTGGCCGGGAGGCCTGCAGGCGGTAGATGACGATCAAAGCGACCAGCAGCACGACCATCACCAGCATGCTCAGCGGGAACTGGTTGTGGTGCCACGCGAACAGCCAGCAGCAGTTGGCCGCCGCGGTCAGCAGGTACCAGGGAGCGATGGCGCGTGCGGCGCCGCTATCGTCGCGTCGCTGCGCGAGCGTCACGCCGAGATAGACGGTGTAGGCGATCAGCCCGAGGTAGATCAAGCTCCAGATGGAGAAGACGTATCCGGCGGGGACGAAGTACACCTCGAAGCGACGGGTGACGTCGCCGGTGGTCTGGCCGTTGATCGGCAGGCCGTTGGCGAGGTAGTTGACGACGAGCGTGGCCGCAGTGGCCAGGGCCACAGCAAGCGCCAACAGAACTGTCGAGGTGGATCGGCGGTCGGCAGTCTGGCTGACCATGAGGGCTCCTTCGGCTTCGATCGGTAAGCCGTACATGCCCGTTCGGGTCAGGATCGAACCCTATGGCTGCGGCGGAGCGGTGAGGCAAAGATCTGCGGCGTTGTCGAAGTCGTCATCGATGAGGACGACGTCATGACCGGCGCGGTCGAGGATCGACGTCGCGATCGAGGACCGATAGCCGGATGCGCAGTGCACCCATACGGTCGAGGAAGGAACCTCGTCGAGACGCTTCGGTAATTCGTGCAGCGGTATGTTGACGGCTCCTGGGATGTGCTCGGACTCGTATTCGTGGCTCTGCCGTACATCGAGCACCGCCACAGCCTCCGTTCGGCGATGCTCGGCCAGGCGGCGAAAATCGGAGACCGGGTATGAGCGGAGCGGACTTCCGTCGCGCAACTGGTCGATGTCCCCGGTGGCGGCGCCCGTCAGTCGGTCTACCCCGATACGCACCAGTTCGCGTCTGGCGTCGGCAATCTGCTCGGGAGAGCCACCGATAAGGGTCACCGGTGCGCCCCAGTCGTACAGCCACCCGAAGTAGCTGACAAAGGAGCCCGACAGCTCGAAACCGAACGCCCCCTGCAGATGCCCGGCTGCGAACGCGGTCCGGCTACGCAAGTCGACCACCCACTCGCCCTTCTCCAGGCGGCGGCGCAGTTCGTTGGGGTCGACAGGCTCGGGTGGCGTCAGATCCACCGGGGCCGGGCCCTCGCTGTTGATCACGCCCATGTGCGCGTAGTACGCGGGGTAGGCCGAAAGCCCGGCCAGCAGTTCGTCGACGAAGCTTTGCTCATCTTGTGTGAGAGCAGGATTGGTGCGCCGTTGCTCGCCGACAGTCGATTCGTCGCCAGACGCCGGTGTGGCCGAACAGAAGCTGCCGAAACCGTGGGTCGGGTACACCGGTGTGTCGGCGGGCACGCTTGCGGCGATCTTGCGCACCGAGTGATACTGCGCGCGGGTGAGTTCCTCGGTGTCGTCCGCACCGATCAGGTCGGTGCGACCGGTCGTGCCGAACAGCATCGATCCTCCGGTGAAGACGCCGCGAACCGCATCGGATTCGTCACGAAGCACATAGCTCACGTGATGGTGAGTGTGCCCCGGGGTGTGCATCGCCTCCAACCGGATCGGTCCGGCGTCGATCACCTCACCATCGCTGACGGCGCGGCGGGAGTACTTCACTTCGTCTCCTGCGGGCACGACGTACTCGGCGCCGACGGTGCGCGACAGTTCGAGTCCGCCGGTCAGATAGTCGTTATGCAGGTGCGTTTCCAACACGTGGGTGATGCGGACCTTGCGGTCATCCGCGAGAGTGAGCATCCGGTCGATATCGCGCTGCGGATCGATCGCCACGGCGACATCGCCGTGGCTGACCAGGTAACTGCGGTCACCGAGGCCGGAGGTTTCGATTATCGAAATGTCCATGGGGAATCTCCTTGTGGAGTCAACGTAAGAAAATCGTGTCGACGAGTACGAACGCGGCGACGACGAAGACGAGGTAGGCGAACCAGCGCTGCAGGCGGTCGGTGTCGACCTTGGTGCCGAAGTATCCGGCGAGCAGTGAGGCGGCCATCGCGGCGGCGACGAATGCAGCAGTCAGCGACCAGTCGACACTCGTGCCGTGGAGGTGCGAGAAGATACCGGCTAGCGAGTTGGCCACGATTATCAGCAACGAAGTGCCGATGGCCGTGGACATTTCGACGCCGAGCACCACTACTAGTGCCGGAATGATGAGGAAGCCGCCACCCACGCCGAACAGTCCGGTTAACAGACCGACGACTAGGCCGGCCCCGATCGATCGCGGCGCGCATCGACGCCAATTGACCTGGCCGGCGCGAACCTCACATGCTGTGCCGGTGTTTTCCTGATCTGCCAGCATGCGGACACCGGCGACCACCATCACGACGGCGAACCCGATTAGCAGCGCCGATTCGGGCAGGTGTCTGCTGACGGCACTGCCGAGAACAGTTGCCGGGATGCCGGCCGCCGCAAAGATGCCGGCCATGCGCCACCGAACCTGTCGGGCGCGAATCTTCGGCAGCACGCCGACGGCCGAAGCCGAGGCGACGACGACCAGCGAGATCGGGATGGCCTCTTCGATACCGAGACCCACCCCGTAGACCAGCGCTGGGACGGCGAGGATCGACCCGCCGCCGCCGAGCAGTCCCAACAGCACGCCGATCAGCGCGCCGAGAGCCAGGCCTATTACCAATGCCATGAGCTGTGCAGTACCCGGCTACCGGCGACGCCACAACCCGCCGGCGCGGCGGGACGGCGGTTCGGTCGTCCGTCGACAGCGGCATTGCTGCGCAACCGGCACCGACCGCATCACGTCGTCGACGTGCTGACCGCAGCCGTCCCACGTCGTCTTACCGCAGGACGGGCAACGAACGGCGTAACACATGCGCATATCTCCTTTCGGACGAGACGTCTCAGAGGGTGGCGCGGGCATCGAGCCAAGCGTTGTATCCGCCCATCAGGTCGGATACCTGTCGAAATCCGTTGGCGCGCAGCAAGGACGCTGCCACACTCGAACGCCAGCCACCCGCACAGTGCACAACCACCGGTTTGTCAGTTGGCACTTCACTCATTCGGTTCCCCAACTGCGCCAGGGGAATTGGGATCGAGCCGGGAATGGCTCCGGCTTCGCGCTCGCCGGGGTTACGAATGTCCATCAGCGTCACGTCCTTCACGGCCAACATCTCGTCGAGCTCGGCAACCGTGGTCCGAGGTGCAGACTGGACCAGATCCATCAGCTCTGCAGGGAATTGTCCGTTGCGACCGACATTGAAATATCCGATGGCATTGTCCGAGCCGATACGGGCCAGCCTCAGCGCGGCCTGCTGCTCTTCTCCGGGGTAGGTGATCAGGACGATCTTGTCACCCACTGCGGTGACCATCCCAACGGTTTCGGCGAATCGGCCGTCGAAGCCGACGTTGACCGACCCTCGTAGGTGTCCTGCGGCGAAATCATCGACGCCGCGCGCATCCACCACACGCACGCCCGTTTCGAGCGCGGCCCGGATGTGCTCCGGACTCATCTCGGGGACCGTGCGCCCCTGCTCCAGCAGCGGGTGGACCCGCTTGTTCATCGTGGCATCCGACGCGAAATATGCCGGCGCGGCGGGCTGACCGTGGGTGATCATCGAAACGAAGGCCTCTTCGCTCATCGGCTGTACCGAGGGGTTACTCACCCGCTGCTCGCCGATTGTCGAGGTTAGTTCCGCGGATAGATTCTTGCCGCACGACGAACCGGCGCCGTGGGCCGGCATCACCAATACGTGGTCGGGCAGTTTCATCAGCTTGTCATGGATCGTGTGGAACATCGCTCGGGCCAAGTCCTCCGTCGAGCTGTCACCGATGTTGACCAGATCCGGTCTGCCGACGTCGCCGATGAACAGCGAGTCGCCTGTCAGCACGGCCGAAGGCTCGGAATCCGCATTTTCGCGAACCAGCACACTGATCGACTCCCAAGTGTGGCCAGGCGTCGACAGGATTTCCAAGTCGACCTGACCCAGTGACAGGCGCTCTCCATCGGCCAGCCTGCGGATCGGATACTCGGTTTCGGCGATCTCACCGAAGCCGATCCAGGCGCCGGTCGCATCGACGAGTTCGAGGTGGCCGGACACGAAATCCGCGTGGAAGTGGGTGTTGATCACGCCCTCGATCGTCAGCCCGTGCCTACGCGCATCGGCGAGGTATTCGGTGATATCTCGGCGCGGGTCGACGACGATCGCGCGTCCGGTCGACTCATCGCCGATCAGGTACGACGCGTGTGACAGGCATTCGATGTAGTACTGCTCGAGGATCATCCTTCTCTCCTCCCGGGTCGCGGAAAAACTGGCCATATACCCCCTGGGGTATATAATGAGGATACCCCAGGGGGTACCTATAGTGCAAATACCCCCGGGGGTACCATTCAGATGGAGGTGGAAGGGAGAACCATGGTTGGCGACCAGGAAGCCATTGCCGCTGTGCTCAACCGGTTGCGGCGTGCGCAGGGACAACTTGCCGGTGTGATCGCAATGATCGAGCAGGGCCGAGAATGTAAGGACGTCGTCACGCAACTCGCGGCGGTATCGCGAGCGCTCGATCGCGCCGGCTTCAAGATCGTCGCGACGGGTCTGCGCGAATGCATGACCGGCGACCAAGAGGGCAATGAGAGGCCAATGACCGAGGAGGAACTCGAGAAGCTCTTCCTGGCCTTGGCCTGACAATTCACGATCGACGAAAGGAGTCATCATGAGCATCGCTTTGGCCACCAGCCTGAAGACCTCGTTCGACGATGCCGTCGCCCGAACGCGTGAGGCGCTGGCCGATCAGGGATTCGGCGTTCTCACCGAGATCGACGTGAAAGCGACGCTGAAGAACAAGCTCGGTGAGGACATGGAAAGCTACCTCATCCTCGGCGCATGTAACCCGCCGCTGGCGCACCGGGCGATCAATGCGCAACGTCAGATCGGTCTACTGCTGCCGTGCAACGTCGTGGTGCGCAGTGATCCAGAGGACCCGGAAACCACCCTCGTCGAGGCGATGAATCCGCAGTTGCTCGTGGACGTCACCGAGGAGCCCTCGCTCAAACCGATCGCCGAGGAAGTCGGAAGCAAGCTCCAAGCGGCGATCAGCGCGCTTTCTCGGTGACATTGGCGTGCGGCACAGCTCAGGCGAGCTTCGCCAGCGCGGTCTCGGGGTCGTATCCGGAGAACCCGTCGAGTTCGCCGTGCCGCAACCGATTCACCCAGCCGGGGTCGGCAAGAAGCGCCCGGCCGATCGCGACGATGTCGAACTCGTCGGCGTCGAACTGCTCGACAAGGCGGTCGACGGGGGCCGGCTGGATCACCTCGCCCCGTTTCTCACTGCGGAACTGGGTCTCCAAGCCGACCGAGCCGACCGCAATCACAGGCAGGCCGGTGACCTTCTTCGTCCACCCGGCGAGACTCAACTCGCGGTCGTAATCACCGAAGGCGGGCACGTAGTGCCGGCGGGTAGACGGATGCAGCACATCGACGCCGGCGTCGACCAAGGGGCTTAGCAGCTCCTGGAGCTCGGTGGGGTCGTCGGCGATGGAGGCGGTGTAGTCGGTGCCCTTCCACTGCGAGAAGCGGAAGATGATCGGGAAATCCGGGCCGACCGCCTCGCGCACAGCGGCAACCACCTCGGCGGGGAACCGCGTCCGCGCACCCAGCGAACCGCCGTATTCGTCAGTGCGCAAATTGGTTCGGGTCCAGAAGAATTCGTCGAGCAGGTAGCCGTGGGCGCCGTGGAGCTCGATCGCGTCGAATCCCACTTCCCGGGCATTCGTCGCGCTTTGTGCGTACAGGTCGGCGAGACGTCCGAGTTCACGGCTTTCCAGTGCCCGGCCTCGCGGGCGACCGTGCCCGTCGACACCCGAGGGGCCGACGGGCACCACACCGTCGGTGTCGTCGCGCTGCACGCCCTGGTGCCACAACTGCGCGGCGACCGTGCCGCCCTCCCGGTGGACCGCGCCGACGACACGCCGCCAGCCGGCGAGCACCTCGTCGCCCGCGATCGTGGGGATGCTGGACGGATATCCGGCGGCCGGGTCCGGCAACCGGATCCCCTCGGTGATGATCAGCCCGACTCCGCCCGCCGCTCGTCGACGGTAGTACTCGACCACGTCGGGGCCGGGAACTCCATGGGGCGACGCCTGTCGAGTCATCGGCGCCATCGCGAACCGGTTAGGAACGGTCAGCGAGCGGACGGTGAACGGCTGGAAAAGATCGTCAACGGCCATGAACCGACACAACGCGGCGGTGCCGGCACTGATTCCATGCGGTTGACCGAGGCGCCCGTTCAGCCCTCCGACGGCTTGTCCACGGCCTCATCGGGCAGCGGCAGCCCTTCGGCGCCTGGAGTGGCGGGAGACAGCACGTCTTCGGCCTTCTCGGTCGGTTCGGGCGTTACATTCTCGTTCGGAGATGTCATGCCCGTCTTGGTACCCCCGAGGGGCTGGCGGTAATCGTCGCCATGCCGAACGGCGCTCGCGTCCGCGGTACCGGGGTGGCTGCGCGCCCCGATCGCACCGTGAAGCACAGCGCGCCGCTTAGTCGAACCGGCCTGCGTCGATGACCCGCAGCACCACCGCGCCGGCCTCGTCGGAGGCCGCAAGGTCGACCTCGGCGGTGAAGCCCCAGTCGTGGTCGCCCGCAGGGTCGTCGAAGATCTGTCGCACTCGCCACACCTCGGGTGCGCGGTCAATGATCAGCAGCGCCGGACCGCGAGCGTCGGCGCCGGTGCCGACGTCGTCGTGCTCGCCGAAGTAGTCGTCGCCGACCTGCTCCCAGCGCTGCGCCGTCCAACCCGAACCGCCGTCCAGCGCGCCGAGTTCGTCCCAGCGTTGCCGGGCAAACAACTGCACGCGGCGGAACAACGCGTTGCGCACCATCGCCGTGAACGCACGCTGGTTGCCGGTCAGCGGGCGCGGCGGTGCCGGCACCGCCACCGGCGTGTCGTGCGGTTGGTCGGGGCTGGTCAGCTGCTCCCACTCGTCGAGCAGGCTCGAATCCACCTGGCGGACAAGCTCACCGAGCCACTCGACGATATCGGTGAGTTCTTCGGTCCTGGCCGTGGCGGGTACCCCCGACCGCAGCGCCTTGTATGCATCGGACAGGTAGCGCAGCACTGCACCCTCAGCGCGGGTCAGGCCGTACTCGCTGACGTATTCGCGGAACGTCATGGCGCGTTCCCACATCTCGCGCACCACCGATTTCGGGGACAGCCGCGCGTCGGCGGCCCACGGGTTGCTCTGCAGGTACATCTCGAAGGTGTGCTCGAGCATCTCCTCGAGCGGCTTGGGGTAGGTGATGTCGTCGAGCAGTTCGATGCGTTCGTCGTACTCGATACCCTCGGCCTTCGTCGCTGCGACGGCTTCGCCTCGGGCCTTGTTCAGCTGCGCTGCCAGGATCTGGCGCGGATCCTCCAAGGTCGCCTCGATCACCGAGACCACATCCAGTGCAAAGGTATCCGCATCCGGATCGAGCACATCGACGGCGGCCAGTGCGAAGGTCGACAACGGTTGATACAGCGCGAAGTTCGGCGGCAGGTCGACGGTCAGCCGGTATCGGCGCCCGTCGGGGCCGGGCTCGTCGAGGCGCTCCACCACACCGGCCTGCAGCAGCGACCGCGCGATACCGACGGCTTCGCGAATGTGCCGCAGCTGCCGTTTGCGTGGCTCGTGGTTGTCGGTCAGCAGCCGGCGCATTGCCTCGAACGGATCCCCGGGACGGTCGACGACGTCGAGCAGCATCGCCGTCGACACCCGCATGTTGCTGGTCAGCGGTTCGGGGGTGGCCTCGATCAGCCGCTTCATCGTCGACTCGCCCCACGGCACCATGCCCTCGGGCATCTTGCGGCGCACCAGCTTTCGGCGCTTCTTGGGGTCGTCGGCGACCTTGGCGAACTGCTTGAGGTTCTCCACCTCGTGGTCGGGGGCCTGGACAACGACGGTGCCCGCGGTGTCGTAACCGGCGCGCCCGGCCCGGCCGGCGATCTGATGGAACTCGCGCGCGTTGAGCAACCTCGTGCGCACACCGTCGTACTTCGACAGCGCGGAGAACACCACCGTGCGGATCGGCACGTTGATGCCGACGCCCAATGTATCGGTGCCGCAGATCACCTTGAGAAGACCGGCCTGCGCCAATTGTTCGACCAGCCGCCGGTATTTCGGCAGCATCCCGGCATGGTGCACACCGATGCCGTGTCGTACCAGCCGCGATAGCGTCGTGCCGAACGCCGTCGAGAATTGGAACGCGCCGATCATCTCGCGAATTTCGGCCTTCTCCTCCTTGGTGCTGACGTTGACGCTCATCAGCGCCTGCGCGCGCTCCAGCGCCGAGGCCTGGGTGAAGTGCACGACGTAGATCGGGGCCTGCCCGGTCTCGAGCAGATCGCCGATCGTCTCGTGCATCGGGGTGGTCGCATACGAAAAATACAGCGGCACCGGGCGTTCGGCGTTGGCGACGAGTGCCGTTGGCCGGCCGGTGCGCCGGGTGAGGTCCTCGCGCAGGAAGGAGACGTCGCCCAGTGTCGCTGACATCAGCAGGAACGGTGCCTTCGGCAGCTCCAGCAGCGGAACCTGCCACGCCCATCCGCGGTCCGGATCGCCGTAGAAATGGAACTCGTCCATCACCACCAGCTCGATGTCCGCGTCGGAGCCCTCGCGCAGCGCGATGTTGGCCAGTACTTCGGCCGTGCAGGTGATGATCGGCGCCTCGGCGTTGACCGCGGCGTCACCGGTCAGCATGCCGACGTTGGCCGCGCCGAAAACCTCGCACAGCGCGAAGAACTTCTCGCTGACCAGCGCCTTGATCGGGGCGGTGTAGTAGCTGCGCCGGTTTCCCGCCAGCGCTGCGAACAGCGCGCCCGTGGCCACCAGCGACTTGCCCGAACCGGTCGGCGTCGCCAGGATGACGTTGGCGCCGCTGACCAACTCGATCAGCGCCTCCTCCTGCGCCGGATACAGAACGGTCCCGTTCTCCTCGGCCCAGGCGGCAAAAGACGCGAACAGCTCGTCGGGGTCGGCGCCGAGCTCTTTGGCGATGTCGGTGAGCGAACCCTCAGGCACCGCGATGCACCGGCCCCAGCCGTTCGGCGATCTGCTCGGCGGCCAACTCGACTTCGGCGAGCCTGCTCCGCAGCCGTTCGGGCGCCCAAGCGAGCGCGATACGCGCTGGGGGCCAATTGGTTTCATCGATCGGGATCAGCTTGAACTCCGGCGGGGAGAACATCTTGCCGATGAACGAGTCGGGTGCGTAACTCACCAGCGCAACGAGATGCCGGTTGAATACCTGGGTGGCCATCTCGAGTTCGCCACCGCGCTGGTTCGTCGTGCGCACGACACGGTGGATGCCGCGGCTGTTGAGTTGTCGGGTCAATCCGGCCAGCACTACCGGGTTGGGCCGGGCGAAGTCGATCACGACCTCCCGATCACGCAACTCGTCGATCGTCACAAGGTCTTTGGCGGCCAGGGGGTCGTCGAACCGCACCGCGACCGCACCCTGGTAGCTGGCCACCACCTTGTGGCGCAGGCGTTTGTCACCGGCGGGCAGGTGGATCAAACCTAGTTCGGCCTGTCCGGCGATCAGCGTGGCGGTGACCTCGGTGCCCGAACCCGGAACGCGGAACTCCGTCGGCCCGGGCAGGCCGGCCAGCACCGTCTCCAGTTGGGCGAGCAGGTCGGAAGGAGCGTAGGCGGTGGCGCTCAGCCGAAGCGGCGCCGAACCCTGCACACTCTGCTTCGCAGTGGCTTTGAACTCCTCGATCTGTCGCAGGATTTCGCGGGCCGGGCCAATCAGGCGTTCACCGAGCGGGCTCAGCCGCACGTCGTGGTAGCCGCGTTCGAACAACGGCCCGCCGAGCTCCTTCTCGAGGAGTTTGATCTGCTTGCTCAGCGGGGGCGGTGTGATCATCAACTTGTCAGCGGCCCGCTTGAAGTGCAGTTCGTCGGCGACGGCGACGAAATACCTGAGCCTGGTGAAGTCGATGTCGATTCCTGCGGTGTCTCGAACGGGTGGCCGTGTACCCCGAATGCTACGAGATCACCGGTGTGGGCCCGTCAGGCGTGCACGTCGCCGTTGGTGGTCTCGAGCACTCCGCGCCGGTGCAGCGACTCGATCTCCGTGGGGCTCAGACCGAGAAGTTCCGTGGCGATCTCGGCGGTCTGCTCCCCGATGAGGGGGGCTTGGCGTAACGGCGGATCGGCGACGTGATCGCAGTGGATCTGCACGTTCTCCATCGTGAACGGGACGTCTGCGTGCGGATGAAGCTCCTCGCGGAACGACCGCCGTTGCTCGTAGTACCCCCAGGACGGGAGCTCGTCGGCGTGCATCACAGCGCCCGCGGGCACACCCGCGGCCTGCAGCCGTTCCATCGCCTCGGTGCGCGAATGCCGGGATGTCCAGGCGCGCACCGCGTCGAGGTCGATCTCACCATCACCGGGCAGGCCGATGACCCAGCGCAGTGCCTGCAACTCGGCGGCGTCACGCACGGTGATCGCGATCCACTTGTGCTCGCCCGCGGCCGGGAACAGTCCCCACGGCGCCCCGCGTTCCGCGCAGGAGCGGGGATGGCCCGCACGCTCGAGCGCATCGGCGGCGATGTCGGCGGCGACGTGGCTCAGCATCACCTCGGCCTGCGCGATGCTCGCCGACCCGCCCTCGCCGGTGCGTTCCCGGCGCAGCAGCAACGCGATCGCGGACAGGGCGCCGATCCTGGCCGCCACGTGGTCGGGGTAGACCGTCACGGTGTCGCAGAAGGTCTCGGGCTCACCCGGGTACACCCACTGGCTCGTGAACCCGACTGCGGCGCGGACCAGCGGCCCGTAGCCCAGGCGTTTGGCCCACGGGCCGTCGGGACCGAACGCAGAACTGTCCACCACCACGATGCCCGGGTTGATGCGTCGCAACGTTGCGTAATCCATGCCCAGCGCTTCGGCGACGCCGGGCTTGAAATTCGTCAGCACCACATCGGCGTCCCGCACCAGGCGGTGCGCGAGCCCGAGGCCCTCCTGTGTGCGCAGGTCGAGTCCGATCGAGCGCTTGTTGCGGTGCCCAGCGGCGAACGGCTGGGTCATCGTGGTGAGCTTGCCGACGCGCAGCCCGTCGGGATGGGCGGAGTGTTCGATCTTGACGACGTCGGCGCCCAGATCACCGAAGAGCCGGCCGGTATCGGCACCGACGACGATGACTCCGAGATCGAGGACGCGTATCCCTTCCAGCGGCCTCCCCTCGCCTCTTCGCTGCCGGCCTGCCAACAGTGGAGCGGCGGTGAGACGTTCGGACCCCTCGGAGTCCGAGTCGAGTGCGCTGGCGCGGTGTCCGTCGATCTCACTGACGCCGACCGGGATCGGGGCCACCACGCCGGGCGCAAGCTCCACGTCGCGGAAAAAGCCACGCGCGCTGAAGTGTTCGGCGGTCAACGCCTCCGACAGGGTCAGCACCGCCGCGGTGGGAACACCGTGGGCCTGGCCCTGGGACTCGAGCTCGGCACGGGTCTTGTCGGCGCAGAAGCGGGCGATGGCGTCGAGCAGATGCGGTGAGCGGAACCGCTTTCCGAGTTTGTCGTAAGAGGGGTCGGCGAACTCCTCGGGGCTGCCCATCCACGTGAACATTCCGCGCCACTGCCGTTTGGCCAGGATGCAGATGCGGACATGGCCGTCCTTGCAGGGGATGATCGGATAGCGCTGGCGTTCGGCATCCCAGTCGCGTTGCTGCATCTTGACCGCGACGCCCGCCGATGCGCTGCCCGCCGAGCCGAACGGCGGGTCGAGCGTCTGCATGGCCCCGTCGAGGATCGAGAAGTCGATCAGGTCGCCCTCGCCGGTGCGCAGACGGTCCAGGTAGACGGCGATGGTCATCACCGCGGCCTGCGCGGCGGCCACGTGGTGGGGCAAGTCGGCAGGCGGTACCAACGGCTCGCGGCCGGGTATGCCGGAGCGCGACAGCTCGCTGGACAAGGCGTGGAACACCGGGCCGGTGCCCTGCCAGGTGCGGTAGTCGTTGTCGCGGCCGAAGTCGCTGAGCGACAGGATCACCAGCTGCGGGTGCTGCCTACGGATCTCACGCACCGCCAGCGTCGCCTCGGCGAGCGACCCCGGCCGGGTGTTCTCGATCAGGATGTCGGCTCCGACAAGCATTTTCGCGAACTTGTCTCGGCCCGCCGCGGTCGACGAATCCAGCTCGACCGTCTCCATGCCGTGCCGGTTGATGGCGGTCTGCATCGGCACCCCTGCGACGCGCGGACCCACCACGTCGTCGTCGGTCACACCCAGCAGGCGCAGCACGGTCACGCGCGCCCCGAGGTCGGCGAGCAGTCGGCCGACGGCGCTCATCGGGCCCGAGCTCAGGTCGAGGATCCGCGTCCCTGACAACGGCGGATCGTATGCGGCGGCGCGGATCACAGATCAGCTCCTGCGGGCCTGACGGAAGGGGATGTCGCGGTCGGCCTCGGGCTCCTTGGGCAGCCCGAGCACGCGCTCGCCGATGATGTTGCGCTGAATCTGATCGGTCCCACCGCCGATCGAGGTGAAGAACGCGTTGAGCGTCAAGAAGTTGACGTCGTCGGCCACCGGATTCTCGGGGCCGGCCAACAACGCCTGCGCACCGATGATCTGTGTCTTCATCGCCGCCTCGGTGTGCAGGATCTTCGACATCGCGAGCTTGCCCAGCGACATGATCGAACTGGACGTGCCTTGTGTCGTCGCGGCTTTCGCGCGTGCGTTGTTGAGCCGGTTCAGCTCCCGCATCGCCAGCACCTTCGCCAGCGGGTAGCGCACCGCGGGGTCGTCGAGCACGCCGTGCTCGCGAGCGAGTTCGATCAGGCTGTCCGCCTTGCGGTTACGCGAGCCGCGGCCACTGTCGCCCATGATGGAGCGTTCGTAGGCCAGCGCGGTCTGCAGCGCCCGCCATCCGTTGCCCTCGCCGCCCAGCAGGTAGTCGTCGGAGACGGTCGCGTCGTTGATGAACACCTCGTTGAAGTGCGATTCGCCGGTGATCTGCACCAGCGGGCGCACCTCGATGCCGGGCTGCTTCATCGGCATGATGAACAGGCTCAGCCCCTTGTGCTTGGGCACATCCCAGTCGGTGCGGGCCAGAAGCAGGGCGTAATCGGCGGTGAGCGCACCCGACGTCCACACCTTCTGACCGTTGACCACCCACTGGTCACCGTCGCGGACCGCGGTGGTGCGCACGCTGGCCAGGTCGGAACCGGCGCCCGGTTCGCTGTAGAGCAGGCACGTGCGCGACCGCTCGACCAAGAAGTCGCGCAGCAGGTCCTGTTTGATTCTCTCGGTGCCGAGTTTGAGCGTGGTGTTGGCCGGGATGTTGTACTTGTCCTGCCGCGATCCCGGCGCCTTGATCGCCGAGAACTCCTGGCCGATGACGGCCGCGAGGTCACTCGGATATCCGCGGCCGAACCACTCGGTGGGATAGGTGGGCACGGCGTAGCCGGCGTCGAGCACCTTCTCCAGCCAGGCGATCCGCTCGGGCGAAGACGCCCACGGGTCGTCGGACTTAGGAAGTGGAGCCCAGTTGTCGCGCAACCACTCCCGGACCTCGGCGCGCAGCTCGTCGGCGGTGGGAAGGCTGGTCATGTCAGGCACCTTTCGAGACGAGGTAGCGCTCGCGATGCAGGCGCGGGCCGCCGAACAACTGCAGGCCGGTGCGCGCCCTGCGCAGGAACAGGTGGGCGGGGTGCTCCCAGGTGAAACCGATGCCGCCGTGCATCTGGATCGCGTTCATGGCGACGGTCTCGTAGGCCTCGGCGCAGGCGAAACCGGCCAATGCGACTGCACCGTCGGAGGTTTCACTTCGCGCGGCCTTCTCGGCGGCGGCGTGCTGGGCGGCCGATGTCGCGTTCTCGACCTCGATCAGGAGGTCGGCGGCCATGTGCTTGAGCGCCTGGAAGCTGCCGATCTGGCGGCCGAACTGGACGCGCGTCTTGAGGTAGTCGACGGTGATGTCGAAGAGCCGGCGGGAGCCGCCGACCTGCTCACCGGCCGACGCGATCACGGCGAGATCCAGGGCCTCCTGTACGGCGTCCCATCCGGCGGTGCCGAGCCGCCGCGCGGGTGTAGCCGCGAAGGTGAACGTCGACAGCCGCACGGTCGGGTCGAAAACCGTCACCGCGGTGCGGGTGAAACCGGTGGCGTCCGGCGCCACCTCGAAGACGCCGACGCCGTCGCTGGTGCGCGCGACCACGAGCAGGACATCGGCCGCCTGACCCCAGGTGACGTAGTGGGCGGCGCCGGTGAGACTGCCGTCGGCGCCGGCTTGGACGTCGACGCCCTCGGCCGTCCAAGTGCCGGACGGTCCGGTGATCGCGACCGTGCCGATCGCCGTGCCGTCGGCGAGTGGCGGCAGGAGTCGTCGCTTGTCTTCGTCGGAGCCTGCGGCCGAGATGAGCGCGACCGTCAACACCGCGCTGGAGATGAACGGTGCGGGCAGAAGTGCGGCGCCCGTCTCCTCGGCGACGGCCTCGAGCTCGAGTGCGCCGAAGCCCAGACCGCCGAGTTCGTCGTCGACGAGCATGCCGAGCAAGCCCTGCTCGGCGAGCTGGTGCCACAGGTCGCGGTCGAAGCCGTCGTCGGAGGTCATCACCGCGCGCACGTCGTCCTCGGTGCACCTGTCATCCAGCAGCTCGCGGACCGCCGAACGCAGTTCCGCGCGCTCGGCCACACTGATCGTCATCCCAACCGCCTCTCCTGGCTAGCTGGGTCCATGGTTGGGCCCGAAAGGCCCGGTGTAAATCACGAATCGCGACACCGGCGGGTTTCCCGTTGGGACATGGGAGGGGGGCGCCGCACGCACGCCCGGTCAGCTACTGCATACGAGCCTGGCCCCGACCGTCGATCAGGCTGTCGAGGCCGCGCTGCCACCTGGCGGAGCGGGCGCGGTTGCACACCGTGCGGGTGATCACGAGAACAGCTGCGGCCGTTCCGAGGACCGCGAGCAGGACGAGTGCGCCGGCCGTGACCGCTTCCATCGCCGCATGGGGAGCCGCGCGCTTGGAGTCGAACAGCGCGGTTCCGACGGCGCCGGCGATCGGCACGGCGAGAACGGACAGGGCGACGACCAAGGTCATGATCAGCGCCTCGATCCGATCCACGGAGCGGACCAGCGGATTGTCTCCCCTCAACCGCGCCAGCGTCGACCACCGGGGCATGCGGAGGGTGAAGGTGGCCCACTCCTGGTCGTCACCCAACCGGACAGCCGTCTGGGGGTGATCGTCGCCATGCGGGCTGCGCACCGTCATCTCCTCTCACTACGGGGGCTGCGTCCTACTCCTCCCATCGTGGACCCCATCTGACCTGCGAGCTTTGCCGAGAAACGACAACATCGACGTCCTCCGTTGTGGCCGGCCGACAACAATGCGCCGGGGCGCCAGTAATCCGCGGAGGCTTCGGGGCGGCGGGGGACGGGTACCCCTGACCGTCATCGAATCGGGAAGGACCCGCACATGGATGAGAATGAGACGCAGCGGCGGCAGGTGGGCGATTCCGACAGCCCGATCGAGGACGAGTTGGAGGGCGCCTTCCAGAGGATGGTCGACGAGGGCACCCAACGCCTGCACCGGGCATGGCGCGAAGTGCTGGTCACCGGCTTCTTCGGCGGCACCGAGGTCGCGGTGGGCGTCCTGGCCTACCTGTCGGTGTTGGCCACCACCCACAACCACCTGCTCGCCGGTCTCGCGTTCTCGATCGGATTCCTCGCGCTGCTGCTCGGCCGCAGCGAGCTGTTCACCGAAGGGTTCCTGGTGCCGGTCACCACGGTCGTGGCCAAACGCGCCAGCGTCGGGCAGCTGCTGAAGTTGTGGATCGGAACGCTGATCGCCAATCTCGTTGGGGGCTGGGCGATCATGTGGCTGATCATGACGGGCTTCCCGAAACTGCATGCGCAGACGATCGAGTCGGGCACCCACTTCGCCACCGCCCCGATCTCAGCGGAGACGGTCGCGCTGTCACTGCTGGGCGGCATGGTCATCACGCTGATGACGCGCATGCAGCACGGCACCGAGTCGACGTTCGGCAAGATCGCCGCGGCGGTCGCAGGCGGCTTCCTGTTGGCCGGGCTGCAGATGTTCCATTCGATCCTGGACTCGCTGCTGATCTTTGGTGCGCTCATCGCCGGCGCCCCGTTCGGGTACGGCGACTGGGCGACGTGGTTCGCCTACACGGTCGTCGGCAACGTGGTAGGCGGTCTGGTGCTCGTCACGCTGCTTCGTCTGCTGCGCAGCAAGGACCGTCTGCAGGATGAGCGACAGGATGCGGATGCGGATGCCTCATGAGTCGCGAGAGCGTCGGTAGCGTCGATTGCGTTCCTTGGAGCCGAGAACGGAAGGTCGACGCGCGATGACGGACACTCCGGCTGAAGTGGTGGACTCGGCCGCGCCGCCACGACGCTCGCCGCGGCGTTGGCGGCGGATGGTCATCGCGCTCGCCATCACGCTGCTGCTGTTCGGTGTGCCGTGGTGGACGCTGCTGGCCTCGGGTGCGGCCTGGCCGAGAGCCGTCGTCATTGTCGGGACGCTTGCCTTCGCCGTGGCCTTTGTGGCGATGCCGGTGTTGATGACGCTCGGTCACGGTCGCCACCTCGACTGGGCCGCCGCCGTCGGGGATGCCCTGCTCGGGGTCGCGTGGGTGCTGTTCACCTGGGCGGTGCTGGGTCAGGCGTTGGGGTGGGTCCTGTTCGCCGCGGGGGTCGACAATCCGACGCGGGCGAGGGTCGTGGCCTGCGTGGTGTTGGCGGTCGCTGTGGCACTGCTGGTCTGGGGCTTCGTCGAAGCGATGCGCCTGCCCCGGGTCAAGAAGGTCGACGTCGCAATCGACGGGCTGGGCCGCGGCCTGGACGGGCTGCGCGTCGCGCTGATCACCGACACGCATTACGGGCCGATCGACCGCGCTCGCTGGTCGGCCGCGGTGGTCAAGCGCGTCAACGAACTCGACGCGGATGTGGTCGGCCACGTCGGTGACATCGCCGACGGAACGGTCGAGAAGCGGGAGGCCCAGGCAAGCCCGCTGGCCGCGGTGCAGGCGACGTTGGCCCGGGTGTACGTCACCGGCAACCACGAGTACTTCGGCAAGGCGCAGGGCTGGCTCGACTATATGCAGCGCATCGGCTGGGACGCACTGCACAACCGGCACGTCGTGGTCGAGCGCGGCGGTGACCGAATGATCGTCGCCGGCGTCGACGACGCCACCGCGCGGTCCTCCGGTCTGGTGGGGCACGGGGCAGATCTCGACACGGCGCTGGCCGGTGCCGACCGCGCACTACCCGTCCTTCTGTTGGCGCACCAACCCAAGCAGGTCGCCCACGCGGCGCGGGCCGGTGTCGATCTCCAAGTCTCGGGGCACACACACGGCGGCCAGATCTGGCCGTTCAATATCCTTGTCCGACTGGAGCAGCCGGTGGTGCACGGCCTGAGTCGCCATGGTGATCGCACGCAGCTGTATACCAGTCGCGGCACAGGCTTCTGGGGTCCGCCGTTGCGGGTGTTCGCGCCCAGTGAGATCACCCTGCTGACGCTTCGCCGCGCGTGAGCATGCGGTCGGGAACCGTGGCCCGGCAGTGGCGGCGCGCAACTGAAGATGTACTCAGCGACCGCGCCAGCGCGGTGTCCGCTTCTCCCGCCACGCTCTGATGCCCTCGTGCACATCCTCGGTCGCAGCGGCCACCTTGCGCATCGTCTCGCCGAACCGGACCGACTCGATCCAGCCCATGTTGGCCGTGCGCCAGGCCACCTCCTTGGTGGCGCGCTGCGCCAGCGGTGCCGCCTCGGTGAGCGTGCGCGCCCAGGACCGCGCCTCGGCCTGCAGATCACCGGGTTCGACCAGTCGCCACACCAGGCCGGTCTCCTTGGCGCGCTCGGCGTCGATCGGCTTACCGGTCAACAACAACTCCATGGCGTCGGCCCACCGGACGCGTTCGGGCAGCCGGATCGCACCGACGATCGTCGGCACCCCGAGAGATACCTCCGGGAACGCGAAAGTCGCTGTGGTCGAGGCGATCACGAAGTCACAAAACAGGACGCCGGTCAGACCGTAGCCGATGCAGGGCCCGTTGACCGCCGCGATCGTCGGCTTGAACAGTTCCATGCCGCTCTCGAACGAGTTGATCGTCGGCTTCTCCCAGAACGTGCCCCCGAAGGTGCCGACCGAACCCTCGCCGTCCTTGAGGTCACCGCCGGCGCAGAACACGTCGCCGTTTGCGGTGAGGATCCCAACCCACGCATCCTCGTCGTCGCGGAACCGCTCCCAGGCCGCGTTCAGGTCGCGCCGCATCTCGCCATTGATCGCGTTGCGAGCGTCGGGACGGTTGAAGGTGATGGTGGCGATGTGATCGTCCAACTCGTAGGTCACCAGGCTCATGGCTGCACGATAGCCAGGTGACGTCGTGCCGATGGATGACCATGTCGAGAAATGCCCGACGGATCCGTCCCACAGGTGAGTGACCAACTAGGGTCGCGACCCGAAGAACGGAGGACGAAGTCATGGCCAAGTATCTGCTGCTCAAGCACTACCGGGGCGCGCCGGCCAGCGTCAACGACGTGCCGATGGACCGGTGGACGCCCGAGGAGATCGAGGCGCACATTCGGTATATGAACGACTTCGCGGCACGCTTGGAGAACACCGGCGAGTTCGTCACCCATGCGGCCCTGGCCCCGGAGGGGGCTTGGGTGCGCTCTGACGGTGAGGGCAAACCGCCGGTGGTCGACGGCCCGTTCGCCGAAACCAAGGATCTGGTCGCCGGATGGATGGTCATCGACGTCGATTCCTACGAACGCGCCGTCGAACTGGCCGGGGAACTGTCGGCGGCGCCGGGCGCGGGCGGTCGCCCGATCCACGAGTGGCTGGAGGTCCGGCCGTTTCTGACCGCACCACCGACGGTCACCGAGTGAGGCCCGGCGCGGTGGGCGAGGCCCAGCTGCGGGACCTGATCCCCGCGGTGCTGGCAATCCTCGTCCGCCGCGGGGCGGATTTCGCGACCGCCGAGGACGCGGTTCAGGAGGCGCTTCTGCGCGCGCTCGACACCTGGCCGGACCGGCGCCCGGACGACCCGAAGGGGTGGCTGATCACCACCGCTTGGCGCCGGTTCGTCGACCTCACCCGGTCCGACGTCGCCCGGCACCGCCGCGAGTTGCAGGTCGCCGGCGAACCGGCGCCGGGTCCGGCAGCGCCGGTCGACGACACGCTGCAGCTGTACTTCCTGTGCGCGCATCCCAGCCTCACCTCCGCGTCGGCCGTCGCGCTGACTCTGAGGGCTGTGGGTGGCCTTACGACCCGCCAGATCGCCCAGGCCTACCTCGTGCCGGAATCGACGATGGCACAACGGATCAGCAGGGCCAAACGCACCGTCAGCGACGTCCGCCTCGACCGCCCCGGCGACCTCCACACCGTCCTGCGCGTGCTGTACCTGGTCTTCAACGAGGGCTACACCGGCGAAGTCGACCTCGCCGCCGAGTCGATCCGGCTCACCCGCCAACTCGCTTCGGCCACCGACGATCCCGAGGTCGCGGGCCTGCTTGCGCTGTTGCTGCTGCACCATGCGCGGCGCCCGGCCCGCACACGCGCCGACGGCAGCCTCGTGCCGCTCGCCGAACAGGACCGGCGGCTGTGGCGGCGCGACCTGATCACGGAGGGCGTGGGCCTGCTGCAGGCCGCGTTGGCCAGGGACCGTCTGGGGGAGTACCAGGCGCAGGCCGCGATCGCCGCACTGCACGCCGACGCGCAGACCGCCGAGGAAACCGACTGGGTGCAGATCGTCGAGTGGTACGACGAGTTGGTCGGCCTCACGGACAGCCCGGTGGTGCGACTCAATCGCGCCGTCGCGGTCGGCGAGGCCGACGGAGCGCAAGCGGGGCTTGCGGCGCTGTCCGAGCTCGATCCGGCGCTTCCGCGCTACACCGCCTCTGCCGCATACCTCCACGAGCGGGCCGGCGAATTTGCCATGGCTGCGGAGCTTTACGTGGAGGCCGCTGCAAAAGCACAGAACCTCGCGGAGCGCGACCACCTCACCATGCAAGCGGCGAAGCTGCGCCAACGGCGCTCGGGGCGCTAGATCGGGGCCGCGCGATCGGACCAGGGCATCGCCTGCTCCAGCTGGGTAGCCAACCGGAGCAGCAGCGACTCGCCCGCCAGCGGTGCGACGAACTGGACCCCCAGCGGCAGCCCGTCCGCGGTCCAGTGCAGCGGTAGCGAAATTGCCGGGCGCCCCGTCAGATTGGCGAGCTGGGTGTACGGCACCCAGCCGAGATTCTTGTCCACCATGTCATCGACGATCTTGGTGAAGCGCAACACCTTTGCCGTGCGCGTCCTGATCAGCACGTCGGCGGCGCGCTGCAGCACGACCGGCAGGTCGAACTCGCCGATGGTCGGCGGCGGGGTCGCCAGCCCGGGCGTCAACAACAGGTCGTACGACTCGAAGAACGTGGTGAGCCTGCGCGTGTGTTCGTGGCGCCGCTGCACGGCGTCCACGTAGTCGACGCCGCTCGTGGTTCTGCCGAGCGCGGCGAGGATGAGGGTGTCGCGTTCGAACGAATCGTCGCCGGCGCCCGAGATGCGTTTGGCCTCATCGAGTTCCCACGCCGTGTAGACGAACCACGTGAGCAGGAAGTCGCGCGCCAGGGCCGCGTCGTCGAAGGGGGCGCTCGGAAGTTCCTCGACGTGATGGCCGAGCTCGGTCAGCGCCCGTATGGTCGCCTCGACCGCGGCGGCGGCTTCCGGATGCGGGGACGGGTTGATCGCCGACGGGACCCGCACGCCGATACGAAGGGTGCCGGGATCGGCCCCCACACAGGACGCGAATGTCGAGGACGGAACACCGGGCACGTACGGGCCCCACGGTTCGCCCCCGCGAATGACGTCGAGCATCGCCGCCGTGTCCCGCACGGTCCGCGACACCACGCCTTGTACGGCCGCGCCGTGCATGGACTCACCCGTCGCGGGTCCCGACGGCGTCAGCCCACGGCCCGGTTTGAGGCCGACCAGTCCACAGCACGCCGCGGGTATCCGAATAGAACCGCCGCCGTCGTTCGCCCCGGCGCACGGCACGATCCCTGCGGCGACCGCGGCAGCCGAGCCGCCCGACGAGCCGCCCGGCGTCCGGGTCAGGTCCCACGGATTGCGGGTAGGGCCCCACGCGTCCGGTTCGGTGATCCCCTTCGCCCCGAACTCGGGGGTGTTGGTCTTACCGAAGATAACCAATCCGGCGTCCTGCCACCGCCGCACGATCTCTGAGTGCTCGGCCACCGGCTTCGACATCAGCGCGCGCGATCCCGCCGACGTCGGTAGCCCGGCGTAATCCTGGGCGAGGTCCTTGATCAGGAATGGCACTCCCGAGAACGGGCCTGACGCCGCATCCGCCGGTGAGCCCGGGACGTCGCGGACAATCGCGTTGATTCGCGGGTTGACCGCAGCGGCACGGTTTCTCGCCAGGTCCAGCAACTCCGCGGCGCTCACCTCTTTGTCGGCGACGAGCTTGGCCAACCCGGTGGCGTCGTGACGGCGGTATTCCTCGAAGTTCACCGTTCGACCGTACGTGGCGCCTCCTGAGCGGTGGGCGCCTCCTCGACCGACGGGTCAGTGCACGGCCGAGCGCGGCCTGGCGCAACCGACGGAGACGGGCGCCAGGTTGGGGACTTTCGGTTGCTGCTTGCGCTCCTCGCGCGCGATCCGCCTGAGCAGTGCTCGCTCGTCGCGATTTTTCAGGGCGCGCCGGCGGTGAACCAGGAGGTCGAGTTGCTGCCAGCTGAGCCCGTCGAGCTCGCCGTCCTCGTCATGGGTGGCCACGACGACGCCTCCCCGCAGCAGGGGAACGGTCTTGGCGGTGAAAGTGCTGGTCGCCAGGAACAGCTCGGTGGCTTTTCGGTTGGGGCGCCGCTGGCAGCGCTGCGTCGACGGGCTGAACCAGAAGTCGAACTGCCGGTCGGCGCTGGTCAGGGATTGCAGACCCTGATCCTCTACGAGCTGGTCGATATCCGCGGTCGTGTACGCGCGGGTCTCATAAACGGTGCCGTTGGTGCTGAAGTACAGGACGGTGTTCATGGTGGATTCCCATTCGTCTCTTTCTTCGGTGTGATCGCCGGCCATGTGACCGGTCTGTTATCAAAGTTACCCGAGTGACGAAAGTGACAAACATCGGTAACGATCTAATCACATCGAAAATGCGTCGAACCGCACGTCAGAGGCGGTTCGCAGCGTTGAGAGATTGTTCGGCAGCGCGAGATCGCCGTCAGCCGAACTCGAGCAAGGTGTAGGCGCCGCGAAAGTTGCGCGTCGGCTTGAACCGCCAGAAGGCCGGAAACGCCTTCTCGAAGAACCAACCGCGCCCCGACGGCATCGGCAGATCGTGCACGGCGCGGATCCCGGGGATGGTGTCCGGGAGCGCGGCTAACTGCTCCGCCGACAGGCTGAAGGGCATCGGCGGAACGCGGTACCGGCGCGACGACCGCATCCCCTTCGGGGCGAGCTTCTTCACCAGGACCGGCGGGAGGTCGAAGACCATCTGGCCACCCGGGAAGCGCGCCGCGCACGCGGCGATCAGCCCCATGGCCTCGTCGGGCTGCAGATACATCAGCAACCCCTCCGCGGTGATGAAGACGCCGTTGCTGTCGTCGACCTTGTCCATCCACGAGTAGTCGAGCGCCGACTGGGCCAGCGTGGTGATCCGCGGCGATGCGGGCAGCAGGCGCTCGCGCAGCTCGATGACTGGCGGTAGATCGACTGTCAGCCAACGGAATTCGGCGTGAGGCAGGAGAGTGTTCAGGCGCCAGAAGCTGGTCTGCAGACCCTCGGCCAGCGCGACGACAGTGGCGCGCGGATGCTCCGACAGGTAGTGGCTCGCCGCCCGGTCGAACGCCAGCGAGCGCAGGCCCATCTCCTGGCCTTTGCGGCCGAACTTGTCGAAGTCGAAGTCGATCGCGTCGACGAGGCGGATCGCCATCGGATCGTCGATGATCGCGTTCGGATGACGGGCCTGATGCGCCCTTCCGTTCAGCGTCAGCAGCGCGGTCTCCGAGACCCCGGTGAGGGCGATGTCGTCGGCTTTCCGGTCCTCTGCGTCATCCACCACAACGAACGTACCCGGTGCGCAAAGGCGCGAGAATTCCTCAGCCGGCGAGCACGAAGGACAGGAAGAACCCGCCGGCGGTCGCAAACGCGTTGAGCGGGCGGCCGTGTTCGAACGCCTCCGGCATGAGGGTGTCGGCGAGTGACGCCAGGACCGCGCCGCCGGCGAAGGACAATGCGACCGCCAGAAGGGTGTCGTCCAATCCCGAAGCGATCGTACGACCCAGCACCACGGCAGCGGCCAGCAACACCGCGCACAGCGACCACGTCAGAACGACGGCGCGGGCGCTGGTTCCCGACTCGCGCATCGCGACCGCGCCGACGAGGGACTCCGGCAGGTTCGAGAAGAAGATCGCCACCAGCAGCGACAGCGACACACCGCCGACGAGCGAGACACCGAGCGCGAGGTTCTCCGGCACACCGTCCAACGTCACCGCGGCCAACAACGCGAACCCGACCCCGCCGCGCGCTCCCGAGGTGGCGACTTCCCGGGTGTCGGGCCCGGACTTCCCGCTGATGTATCTGTCCAGCGCGGTGTCGACGGCGACGAACGTGGCCGCGCCAGCGAGCAGGCCGAGACCCGAACGCACCGCACCGCCCATGTGGTAGGCCTCTTCGAACAGTTCGAACGCCAGCGCCGAGATGAGCGCCCCGCTCGCGAAGGCGAGCAGCACTCCCGTCACCCGTTTCGGCGGGCTCCATTTCGCTCCCACCAGTGAGCCGATGACGAGGGAGCTGGATGCGGCCAGGCCGAACCACACTGCGGTCAGCACGGCGGATTGATGCCCCGACCTGTCGCTTCTCAAACCGGCGCGCACCACCGTGGCGATTGCCACGGGCACGCGATGGGTATCTGAGCTCAGCGTCGAAGGGGAGACACGTGACATCGCCACCAGAGCTGGGCTGTCCCAAACGGATGGAGTTCGGTCCGTGTGGTGGTGTGCGCCCCGACGGCCAGTGCGAGATGCGCCCGGGTCCGTGCACATTCGCCGACGTGGTGCCGTGGTCGGGGCCGCGACACGAACCCCGGCCGGTCAATCCACCTCTGGTGCTCACCGACTTCAGCAACGCCGCATTCGATGTGCAGGACGTCGCGGCAACCGCCGGTCTTCTTGCACCGTCGTGTGACGCCGTTCTGGTCGGTGAGCATCAGAACAAACCGGACTTCCCGCCCACGCTGATGGGCAGCCTGCTGCTCGACGCCGGTGTGGCGCCGTGGATCACGCTGTCGTGCCGCGACCGCAACCGGGTGGTTCTCGAGCAGGAACTGCGGGGGTTACTCAGTATCGGCGTCGACACCGCGTTGTGCGTGACGGGTGACGGTCGGGGCTATGACGTCCGCCCCGACGTGACGCAGACCTTCGACCTGGACGGGCCGCGCCTGGTCGAACTCGCGGCGTCGATCGGCATGGTCGCCGCGGTACCCGAGACGCCGACGGCGCCGCCGGTACATGGACGGCCCGCCCGTCTCGTGGAAAAGCAGCGCGCCGGAGCCAGTTTGGCGGTTCTCAACCACGTGCCGTTCCCGGCCATGATCGCCGACTTCATGCAGTCCGCCCGCGCCGCGGGCCTGTCCATCCCGGTGATCGCGGCGGTCGCGGTGTTCACCGACAGCGTGTCCGCGGCCGTCCTGCAGGGGCTGCCCGGGCTCGAGCTCGACCCATCGGTGACCGAATACGTCCTGGGCGCCGCAGACCCGGTGGCGGCGGGAATCGAGGCGGCGGTCGCCGAGGCGGAAGCGTTGTTGTCGATCGACGGCGTCGAAGGCGTGAACGTCTCCGGGCTGGCGTCGGCATCCGGTGCCCGCGTCGGCGCCGAGATCAAGGCCGAGGTGGGACGCCGCATCCAGGAGGTGGCAGCGTGAGTGAGGCGATGGAGGCCGAGTTCGACACGGTCGCCGAGTGGACGGCGCAGGTGGCCGCGGATCTGGGACCGGATTACCACATCCCCGCGGCGTGCCGGGGAAGCGGAAGCCCGGCGGCACTGGATTGGCTGATCGAGCGGATGGGGCTGGCGGCGGGCGACACGCTGCTGGACTGCGGCGCGGGTGTCGGCGGCCCGGCCGCGTACGCGGCGCAGGCGCGCTCGGTGCGACCGGTGCTCGTCGAGCCCGAATCCGGGGCATGCCGGGCGGCGAGCAGGTTGTTCGACCACCCGGTGCTCTGTGGGCTCGGCTCGGCGCTGCCGATCGCCGACTCGCGTTTCGACGCGGCGTGGTCGTTGGGGGTTCTGTGCACCACACCGGATCAGCTCACGCTTCTGAACGAGTTACGCCGCACGGTGCGACCCGGCGGGAGCGTCGGGCTGCTGGCGTTCGTGGCGCATCGCGCAATCCCTGGCGATCGACTTCCGGACAATCACTTCCCCACACCGGAGCGTCTCGACGAGCTCATCGGCCAAGCGTCCTTCGTCGTGGAGGAACGGCTGTGCACCGCCGATCTGCCCGACATTCCAGCGGTGTGGACCGAACGCGCCGAGAAGGTGGAGACCACGCTGTCCGAACGGCACGGCCGCAAGCGGGCGTGGCGGCTGGCCGAAGAGCAGAGCGGCGACATCGGGCGGCTACTCGAAAACGGAACGCTGACCGGCGAACTCCTGATCCTGCGTCACGCGCGGTGACGGGCGGGTTTCGGTCCGTGGCTGTCCGGAAACCCTGACCCCATGGGCCGCACCGTACGTGGTCTCGCCGCCGCGGCCGCCTCGACGATGGGCGCCGTGGCCGTGCGTGATCTGTTTCAGCGCAGGCACGCACTCCTGCGAAACTTTCCCGTCGTCGGGCATGCGAGGTACTTACTCGAAGCCATCGGCCCGGAGTTGCGGCAGTACATCGTCGCGGCCAACGACGAGGAACGGCCCTTCACCCGGGACCAGCGACGGTGGGTGTACGCGTCGGCCAAGAAACAGAACAACTACTTCGGCTTCGGCACCGACAACGACCTGGAGTACACCTCCGGCTATCCGGTGATCAAACATCGCACGTTCGCCAAGACCGTCCCACCGTCGTCACCGGGCACCAGCCGCGAGATACAGGTGCCGTGCGCCAAGGTGATCGGGGCGGCCCGCGACCGACCCGGCGCGTTCCGGCCGAACTCGGTGGTCAACATCTCCGCGATGAGCTTCGGATCACTGTCGGCCAATGCCGTCGAGGCGCTCAACAAGGGGGCCGCACTGGCTGACTGTCTCCACAACACCGGCGAGGGCGGGATCTCGCGCTACCACCGCCACGGCGGGGAACTGATCTTCCAGATCGGCACCGCCTACTTCGGGTGCCGGGACGCCGACGGTCGCTTCGATCTGGCCAAGCTCAAAGACGTGGTGGCGCGTGCGCCGGTGCGGGCGCTGGAGATCAAACTCAGCCAAGGGGCCAAGCCGACTCTGGGAGGGCTGCTGCCCGCACCGAAGGTCTCCGCCGAGATCGCCGCCGCTCGTGGAATCCCCGAGGGTCGCGACTGCGTGAGCCCATCGCGGCACGCAGAGTTCTCCGACGTCGACAGCCTTCTGGACTGGGTGGAACTGCTGGCCGCCGAGACGGGCCTGCCGGTGGGGATCAAGTCGGCCGTCGGTGATCTCGAGTTCTGGTGCGATCTGGCCGATCTCATGCGAGACACCGGCCGCGGCGTCGACTTCATATCCATCGATGGCGGCGAGGGTGGCACCGGCGCGGCACCACTGATCTTCACCGACACCGTGTCGCTGCCCTTCCAACTCGGCTTCGCGCGGACGTACCGGATCTTCGCCGAGCGGGGCCTGCACGAGGATGTGGTCTTCATCGGCGCGGGCAAGCTCGGCCTGCCGGACAACGCCATCGTCGGCTTCGCGCTCGGCTGCGATCTGGTCTACGTCGCGCGCGAGGCGATGCTCGCGATCGGGTGCATCCAGGCGCTGAAATGCCACACCGACACCTGTCCGACCGGAGTCGCGACCCAGAACGCATGGTTGGCCCGTGGCCTGGTGCCCGACGTCAAGGCCGAGCGGGTCGCCAACTACGTCAGGACGCTGCGCCGCGACCTGGTCAAGGTGGCCGAGGCGTGCGGCGTCGAACATCCCGGATTGATCACCACCGAAGACGTCGACATCCTCGACACCCGCACCGATTCCACGCCGCTGCACGAGGTGTACGGCTACACACCGGACATGGGTATGCCGTCGGAAGCCGACCGCAAAGAGATCGTCCGGTTGATGACGCACGTCGGGCCCGAGGGGCATTCCGCGCCACCTTCGTCGTCAGCCGTCGGATGACCTGGCGCGGTCGTCCCGTGAGTGGGAGGCTGAAGCAGCGTCCTGGTCACCGGCCGCGATACACGTTTGTGCAATGACCGCGTGGGGGATGTACAGACAAGCCTTGAGCATTCTCAAGCATCGAAGCCGGAGGCCGCATGCAACCGATATCACCCACGGACCTGATCTTTCTGCTCGGCGAATCCCGGGAACACCCAATGCATGTCGGCGGTCTGACGCTGTACGTGCCACCGGACGGGGCCGGCCCCGACTTCCTACGGGACCTTTACGACACCCTGGTGGAGCAGACCGATGTGCAGCCGACCTTCCGCAAACATCCGGCGTTCTTCGGCGGGCTCACGAACCTGGTGTGGTCCTCCGACAAGGACATCGATCTCGAATACCATCTGCGCCGCTCGGCGCTCCCGGCGCCGGGCCGGGTGCGTGAGCTACTCGAGCTGGTCTCGAGATTGCACGGCACGCTGCTCGACCGCCACCGCCCGTTGTGGGAGGCGCACCTGATCGAGGGGCTGGCCGACGGACGCTTCGCGGTTTACACGAAGTTTCACCACTCGCTGATCGACGGCGTATCGGCAATGAAGCTGGTGCAGCGGACGCTTTCCACCGATCCGGGTGACACGTCGATTCAGGCACCGTGGAGCTTGCCGCCACGGCGCAGGTCGGGCCCGAAATCCGGTCCGTCACTGCTGCAGACGGTGAGCGAGGCCGCGAGCTCGGTCGCCGGTCTCGCACCGACCACGTTGTCGCTGGCGCGAGCCGCGCTCATCGAGCAGGAGCTCACCCTTCCGTTCCGCGCACCGAAGACGATGCTCAACGTCCGCATCGGCGGGGCGCGGCGGGTCGCGGCCCAGTCGTGGGCGTTGGAGCGCATCCAGAAGGTCAAAAGCGCTGCGGGCGTGACCGTCAACGACGTCGTGCTGGCCATGTGTGCAGGGGCGCTGCGGGAGTATCTGGCCGACGAACGCGCGTTGCCGGACACGCCGCTGGTCGCGATGGTTCCGGTGAATCTGCGCACCGAGAAGGACGCCGAGGGCGGTGGGAACCTGGTGGGCGCAATCCTGTGCAATCTCGCCACCGATCTCGAGGATCCCGTGCAGCGGCTGGAAGCGATCGCCACGTCGATGCGCGACAACAAGAAAGTCTTCTCCGAACTGCCGCGGGTTCAGCAGTTGGCTTTGTCGGCGTTGTTGGTGGGCGGGCTGGCGCTCGGATTGCTGCCGGGCTTCGTCTCCACTTCGCCACCGCCGTTCAACATCGTGATCTCCAACGTGCCCGGCGCCAGGCAGCCGATGTACTGGAACGGCGCCCGACTCGACGGCAACTACCCGTTCTCGATTCCGCTCGACGGGCAGGCGCTCAACATCACGTTGGCCAACAACGCCGACAACCTCGACTTCGGGTTGGTCGGCGACCGGCGGAGCGTGCCGTCGCTTCAGCGGCTGCTCGGCCACCTCGAGACGTCGCTGAAGGATCTGGAGCGCGCGGTCGGCGTCTAACGGACGCGCCACCCGTCGGGCATCCCGTCGCGCTTTCGGTATAGCGTTCCCGCTATGAGTCGAGTGTCGATCATCACCGGTGGCGCCGGTGGCATGGGCCAGGCGACTGCCCGCATCCTCGGACATGACCATGCCCTGGTCCTGTGCGACGTCAGGAAGGACCGGCTCGACACCCCGGCCGCGGAGTTGGCCGACGCGGGCATCACCGTCACCGCGGTGCACTGTGATGTCACCGACCGGGCGGCGGTCGATCGGCTCTTCGAGACGGCGACCGGCGTGGGCACGATCGCCTCGGTGGTTCACACCGCGGGCGTGAGCCCCAGCATGGGTGACGCCGAATATGTGATGCGCACCAACGCGATCGGCACGGTCAACGTCAACGAGGCGTTCTTCGAGGCGGCCTCCGAGGGCGCCGCGATCGTCAACGTCGCATCCATGGCCGCGCACCTGCTGCCCGACGAGATGATCCCCAAAAACAAGTTCCCGCAAGCGATGGCCGATCAGGACGCGTTTATGGCCGACATGCTTGCCGCGTGCGACATCGCCGGGCCGGAGGCGCGTTCGGGCATTGCCTACGCCGTCAGCAAGAGCTTCGTGCGGTGGTACAGCTCGTCACAGGCCGAACGGTTCAACGGCAAGGGCCTGCGCATCGTCTCGGTCTCCCCGGGATCCGTCGACACCGAGATGGGCAGGCTGGAGGAGCAGGCAGGCGCAGGCGCGATGGTCACCGACGCCGCCGTCCCGCGGTGGGGCACACCGCAGGAGATGGCCGAGCTGTTCGCGTTCTGCGTCAGTCCCAAGGCGGGCTACCTCACCGGCACCGACATCCTCAACGACGGTGGAGTGGTCGCCTCCATGACGGAACGGGCGCGCAAGGCCGCCGAAAGCGCCTGAGGCGCAACGCTAAACGTGTGACGGTAGCGGGCCGGCCAGTTTGGCCGGGCGGCACCACAGGGCGGCCGTCGCGCAGAACACCATCGCCACCCCGAAGGCCACCTGCACGTTGAACACGTCGGCCGCGCCGCCGAGCACGGCCGCGGCGATGGGACGTGAACCGAGGAAGCCGACCAGCCAGAGCGCCATGATGCGCCCGCGCAACGGCTCGGGCGCCCGCTCCTGCACGACGGTACTCAGCCCGGTCATCGCCCAACCGAAACCCAGTCCGGCAAGGACGAACCCCGCGATGGCCACCGCGGTCACCGGCGCGGCCGCGAGCACCGCACACCCGAACCCGAGCCCTGCCAGCCCGATCGCCGACACGTTCTGCGACGCGATCCGGCCGCGCAGCAACGCCAAGGTCGCCATGCCGACCGCCGCGCCTACACCGAACACCGCGGACAGCGTTCCGACCAGGCTGGCCCCGCCGCCCAGTTCGTCGGCCAACGACGGGGTCAGTGTGATCGACGAGTCGGACGCCAGGCCGACGGTGGTCACCGCGAGCAGCGCCAGCAACAGCGGGCGATCCCGCCACACGTATCGCAGCGCCACGCGCACGCGGTAATCGGTGTCGGCGAGCCGCGTCGGCGGTGCGGGGAACCGCACGGCGAGGAGGAAGAACGCGAACACGAGATGCAGAACCGCGCTGACCGCGAACGCGGCTCCGGCCCCCAGATGCGCGGCGATGTACGCGCCCGCCGCGGGGCCGACGATGCGCCCGATGGTCATGGGGAAGCTGTTGAGCGCCATGGCCGTCGACAGTTCACCGTCGCGGATGAGGTTCGGCACGATCGACTGCATCGCCGGCCCGCCCACCACGAAGCCGAACCCGACCAGCAAGGTGCCCAGGAGCACGGGAACGGCATCGGAGATGTCGTGTCCTGCGGGGTCGGCGAACAACCACACCGCCGTGAATCCGGAACCGGCCACACACAACACCCGGCCGAGCAGGATCTGCCGCGCGGGGTTGCCGGTGTCGGCCCACTTGCCGCTCATGGGGCTGAGGATCAGCTGGGGCGCGAACTGGACGACGCCGACCAACCCCACCATGAGGGCTGACCGCGTCGCGTCGAACATCACGATCGCGGCGACGATGCCGTGCGTCCAGACCGCCACGACCGAGAAGATCTTTCCCCAGAACAACGCGCCGAACACCGGATCGAACATCAACCCCAGCGCGCCGCGTTCCTGCGGTGGGGCGGTGGCTTCGGCGGTCATCGGGCCGACGCCCCTTCGAACCGTTCGGCCAACCGGTCGAGTAGATCGACCAGGGTGTCGACGCTGGCGTCGGGCCAGTCCTCGATCATCTCGGCGACCAGTTCACGCCTGCGGTCGGTCACCGTCTGCGAGGCCTCGTGTCCGGCTTCGGTCAGCACGAGCATGCAGCGGCGCTGATCGTCGGCGGCGAACGTCTTCGTCACCAGGCCTGCGGCGACGACGGCGGCCACCGACCGGCTCGCGGTGGAGTGGTCGACGGCAAGGAAGTCGGCGACGTCGCGGATGGAGGCGCCGCCGGAAAGCTGCTGGCACTGCTCGACCGCGCGCAGCACCCGCAGGGTCGACGCGCTGGTCACGGGGCCTGCGCCGTCGAGAAGACGATTCCGCCAACCGGGCCGCTGCCGCGCGACCGCGATGCGGGTCAGCAGTTCGTCGAGTTGGTCGTATCGTGACGGCGCCACTAAGTATGCATAGCACATACATATATCTGCGACGAAATCGAGGCCGGCGATGATCATCACGTGCGGCCGGTAGTGGTTGTTCCGCGTGTGGGAGCCGCATCAGGACGGTGAAAGGATGAGGCGTGACGTCGCGTCTGCACGATCCCGACTGGCGAGGCTTCGCCAGCGACAACAATGCCGGCGTGCATCCGGAGGTGCTCGCCGCCCTGGCCGCCGCCAACGGCGGCCACCAACCCGCATACGGGCAGGACGCGTACACCGCGCGGTTGCAGGAGGTGATCGGCGAACACTTCGGCGCGGGCGCCGAGGTCTACCCGGTCTTCAACGGCACCGGCGCGAACGTGGTTGCGCTGACCAGTGTTCTGCCGCGCTGGGGCGCCGTCGTCAGCGCGTCGACGGCCCACATCCACACCGACGAAGCGGGCGCTCCCGAGCGCATGACCGGGATCAAGCTGCTGACGGTGCCTACCACCGACGGCAAGCTGACCCCCCAACTCGTCGCCCGCGAGGCGTGGGGTTGGGGTGACGAGCATCGGGCCCAGCCGCTTGCGGTGAGCATCACGCAGACGACCGAGATGGGCACCGTGTACACGCCGGACGAGGTGCAGGCGGTGGCGGACTTCGCCCACGCCAACGGGATGGCGGTGCACATGGACGGGGCGCGGCTGTGGAATGCGGCAGCGGCGCTCGGCGTGCCGTTCCGGGCGTTCACCACGGATGCGGGGGTCGACGTCCTCAGCTTGGGCGGCACGAAGAACGGCCTGCTCGGCGCCGAGGCGGTGGTCGTGCTCGATACAGCCCGTGCTCACGGGCTGAAGTATCTGCGGAAACTGACGATGCAGCTGGCGAGCAAGATGCGCTTCACTTCGGTGCAGCTGCTGACGCTGTTCGAGAACGACCTCGGCCTGCGCAGCGCCGCGCACGCGAACGCGATGACGGCGCGGCTGCGCTCGGCCCTCGAGGCCCACATCGCCGAGGGACGGCTGACCGGGCTCGCATTCACCCAGTTGAGCCCGGCGAACGCGATCTTCGCGTCGCTGCCGACCGATGCGGCCGACCGCATTCGCGAGCGGGTGCGGTTCTACGACTGGGACCGCTCGCGCGGCGAGGTGCGCTGGATGACGGCGTGGGACACCACCGAGGCCGACGTCGACGAGTTCGTGACGGCGATCCTCGCCGAGCTGTGATTTGGGTGCGGTTTGTCGCGCTGAGTGCAACGAACTGCACCGAAATCGCACTGGCATGATGCCGGGGTGACTTACCGCGTCCCAACCCTCGCCGATATCGTCGCCACGCTCGAGGTGGACCGACGCGGCGACCGGCACTTCGTCGCGACGCAACTCGACAACCCGGCACACCACATCGTCGGCGGACACATCGCCGGTCAGGCTCTGATGGCGGCCAGCAGGACCGCTCCCGGCCGCACGCCGCACAGCGCGCACGTCTACTACGTGCGCGCAGGCGATGCCCGCTATCCGGTCGACCTGCACGTTGACGTGGCACGCGACGGCGGAACGCTGTCGACGCGTCAGGTCACCGCGGTCCAGGACGACCAGATTCTGCTCGAGGCGCTGGTGTCGCTGAGCGCGCCCGTCGATTCACTCGACTATCACCAGCCGATTCCCGATGTGCCGCAACCGGATTCGCTTGCGCCGGTGCAGCAGCAACTGGCGGACTTCGCCGATGAGCACAACGGCTTCTGGGTGCGGCCGCAGCCGTTCGACCTGCGCTACATCGATGCGCCACCGCGCTTGGCGCTCGAGCTCGGCGAACCGTCGCCGCGGATGCGGATGTGGTGGCGGCCAGGTGAGCCGGTGGCCGACGACGAGGTGCTGCACAGCTGCCTGCTGGCCTACCTGTCGGGCACGACGATGGTCGAGACGGCGCTCGCCATGCGCGGCGCCACCCCGATCGGCACGTTCAACGCGCTGATCGACCACGCGCTGTGGTTCCACCGGCCGGTCGACATGTCGGATTGGGTGCTGTCCGACCAGTTTTCGCCCAGCGGTGTCGCCGGTCGCGGGCTGACCACGTCGACGATGTACAACCGGGCCGGACAGCTGGTGTGCCTGGCGACCCAGGAACTGTATTTCGGCCGGGCCGCCGCCTGAACCTCACCGTCCTGTCGCACCGTCGATCTGTTCGCGCAGGATGTCCATATGGCCCGCGTGCCGACCGGTCTCCTCGATCATGTGGACCAGCGCCCACCGCATCGAGGGCTCGGACCCGCCCTTGGCCGGTCGTGGCGCGCGCGACTCCAGGTCCTCACAAGCGGCGATGACCGCGTTGGCCCGCCTGATCGCATCCCGGTAGGCGTCGATCAGACCCTCGATGGTTTCGGCAGGCCCCGCCTGAAAGGTCGCCGGCCAGTCGTCGACGTGTTCGCCGAGGAACGTGTAGCGCTCCACGTGCGCAAGGTGTTTGAGCAACCCGAGCACGTTCGTGCCCGACGGCACACCCGCGGTGCGCACCGCGGGTTCGGGTGCACCATGCACCTTGTCGACGACGCAGGTCCGCAGGTAGTCGAGAAACCCGACCAGTACCTCCTTCTCCGTCGAACCGGTAGACGGTGGCCGGTGGTCTCGGCGTCGTTGCGGCACCGTTGAACTATCTCATCTGAGCCGGCGGCGGACTAGCCCTCGTGGGGGCCCATGGAGCCGAGCGTGAAGATGCGTACCTGGCCTTCCACGCGCGCATGGCATTGCGACAGAAGGGGTTCGGACAACTCCTCGTGCAGGATGACCTCGATGGGTCCGGCTTCGCCGTCGAGCAGGACCCGGATCAGGTGCTCACCGCGTTCGACGTGCAACGGATGCAGCGCGTCGATCCGGTCGTCGCCGTAGCGCTCACGGGCGAAGTACTGGGCGGCCTGCACGGCGTGCGGAAGCGATGTGCGTCCGCGCAGGAAACGGTTGTCCAACCGGCCCTCAAGGTACAGGCGTACCAGTCCCGCGGCGTCCGCGGAGTCCACCCTCCCGTAACACAGCCCTTCCGGCAGGATGAGCATGGTCGCGGCGAACCGGTCGCCACCGAGATGCGAACACTCCCAAGTGAATTCCGGGTACTCCGCAGCGATCGCGCGGCATGCGCTGCGGCCGCGCACCGCACAACACTGGTCATGCTTGCCGTGTGAGCAGATCGCGATCAGCGGATCGGTCGTGATGCTCCCGTCGCTGCCGTCGAGTGCGAGCTCGAGAAGGTCACGAGGGTCGTCGACCTCTCCGTGGTGCAGTGCCTCCTCGCCGACGCCGCAGTGCGCCACATACCAGCGCCACCGCGGTGTGTCGGGTCGACGGCCGTGCTTGCGGATCGCGGCGATGCGCATACCCGCCTTCTCGGCCCGACGCACGATCGCGCGGCCGAGTTGCGGGTCAATGCTGGTCGGCGACTGCAGGAACGCCGACGGTCCCCAGGCGCCGCTCAACTCGAGCAGCAGCCACGCCGAGCCCGCCGACGCGGTGCCGTACATCGGGTCGTCGCGGGCCAGCGATTGATCGCTGCACGGGATTCTCCTGGCGACCGTCATCCGGCGTCTGCCGGCGAGTTCCGTTGAACGGGAACGACGCTGCTGACGGGAACGAGGACGCCCTCCCGCAACAATCGCCGGATGAGGACCGTTGCGTCGGCGACGTCCAAGCCGGGCGTGTCGGCCGCGTCGACGACGGCTCCTTCGTGCAGCGCACGAACGGCCGCACCACAGGTCTGCGGGAACGCGATGGTCCGGTCCGGCAGGCGCAACACGATCCGGTCACCGGACTGGTCGACGGTTGCGCTCAGCCCGTGTCGCCACCCGACGGCCGTCTCCCCGGCTCGCTCGGATGCTGCAAGGGAGGCCAGCGGCCGCACGGCCACGGGTCGGGTCCGGTCGGCGTGACGCCGTGCCAAGTGCGCGGCAGCGCCCGCGCTCAGGGTCGCCGCATCGTCTCGTAGCGACCCGACCATTTCCGCCATGACCTTCGACACCGTCGCCATCGTCTCATCCGCATCGGCGACACCCATGGGCAGAGACCCACGGAAGGCCGCGTCGGCGGCCAACTGGTCGACGACGGCGCGTGCCACGTCGACCGCCGTCACCGGGGAGATCCCGATGGTGAGGTGGATCGACGTCATCTGCAACGCCTGTGCCGAATGCACCCACCCGCGCGGCAGGTAGAGGGCGTCGCCCTCGTGGAGCACCGTGTCGATAACAGGTGCGTCCTGCGCCACCCGTTTCTCGATCGCCGCGCGATGCCCCGTCCACGGCTGCGAGGGCAGCGGGTGCTCGTACACCGGTTCGTGCACGATCCAGCGCTTCTGACCCGACACCTGCAGGACGAAGACGTCGTGCACGTCGTAGTGCGGATCGAAACCCCGGTTCACCGGCGGGGTGATGTAGGCGTTGGCCTGCACCGGGTGGCCGAACTCGTCGACCGTCTGCCGGACGAAGTCGATGAGCGGAGGCCACAGCCGGTGCAGGCCCTGCAGCACTATCGTTGCGCCTGAGGCGAACTGACTCAGCAGCTTGGCCGAGTCGATCTGGTCGGCAATCTCCGCGCCGAAGCCGGCGGGCCCCAGATAGCAGTCCTTGGGCAGGACGTCGCCCTCTTTGGCCAGCCGGATGAACGGCGCGCGCACCCCGCGCTCGGCGATCAGTTCGTCGACCGTTTCGGGCGAGAGCAGATCGCTGAAGTCGCGGGGTAGCGCGTCGGCCCGGGTGAGCAACGGTTGACGGCCCCAGTACTCGTCGGCGAACCGTCGGGCGTCAACCGCAGCGCAGCGCCGAAGCATCATCGGTCAGGGGTCACGCGGTCCCGTCGGCGCCGCCGTCGTGTCCTTCGGGGTTAGAGCCGCCGTCGGCTGGGCCCTCTCCACCGGCTGTGCCGTCGGCGCCGCCGTCGTGTCCTTCGGGATTGGAGCCGCCGTCGGCTGGGCCCTCTCCACCGGCTGTGCCGTCGGCGCCGCCGTCGTGACCTTCAGGGTTCGAACCGCCGTCAGCGGTCCCTTCGCCGCCTGCGCCCGAGGTGGTCATGTCGTCATCGTCGAGTGCCATGTCGATCCCTTCCGTAGGGGCTGTGGTCTGGAGGGGGTTGCCCCGGACGGTGCCGACGAAACCCCGCGAAACTATGGTCGAGCGGTGACGATCTCCTACGACGAGTCGCTGCGCGAGCGGATAGAAGCGAACCTGTCCGGACATGACCGTCGCGCCGTGAGCGACCCGACGAAACGCCACGCCGCGGTCGCCGTCGTGCTCGTCGACTCCGAGGTCGGCGAGGACAGAGTGGATCCTGTCGACGTCGACGGCTGGAACGACGGGCGAGGAATGCCCGACGCTCGGCTCGACGGCCGGATGGTCGATGTCTCCGGTGGCGCCGCTTTCTTCCTGTGCCGCAGGGCATCCAGGTTGACGTCGCACGCCGCGCAGTGGGCGCTGCCCGGCGGCCGGCTGGACCCGGGTGAGACCGTGGTCGACGCCGCGTTGCGTGAGCTCGACGAGGAGGTCGGTGTCAGGCTGCCGGATTCGACGGTGTTGGGTCTGCTCGACGACTACCCGACGCGGTCGGGATACGTCATCACCCCGGTGCTGATCTGGGGCGGGGGACGGCTCGACCCGCGCCCTGCGCCCGAGGAGGTCGTCGCGGTGTACCGGGTCGGCCTGCATCAGCTGCAGCGCCCCGACTCTCCGCGGTTCATCGAGATCCCGGAGAGCCCACGGCCGGTCGTGCAGGTCCCGCTGGGCAACGACCTGATCCACGCGCCGACCGGCGCCGTGCTTCTGCAATTGCGCTGGCTGTGTCTGGAGGGCCGTCACGATCCGGTCGACGAACTCGAGCAACCGGTCTTCGCATGGAAGTAGGACGAGCACAATGCGGATGGAGCCACATGGATGGGCAAGCCGGGCCGAAGGCGGGTACCCGGCCGGCAACCGCACGAGAGGAACGGGGTAGACCGTGAAATTGGCGTTGAGTGACGAGGACGCGGCATTCCGCGAGGAGCTGCGACGGTTCTATACCTCCGAGATTCCCGAGGACATCCGCGAGCGGGGCAAGACGGGGCACTCGAAGTTCCCCGAGGACATGGTCACCAGCCAGCGAATCCTGCATGCCAACGGCCTGGCCGTACCGAATTGGCCGGTCGAGTGGGGTGGCAAGGACTGGACGCCGCTGCAGCGACAGATCTGGCTCGACGAGATGCAGCTGGCCGGTGTCCCCGAACCGCTGGCGTTCAACACCAAGATGGTGGGCCCGGTGATCGCCCAGTTCGGCTCACAGGCCATGAAAGAACGCTTCCTGCCGCCGACGGCCAACATCGACATCTGGTGGTGTCAGGGCTTCTCCGAACCGGAGGCCGGCTCCGACCTCGCGTCGCTGCGGACCACGGCCGTCCGCGACGGGGACACCTACGTCGTCAACGGCCAGAAGACCTGGACGACGCTCGGTCAGTACGCCGACTGGATCTTCCTGCTGGCTCGCACCAACCCGGATGCGCCCAAGCGGCAGGCCGGCATCTCGTTCCTGTTGGCCGAGATGTCGACGCCGGGCATCACGCTGCGCCCGATTGAGTTGATCGACGGCAGCTACGAGGTCAACGAGGTCTTCTTCGAGGACGTACGAATCCCGGCCGATCAACTCGTCGGCGAGGAGAACCAGGGCTGGACCTACGCCAAGTTCCTGCTCGGCAACGAGCGGACCGGCATCGCCCGCATCGGGCTGACGAAACTGTGGATGGCACAGGTGAAGGAACACGCCGCCAAGCTCGAGGTCAACGGAACGCCGCTGCTCGAGGACCCGCTGTTCGCAGCACGGGTGGCCGAGATCGAAACCGGGCTGCTCGCGCTGGAGCTCACGCAGATGCGGGTCAGCGGATCCGAGGCCGACGGTAAGCCCAACCCCGCGTCGTCGATCCTCAAGCTGCGCGGCAGCCAGCTGCAGCAGGCCGCCACCGAGCTGTTCGTCGAGGTGGCCGGGCCGAAGGCACTGCCGTTCGACGCCGGTGAGATCGACGTGCCGACCTGGGCGCAGGACGCCGCGCCCCGCTACCTGAACTATCGGAAGACGTCGATCTACGGCGGTACCAACGAGGTTCAACGCAACATCATCGCTTCGACCATTCTGGGATTGTGAGCCTGCCGTGGATTTCGACCTGACCGAGGAACAGCAACTACTGCGCGACGTCACCCGCGACGTGCTGGCGGGCCGCGAAAGCGTCCGGCCCGAAGGGGAACCCGGCTGGAGCCGTGAGGTGTGGGGCCAACTGGCCGAGGTGGGCATCCTCGGGCTCGGCTTCGACCCGACGGAGGCCGGCCAGATCGAGGTGATGGTGGTGCTGACCGAGATCGGCAAACGGCTTGCGCCCGAACCGGTCGCGCAGGCCGCGATGGTGCCCGGCGCCCTGATCGCCGAGGTGGGCAGCGAGCAGCAGAAGGAGATTCTCGACGCCGTGGCGACCGGCGAGACGCTGCTGGCCTTCGCGCATGCGGAGCCCGGCGCGCGGCTGCCGTCGGCTCAGCCCGCCGCGCGCGCCGAACAGAGCGGTGATGCCTGGACGCTCACCGGGCGCAAGAATCCCGTTCTGGCCGGCGACACCGCCGACACGATCATCGTCACCGCCGCGCTGCCAGGCGGCGGCGTGGGGCTGTTCGTCGTTGACGGCGCGGCGGTGGATCGGGCACCGTATCGGACGTTCGACGGCCGCGGTGGTGCACAGCTCGAGTTCGACTCCACACCCGCCGAACCTCTTGGCGGGGGCGGGGATGCGACCGAACACGTCGCACGAACGGTCATCCGCTATCAGTCGGCGTTATGCTCGGAGGCGGTCGGAGCGATGGAGGAGGCGCTGCGGCTCACCACCGAATACCTCACCAGCCGAAAGCAATTCGGCGTTCCGCTGAGCAAGTTCCAGACGCTGACGCAACGTGCGGCAGACATGTACGTCTCGCTCGAACTCGCGCGCAGCATGAACTACTACGCCGCGATGACGATCGCCGACGGCAGGTTCGACCCGGTGATCGCCGCACGGGCCAAGTTCCAGATCGGGCGCTCGGGCCGGCATATCGCGCAGGAGGCGATCCAGCTGCACGGCGGTATCGGGATGACCGCGGAGTATCCCGTAGGCCATTACGCGGCGCGACTCACGGCCATCGACAACACGTTCGGTACCACCGACGACCAGCTCCGCACGCTGATCGAGCACGTCGGCGACTACGGAACGGTCTCGCTGTAACACCTGCGATTACGGTGCGCTACCCGTCGCGAATTGATCGGTAGCGCACGAAAGCCACTGAAAGGCGCCATGTTCATCGTCATCCTGGGCACGGTGCTCGCGCTCATGCACGCCTATTTGTGGAAGCGCCTGATCAAGGACACCACCCGGCCGGGCAGGGTCCGCTGGATACTGAGCGCCGTCTTCGCCGGGTTGGCGGGGCTGCTGCTTGCGGCGCTGTTCCTGCCCCGGCTGACCGGTCCGGTCGACGCGGGCTGGTACACCTGGCCCGGCTATGTGTGGTTCGGGCTGGCCGCATACCTGCTGCTGATGCTGCTGGTGCTTGAACCCGTGCGGTTGGTGCTGCGGCGGTGGGTCCGCGGGGCGCCGGCGGCGACACCCGAGGACCCGAACGGGTTGAGCCGCCGGTTGTTCCTGGCCCGCGCGAGCGCCGTGGCCGCGGGTGCCGCGTCGGTGGGCCTGGTCGGTGTCGGTACGGCCACCGCGCTGGGACCGCCCGACGTGCTGCGGGTGCCGGTGCGGCTGCGCAACCTGGACCCGGCGTTTCGTGGGTTTCGCGTCGCGGTGGTGTCCGACATCCACCTCGGACCCCTGGCAGGCAGGGCGCACACCGCGCGGATCGTCGACATGATCAACGAGACCGCCCCCGACCTCGTCGCGATCGTCGGTGACGTCGTCGACGGCTCCGTCGCCGAACTCGGCCCGGCCGCAGCGCCTTTGGGCGATCTGACCGCCCGCGAGGGCTCCTTCTTCGTCACCGGGAACCACGAATACTTCGTCGACGACACATTGGAATGGCTCCGCGAGATGGAGCGATTGGGCATTCAACCGCTGCGCAACGAGAACACCCCGATCCGCCGTGGCGGTGCGGTTCTCAACCTGGCGGGGGTCAACGACCTTGCCGGCGAAAGAGTCTCGGACGGACCGGATTTCGACCGCGCGTTGGCAGGGGTATCCGCCGTCGGGCCGACGGTGCTGCTTGCGCACCAGCCGGTGCTCGTCGAGGAGGCCGCCGCGCGCGGGGTCGACCTGCAGCTGTCCGGGCACACCCACGGCGGGCAGATGTGGCCGTTCCACTACGTCGTGCGCGCCGTGCAACCCGCGCTCGCGGGCCTGTCGACCGTCGAGGACACCCAGTTGTACGTGACCCGCGGCGCCGGCTACTGGGGTCCGCCGGTGCGCATCGGAGCCCCGCCGGACATCACGGTGCTGACGCTGGAGCAGTAACCCCTCTGGTACGGCCGTACCAGGAGGCAGCGCAGCCGGTACCTAGACTGCTCCCATGACGTCCCGTCCCGTACCGCACGACGGACTGCTGCGGATCGAGGACTGCCTGGATGCCGACGGCCAGGTCGCGGTGCCCGCCGGGGTGAACCTGATCTCGCTGATCGACCGCAACATCGCCAACGTCGGCGAGGCACCTGCCTACCGCTACCTCGACCACACCGGAGACGGGCGGGTCGTCGAGCTCACCTGGAAACAACTCGGCGTACGCCTGCGAGCGGTCGCCGCGAGCCTGCAACGCGTGACCCAGAGGGGCGACCGCGTCGCGATCCTGGCGCCGCAGGGACTCGACTACGTCGTCGCCTTCTTCGGTGCGATCAAAGCGGGCGCGATCGCGGTCCCGCTGTTCGCGCCCGAGCTACAGGGCCACGCACAACGACTGGACACCGCGCTGCGCGATTGCGAACCGTCGGTCGTGGTGACTACGGCGGCCGCGGCCGCGAACGTGCGCAGCTTCCTGTCTGGCCTCGACGGCGTGCCGACTCCGCGCGTCGTCGTTCTCGACGACATCGGCGTGACAGGCGATTTCGAGCCGGTGGAGCTGCCGCTTGACGCCGTATCCCATCTGCAGTACACCTCGGGCGCGACGCGATCCCCGGCCGGAGTCGAGATCACGCACCGGGCGGTCGGCACGAACCTGATCCAGATGATTCTGTCCATCGACCTCCTCGACCGAAAAGTGCACGGGGTCAGCTGGTTACCGCTGTTTCACGACATGGGTCTTTCAATGATCGGGTTTCCCGCCGTGTACGGCGGACATTCGACGCTGATGTCGCCCACCGCCTTCATCCGACGCCCGCAGCGCTGGCTCAGGGCATTGTCGGACGGGTCGCGCGAAGGCCGCGTGGTCACGGCGGCACCGAATTTCGCTTACGAATACGCCGCCCAACGCGGCCGACCCGCAGAAGGCGACGCCCTCGACCTGAGCAAGGCGGTGCTGATCATCGGCTCGGAGCCCGTCAGCATCGACGCGATCACCGCCTTCAACGACGCGTTCACGCCATACGGGTTGCCGCCGAACGCGTTCCGGCCGTCCTACGGAATCGCCGAGGCCACACTGTTCGTTGCGACCATCGAACCCGACGCCCACGCCGCCGCGATACACCTCGACCGTGCGCAGCTCAGCGCAGGCCGCGCGGTGCCCGTCGCCGCCGACTCGCCCGACGCGGTGGCCCATGTGTCGTGCGGAAAGGTGGCGCGCAGTCAGTGGGCCGTCATCGTCGATCCCGACACCGGCGCCGAACTGCCCGACGGAAGTGTCGGTGAGATCTGGCTGCACGGTGCCAACCTCGGGCGCGGCTACTGGGGTCGACCGGACGAGTCGCGCCACGCCTTCGAGGCCCGGCTCGCGTCCCGGATCATGCCCGCCAGCCACGCGGAAGGCGTTGCCGAGGAAGCGAACTGGCTGCGTACCGGCGATCTCGGCGTCTACCACGACGGTGAGCTGTTCGTCACCGGACGGCGCGCCGATCTGATCGTCATCGACGGCAGACACCACTATCCGCAGGACATCGAGTCGACCGCCGAAGGCGCCTCGGCGATGACACGAGCCGGACACGTCACCGCGTTCACCGTCCCCGCACCCCACGGTGCAGCCCTCGTGATCGTCGCCGAACGCGCGACAGGAACCGCTCGCAACGATCCCGCACCGGAGATCGACGCGATCCGCTCCGATGTGCTTGCGCGGCACGGTATCCCGGTCGCCGACATCCGGTTCGTCGCGGCCGGCGTCATTCCGCGCACGACCAGCGGCAAGCTGGCCCGCGGTGCCTGCCGCAGCGAGTACCTCGATCGGAAGCTGAAAGGCTGACCTCGATGGCCGCACTCCTCAGCGCGGCTCGTACCTCGCCGCTTGATCGTCGCGCGACTAACTTCGATGGTCGCACTCCTCAGCGCGGCTCGTACCTCGCCGCTTGATCGTCGCGCGACTAACTTCGATGGTCGCACTCCTCAGCGCGGCTCGTACCTCGCCGCTTGATCGTCGCGCGACTAACTTCGATGGTCGCACTCCTCAGCGCGGCTCGTGCCTCGCCGCTTGATCGTCGCGCGACTAACCGACGCCGAGCTTCTCACGCACCGTGTCCGCCAGGGAGCGGGCCGCGGACACCGGGCGGAAAGCGCAGGCGGCCGCGGTGAGCGCCTCCTGCGCCTCGGCGCTGAGCTCGATGTCGGCGGCTGCCACGTTGAACTCGAGTTGTTCGACGCTGGACGCGCCGGGGATCGCGACGACGTTCGGCAGGTGAATCAGCCACGCCAGCGCCACCTGCGCGGGTTTCGCGCCGACATCGGCGGCGACGTCGCGCAGCGTATGCAGCAACGGTTCGGCCCGTCGCAGGTTCTCGGTGCCGAACAGCGGGTTCGTCGCGCGCACGCCGCCGGGCCGGTTGTCGGGGCCGTACTTGCCGCCGAGCAGGCCCTGGGCCAGCGGACTGTAGGCGATCACGATGCGGTTCTCACGCTCGGCGAACGGCACCAGACGCTCGAGCGCCTGGGGATGCGCCAGCGAGAAGTGCACCTGATTGCTGATCACCGGTCGTCCGAGCGCGGTGTCGGCCCTCTGCCAGCGCGACAGCGAGTAGTTCGACACACCCGCCGCACCGATCACGCCGTCGTCGATCAGGTCGCGCATCCCCGGCATGATCACCGAATCGGGCACCACCGGGTTGGACTGGTGGATCTGATACAGCGGGATCTTCTGCAGCCCCAGCCGCCGCGCGCTGGCGTGCGCGCGCTGCTTGACCACCGCCGGGAACGGGGCGACCGGGAAGACCTTGCTGGCCACCGCCACGTCGGAGCGCTGGTCGCCCAGCGCCTCGCCGAGGATCCGCTCGCTCTTGCCGAAACCATAGATCTCGGCCGTGTCGAACAACGTGACGCCCAGCGCCAGCGAACGCTGCACGATTTCTCGCGCCGGACCGGCGGCGTAACTGTCGCCGTAGCCCCACTCCCGAGACCCGAACTGCCAGGTCCCAAGCCCAATGCGGCTTACCCGGCCCACTCCCTCGACCTCCAAGTACTTCACGGAGGCCACAGTACTGACGCTGCAAATCGATAACGATGGGTTTTGGCGCTCCGGGGCCGGGGTATGTGAGGCGCGCTGCAGAAAGTCGGCATGACACAAGTCTCGAAAGGCGTAACGCATGCTCGAGTTCATCTGCCCCACATGCGGGCATTTCAGCCTCGAAGAGGTCGATTGCGAGCCCTGCAGCGGCTGGGCCGGCGAGCCCGACCTGGCGATGGCCGGCTGATCATGTCTTTCTACCGCTCGCTGCATCCGCTCGATCTCGTCATGGCCTCGACGCGGATGTACGCGTCGCTGCCCGTGGTCGGCAAGCACCTCGAGCCGTTTGCCGGCCTCACCGCGATGATGATGTACGGCCACCACTACGCACCGGCAGCGCTACGCGGCATGGCCTCGCGCCGACTGAGCTCCGACGCCGCGGAGGCCGCGCCCGCCGATTTGCCCGGTGAGGCCATCTCGCCTTCGCGCGGGAAGCGGACGCCGCCCTACTTGCGGTTCCGCGCTCAGCGCCAGCGGTGCCTCTACCGCAGTTCGGTGCGCTACGGCGACCATCTCGCACAGCTGCTCGACGTCTGGCGGCTGCCCGACCTGCCGCCCGATGCGCCGGTGCTGCTGTTCGTCCCCGGCGGCGCGTGGGTGCATGGCTCCCGCGTCATGCAGGGCCACACGATGTTGCACCACCTGGTCAAGCAGGGCTGGGTCTGTCTGACCATGGACTACCGGGTGTCCCCGGTGAACCGCTGGCCCCGCCATATCGCCGACGTCAACGCCGCGATCGCGTGGGCGCGGGCCAACGTCGACAAGTTCGGCGGCGACCGGAACTTCGTCGCGGTCGCCGGCTGCTCCGCGGGCGGGCACCTGGCCTCCCTGGCGGCCCTCACTCCCGGCGACCCGAGGTTCCGCGGCGAGCTCACCGAGGACGCCGACACCACCGTGGACGCGGTGGTCGGGATCTACGGACGCTATGACTGGCAGGACCGGTCGACGCCCACCCGCAAGAACTTCCAGAACTTCCTGGAGCGCGTTGTCGTCGGCCGCTCGCAGGCCAGGCACCCCGACGTGTTCGAGGCCGCCTCACCGCTGGCCCGCATCCACGCGGACGCGCCGCCGTTCTTCCTCATCCACGGGGAGCAGGACACCATCATCCCGGTCGGCGAGGCCCGCGTGTTCGCGGACAAGCTGAGCGCGGTGTCACGAAACCGGGTGGAGTACAGCGAGATTCGGCGTGCAGGGCACGCATTCGACCTCGTCGACTCGTCTCACGCGCGACGGCTGGCGGTCGAGGTCGGTAGGTTCCTCAACGACGCCCGCGCCCGCCAACTCGAGGGCGAGACCGCCGCGGCCGTCTAACCCGTGTTGATCGGGCGCGATGCGGGAAGTCTTTCGGCATGCGCATCGTCATCACCGGGGCCTCCGGCAACGTCGGGACCGCGCTGCTGCGGCGGCTGACCGAAAGCGACACCGGACACGACATCGTCGGCGTGGTGCGAAGGCCGCCCGAGCCGACCGGCGTCTACGGGCGCATCCGCTGGCACAAACTCGACCTCGCCGACCCGGATGCGGCGACCCAGCTGCGCGCGGTCTTCGACGGCGCGGATGCCGTCGTCCACCTCGCGTGGGGGTTTCAGCCGACCCGCAACACCGAATACCTGAACAGCGTGGGCGTCGGCGGCACCACGGCCGTCCTCGAGGCGGCCCATGACGCGCGGGTCGGCCGGCTTGTGCACCAGTCGTCGGTGGGCGCGTACGCGCCGGGGCGCTACGGCCAGTACGTCGACGAGTCATGGCCGACCACCGGCATCCGGACGTCCCCCTACAGCCGCGACAAGTCGGACGCGGAAGCACTGCTCGACGACTACGAACGCGAGAACGGCGAGGCGGGCGTCCCGATCGCGCGGACGCGCCCCGGCTTCATCGTGCAGCGCGCCGCGGCCAGCGGCCTGATGCGTTACGCGCTGCCCGGCTACGTGCCGATGCTCGCGGTTCCGCTGCTGCCCGTGCTGCCGCTCGACCGCCGCTTGTGCATCCCGCTGGTCCACGCCGACGATGTCGCCGACGCGCTGGCCAGGGTGGTCGAGCGCGGTGCCAGCGGGCCGTTCAACCTGGCGGCCGAACCCCCGGTGGGCCGCGAGCAGGTCGCCGAGGTGCTGAACGCCAAACCGGTCCACGTGCCGTCGGGGGTGCTCGGGGCTCTAGTCGACGTCAGCTGGCGGGCGCGGCTGCAGCCCATCGACCGGGGCTGGATCGACATGGCGTTCAGCGTTCCGCTGCTGGACTGCGGCCGCGCCCAGGCCGAACTCGAGTGGACCCCGCGGTGGAATGCGGTCGACGCGCTCGCCGACGTCATCGGCGGGGTGTCTCAGGAGGCGCACACCGAGAGCCCGCCCCTGCGGCGCCGGTCGCTGATCGAACAGTTCCAACGCGACCTCACCAAGGGCTTGCTGACCACAAGACACCTGCCCTAGATGACCGAGCACCACGAGTCCGTCGTCATCGTCGGCGCGGGTCCCTGCGGGCTGGCGATCGCACGTCAGCTCCGCCACGAGTGCGATGTTGATGCGCTCGTCGTAGACCGCGCCGACGCCGTCGCATCGGCGTGGCGCAACCGCTACGACGGGTTCCGGCTCAACACCTGCGGGTGGTGGTCGCATCTACCCGGCCAGCGGATCCCACTGCGCTACGGGCGCTGGCCGACCCGCGACGACATGGTCGACTACTTCGACGACTATGTGCGCCGACAGCGCATTCGAGTGAACTTGGGCCGCAACGTGGTTCGGGTCGACCGCGAGCCGCACGGTTGGCGGCTGGATACCGACGGTGCGCCAATCACCGCGGACGCCGTCGTCGTCGCAACCGGTAACTACCACACGCCTGCGCTGCCCGAGTGGGCGGGAATCGAGGGGTTCACCGGTGAGGTGCTGCACTCCGAGCACTACCGCAACGCCGCGCCGTTCGCCGGCCGCGACGTCCTGGTGGCCGGCGCGGGGAACTCGGCGACCGACATCGCGCTGCAGCTCAGCGATGGAGTGGCCCGCCGCGTGTGGATGGCGGTGCGCACGCCCCCGCATCTCGTCCCGCGGTCGGCCGCCGGAATACCGGTCGACGCGTTCAGTGCGGCGTTCGAGCGCCTGCCGGTGCCGGTGTTGGATCAGGCGGCCGCATTGATGCGCAGGGTGTGGTTCGGAGACCTTCGCCGCCAGGGCCTCCCGGCACCCCGCAGCGGCATCTACACGGCGCTGTTGACCGACGAGCAGATCCCGACGATCGGCGACGAGCTCGTCCCGCATGTCAAAGCCGGGCACATCGAGATCGTCGCAGCAGTGGACTCGTTCGACGGTGACAGTGTGATGCTGTCCGACGGCAGCGCGCTGGCGCCCGACGTGGTGATCGCCGCGACCGGCTATCGGCGAGGACTGGAACCGCTCGTCGGCCACCACGGCGTGCTGGACGAGGCGGGCCGGCCGAAGGTCAACGGGCTTCCTTGTGCTGCGCCGGGGCTGTGGTTCGCCGGATACGACGAGCCGCTGATCGGGCCGCTGCGGTCCTTCCGGATGCAGGCCTCGCCGATCGCGCGCGACATCGCGGGCCATCTCTCGGGAAGTGACGAACATCATTGCCCGTCAACAAGATCAACTGCATCGGAGTGTGTCCGTCGTTCGTTGAACGAACCATGACCTCGACGGTGAACTCCGACGTCGTGCAGCGACGCATACCGACCGCCCTCGCCGACCGGCTGCTCGACATCAAGCGGATCTACCACGAGCCCGCCATCGAACAGTTCCCCCGCGCACGTCAGGTGCTCGAGCGCTACCCGGATGCCGAGCGCATCGAGGTGCTGTCACATCAGGCGATACCGGGTCTGTACGGAAACGAGGGCAACGTCGAGGACTGGGTCCGCAACAAGCGGGAAATCCTGGTGCTGGGCGAGAAGAAGAGCTTGAGTGCGCGGCGCAACGAGCGGTCCAGCGACTGGATCGCACCGTCGACCGCGAACGGCTGCGCGATGGCGTGCTCGTACTGCTACGTCCCGCGCCGTAAGGGCTACGCCAACCCGATCACGGTGTTCACCAACATCGAGAAAATTACCCGATACCTCGAACGTCACGCCGCGCGGCAAGGTGTGAAGCCGCAACCGAACCAATGCGATCCCGTCGACTGGGTCTACGACATCGGCGAGAACAGCGACTGTTCGGTAGACGCGATCGTCTCCGACAACGTGCGCGATCTCGTCGAGTTGTTCGCGCGAATTCCCAACGCCAAGGCCAGCTTCGCGACGAAACTCGTCAACCGCGACCTGCTCGACTACGACCCGCGTGGCGGAACCCGCGTGCGATTCAGCTTGATGCCGGCCGAGACGTCGCGGGTGCTCGACGTGCGCACGTCGAAGATCGCTGAGCGGATCGCCGCGATCGACGCCTTCGTCGACGCCGGTTACGAAGTCCACTTGAACTTCAGTCCCGTTGTCGTCCACGAGAATTGGCTCGCCGACTGGGCGGAGCTGCTCGAGCAGGTCGCCGACGGGACTTCGGATCGTGCAAAGCAGCAGCTGGCCGCCGAGATCATCTTCCTGACCCACAACGAGGGCCTTCACGACGTCAACCTCGGCTGGCATCCCAAAGGGGAGGACCTGCTGTGGCGTCCAGATCTTCAACAGGTCAAGCGCAGCCAGAGCGGGCAGTGGAACGTGCGATACAAGTCGCCGTGGAAGGGCCGCTGGGTCGCCGAGCTGACCGACCTGATCGCCGCCAAGCTGCCGGCGTGCCGGGTGCGCTACGCGTTCTGATTTTGGTTCCTCAACTGCCGCGAGCGACCGCGCGCTGCCAGATGTGCGCGGCATGTCGCGTACAGACACGGTCGCTCGCGGGGGGATTTGGTCGGGGACAGGGGATGAGTTCGTGAGCCGTCATCCGTTCTGGCGGACAGGAAGCTGTCGAACAAACGGAAGGCTCATCATGAAGATCGTGGTCATCGGCGGAACCGGCCTCATCGGTTCGAAACTGGTGCAGATACTGGACCGGCAGGGCCACGACACGGTGGCCGCGGCACCGTCGACCGGCGTCAACACGTTTACCGGCGAGGGCCTGCGCGATGTGCTCGAAGGCGCCGACGTGGTTGTCGACGTGTCGAACTCGCCGCAGCTCGACGACTCGGCCCAAGAGTTCTTCCGGACCGCGACGAAGAACCTGCTCGACGCCGAAGAAGCCGCAGACGTCGGCCACCACGTCGCGCTGTCGGTGGTGGGCACCGACCAGATGGCCCCGCAGAGCGGCTACTTCCAGGCCAAACTCGACCAGGAACGGCTGATCAGCGACGGGCCGATCCCGTTCACGATCGTGCACGCCACGCAGTTCTTCGAGTTCCTGCAGACGCTCGCCGACTCGGCGACCGAGGGCGACACGGTGCGGATGCCACCGGTGTACTTCCAGCCGATGGCCGCCGCCGACGTCGCCGAAGGCCTCGCCATCGCCGCGGTGAACGAGCCGGTGAACCGCATCGTCGAGATCGGTGGACCGGTGGAGTTCCTGCTGCCCGACCTGATCCGGACCGCGCTGACCGCCCGCGGCGACACCCGCCAGGTTGTCGCCGATCCCTCGGCGAAGTACTGGGGAATCGACCTGGCCGAACGCACCCTGGTGCCCGGTGAGCGCGCGACGTTGTTCGGCACGCGGTTCGAGGACTGGATTCTGGCGGCCGCCGCCAGGGCCTGACCTCCCACCCCTGCGGCGGTTTGTGCACGTACGGGAGCGCTGACCGCTCCCGGATGTGCACAAACCGCGGTGTGGACCCGTCGGGGCGCGCCTCGTACGATCCAAGATCAGATCGGGTAAGCCGGCGACCGTCGCGGGTCCACCCAGAGCGCGGTGGTGTCTATGTCTGGCCAGGGTGGAGCACAAGCCCTCCGTGGCCGTACCCACGAATGCGAGACGCTGAAGAACCTCGTCGCGACCGTGCGATCGGGCAGCTGCCAGGTGCTTGTCCTGCGCGGTGAGGCGGGCGTCGGTAAGACGGCCCTGCTCGACTACGTCTGCCAAACCGCATCGGGATTCCAGATCGTGCACGTCGCCGGTGTGGAGTCCGATATGGAACTCGCCTTCGCGGGCCTACAGCAGCTGTGCGCTCCGCTGATGACGCATCTTGACGCGATTCCCGAACCGCAGCGCGAAGCCCTCAACGTCGCGTTCGGCCGCGGCATCGGGGAGACACCGGACCGGTTCCTCGTCGGCCTCGCCGTGTTGAGCGTGCTGGCCGCCGCCGCCGACGAACAACCGGTGCTCTGCGTTGTCGACGATGCGCAATGGCTGGACCAGGTTTCGGTGCAGACGCTCGGCTTCATCGCACGCCGCCTGCTCGCCGAACCCGTCGCGTTGGTGTTCGCCATCCGGGACCAGCCCGAACTGCTGGGCGGCCTGCCCGAGCTGTCGATCCACGGGCTGTCCGACACCGATGCGCGAGAACTGCTGGAGTCGGTCATGTTCGGCGGCATCGACCCCCGGGTGCGCGACCGCATCGTCGCCGAGACCCGCGGCATTCCGCTGGCCATCCTCGAGGTGCCGCGCAGCGTGTCGGCGACCGAACTGTCCGGCGGTTTCTGGATCTCGGGTAAACGCTCGTCGGCGGCAGCGGTCGAACAGGGTTTCATCCGCCGGATCCAGGCGCTGCCGCGGTCGACGCGGCAGCTACTGCTCATCGCCGCCGCCGAACCGATCGGCGACGCCGCGTTGTTTCTCGGCGCCGCAGCACAATTGGGAATCCCGGTCGACGATCTCGCGCCGGCCGAAGCCGACGGTCTGATCGAGTTCGGCCCACGCATGCGGTTCCACCACCCGTTGATCCGCTCGGCCGCCTACCGTGCCGCGGAGTTGGCGGACCGCCGTGCCGTCCACCGCGCCCTCGCCGACGCCACCGACCCCGCCGTCGATCCGGACCGTCGCGCGTGGCATGCGGCCAACGCCGCGGCCGGCCCCGACGAGGCGATTGCCGCCGAGTTGGAGCACTCCGCCGCCCGCGCCCAGAGCAGGGGCGGGATGGCAGCGGCGGCAACGTTTCTGGAGCGGGCCACCGCGTTGACCTTCGACCCGCTGCTGCGCGGGGCCAGAGCGCTGGCGGCCGCTTACGCCAAACGGGACGCCGCTGCGCCGGGAGCGGCGCACGAACTCCTGGCGATCGCCGAACTCGGTCCGCTGACCGACCTCCAGCGGGCTCAGGTAGCGCGGTTGCGGGCACAGATGGACTTCGTCCGAAGCCGCGCCGGTGACGTCGGTGCACCACGACTGTCGGAGACCGCACCACCACTTCTCGACGCCGCTCGCCGCTTCCATGGTGTCGACGGCTATTCGTCTCGGGAAAGCTACCTCGAGGGCATCGCGGCGTTGATGTATGCGGGCCGCCTCGGGGAGCCCGGTGCGCTGGTACGAGCCGCCGAGGATGCACGGGTCGCGCTGCAGGCCGTCTCGGAACTGCCCCGCGCGATCGACCACCTGCTCAAGGGGGTGGCCGAACGGATCACCGGCGGGGTCGGACAGGGTTGGGCCGCGTTGCGGGCGGGGCTGGACGCGATGTGCGATCAAGCAGAGTCCGACGAGACCGCGGTCGGGCGCTGGCTGAAGGTTCCCGGATTCCCGATCCTGCAGGAGTCTTCGGCCCACGAACTGTGGGATGAACAGATCCTTCGTAAGTTGTCGACCGCCGCGGTGCGCTACGCCCGTTCGTCCGGGGCGCTCGCCGGACTGCCGCGCGCCCTCATCTACCGGGCCGGAGTTCACACCTTGGCCGGTGAATTCGCCGCGGCCGAACAGCTTCTCGAAGAGGCGGCCTCGATCACCGCGGCCACCGACCACAACTCCGCTGTTCGGTATCACTGGCTGTTGCTGATGGCATGGCGCGGTGACGTGGAGCAGGCGGGATCGCTGCTTGAAGGCGCCGCGGCCGACGGGATCGCCAGGGGCGAAGGCCGTGTGCTCGGGTTGACCGGCTATGCGACCGCGTTGTTGTACAACGGCCTCGGCCGCTACGAGGAGGCGCTCGCCGTTGCGCGGGAGGCTTGTGACTACGACGACTTCGGAATCCACGGGTGGTGTCTTTTCGAACTGGTCGAGGCGGCGACGCGCGCCGGAGCCGACGACGCGGCCAGGTGGGCCCTTGGCCGGCTCGAGGAGCGGGCGGGCGCCAGCGGCACCGACTGGGGACTCGGCGCGGTGGCCAACGCGCAGGCCCTGTTGGCCGACGACGACGACGCGGATCGACTGTTCGGCGAGTCCATCGAACGTCTGGACCGCGCAGGCATCGTCGTACACGTCGCGCGCGCCCGGCTGCTCTACGGCGAATGGCTGCGGCGGGCCAACCGGCGGATCGACGCGCGCCGCGAACTCACCGAAGCCCACGAGACATTCACGCGAATCGGCGCACAGGCCTTCGCCGAACGTGCGCGCCGCGAACTGGTGGCCACCGGGGAGAAGGTCCGCAAACAGCAGTCGCGGGCGGGCGGCAGTGAGCTGACCGCCCAGGAGGCCCAGATCGCCCGGCTCGCCGCTGACGGCCTGACGAATCAGGAGATCGGCGCCCAGCTGTTCATCAGCACGCACACCGTCGAGTGGCATCTGCGCAAGGTGTTCGTCAAGCTCGGGATCACCTCGCGCAGACAACTTCGCACCGTGTCGTGGGCGAGCTAGTCACTCGACCAGCTTGCCGTCCGCCGACACCGCACGCATCCTGCTGGCGATCTCGGCGGGAATGCCCGCGATAGCTTCGTGTTCGATCTGTCCGGGCCCGGACCACACCAGGTTGACGGTGAGTCGATCGTCCAAATCCGGATAGTCCGAGCGGTTGTGGCAGCCGCGGGTCTCACGTCGTTCCAGTGCGGTCTCGAGCGTCGCGCGCGCCGCGATGACGCTCGCCTTGAGGTCGAAGGCGTGGGCGAGGTCGTGGAAGCCCGCGATGTCGGGGTGTACGCCGACATCGGAAAGCCGCCGCTCGATGTCGTCGAGTTCGGTCAAACCTGTGCGCAGCCCGGTTTCGTCCCGCACCACGCCGGCATGCTCGGTCATCGCGTTGCGCAGCGCGCGCTGCAGGGACCGGACGTTCTCCTTACCGTTGCAGAACAGCACCTCGTCGACCTCGTCGCGGGCCGCGGAAGTGGCTGCCTTGGAGCGGATCTGGGCGTCCAGTCCGGATGAGTAGGCGGCGGCGGCCCGTCCGACGATTCTGCCGTAGACCAGGAGTTCGATGAGCGAGTTGCCGCCGAGGCGGTTGGCTCCGTGCAGGCCGCTGGACGCCTCACCGATGGCGTACAGCCCCGCGACGTCGGTGCTGTGGTCGTCGGGGCGAACCCACACCCCGCCCATCGAATAGTGTGCGGTCGGGGCGATTTCTATCGGTGTGGTGGTGATGTCGAGCAACTGCAGATCCATCAGAGTCTGGTAGACCCGCGGGAGTCGCTCCATGATCTGTGTCCGCGGCAAGTGCGAGACATCCAGCCACACCCCGCCGCGGGGCGTACCGCGCCCCTGCTTGATCTCCGTGTAGGCGGCGAGCGCGACGCGGTCGCGGGTGGACAGCTCCATGCGGTCGGGGTCGTAGCGCTTCATGAAGCGCTCGCCGAGGTCGTTGCGCAGAATCCCACCCTCTCCGCGAGCGGCCTCCGACACCAGCGTCCCGGCCGAGTCTTCGGGTTCGATCAGCCCCGACGGATGGAACTGGACGAGTTCGGGGTCGCGGATCCGCCCACCGGCTTCGAGCGCCAATCGGAAGGAGTCCCCGGTGTTCTCGTCCCGTCGCGATGAGGTTCGCCGCCAGATCCGCGTGTGACCGCCTGCGGCGAGGATGACCGCGTCGCAGTGGATGGTGTAGCGGGTGCCGTCTCGAAGGTCGAAGCCGTATGCGCCGAAGATCGTGTTGTCCTGGACGAGGAGGCGGGTGATGTAGGCGGAGTCGAGGATCGGAATCGCCAGCTGCGTCACCCTTTTGACCAGTGTGCGTTGCAGTTCCAGCCCGGTGTAGTCACCGGCGAACGCGGTGCGGCGGAACGTGTGGGCGCCGAAGAACCGCTGGGAGATCCGGCCGTCCTGCTCGCGGGCGAACGTCATCCCGAAGCGCTCCAGGTCCCGAATCGACTCGGCGGCACCCTCGGTCACGATCTGCACGGTGGCCGGATCGGCGAGAAGATAGCTCTCGGTCAGTGTGTCGGCCGCGTGCTGCTGCCAGCTGTCCTCGGGATCCATGGTGCCCAACGCCGCGTTGATGCCTCCCGCGGCCAACGTGGTGTGGGCGTCGCCCACGGGCCGCTTGCCGACAAGGAGAACGTCTCGACCTTGCTCTGCCAATTCGATCGCGGCACGCAGACCAGCACCACCGGTTCCGATCACCAGGACTGAGGTCGCGATCTGCCGCTCTGCACCGGTCATGTCAATAAGAACGGATGGCCGGTGACGAATCATCCGCGGAGTTCGTAGATCCCGGCGACCACGGGCGTTCAAGGGTTCGCCCGATCGCGGATCGGACGAGGCTGAAAGCACAGCCGAAAAGGCTGGTCACGAAAAGCGTGATCGTCAAAAAGCGGAGGAGCTATGGACGTCTACGACGCAGTCAAGAGCAGACGGGCGGTGCGGGGATTCACCGACGAACCCGTCCCCGTGGAGGTGCTCGAGCGGGTGCTCGACGCCGCCAGGTGGGCGCCGTCGGGATCCAACCTGCAGCCGTGGCGGATCTACGTCGTGACCGGCGAACCGCTGGAGCGGCTCAAGAAGCTCGCAACGGAGCGGGTGGCGGCGGGAGACCCGTGGGATGAGCGGGAGTACCAGCTGTATCCGCGCGAGCTGAAATCGCCGTACGGCGACCGCCGATCGGAGTTCGGCAGGGAGCGCTACAGCGCGTTGGGCATCGAGCGCGAGGACTGGGAGGCCCGGCAGCGGGCGGCGATCGCGAACTGGGATTGCTTCGGCGCCCCCGCGGCCCTGTTCTGCTACATCGACCGGGATCTCGGTCGCCCGCAACGGGCCGATCTGGGGATGTACCTGCAGACCGTCATGCTGCTGCTGCGGGCCGAGGGCCTGCACAGCTGCCCGCAGATGGCCTGGTCCCAGGTCCGCGAGACCGTCGCGGACGTCGTGCAACCGCCCGACGAGCTCATGCTGTTCTGCGGTATGTCGATCGGCTACCAGGACCCCGGCGAAAGCTACATCCGCACCGGGCGCGCCCCGGTCGAGGAGACCGTCAGCTTCGTCGGCGCCTGACCCGGCCCGCCGATCGGCGGCCGCAATACCCCCGGTCCGCGCTACGGACTACGGACGATCGGACTACGGGTTTTCAAGGGTCCCCTTTGTCTCGGCGGCGACGAACGTGAGTCGTGACACCCGCGACTCGAGGAGATCGGATCATGACCATCACGTCCCTTCCCGCCAGGACCGCCCCGGACCCAGAACTCGCCGCGCGGTTCGCCCGCGACGTTCAACCACTGTTCGAGGTGCTGGCGCGGGGTGCTCGCCGGCTGGCCCGCAACGACGCGGATGCCGAGGACCTGCTGCAGGACGCGCTCCTACACGCCTACAGCGGGTTCGAGTCCTTCCGGGAGGGCAGCAACCTCAAGGCGTGGCTGTTCCGCATCCTCTACAACCGCTGGGTCAGCGCGCACCGCTGCAAACAACGTCGCGTGACCGAAGTTCCCGCGGACAACATGACCGAAGGCGAGTTGTTCGATTGCGCCAAACACCAGCCCGGCGGCCTGCGCTCGGCCGAGGTCGAGGTGCTCGACGCCCTGCCCCACGGTGACGTCAAAGCCGCGATGGCCGCGATGCCGGAGGGCTTCCGCGAGGTTTTGTACTACGCCGACGTCGAGGGATACACCTACGCCGAGACGGCCAGGATCCTCGACATCCCGATGGGCACCGTGATGTCGCGGATCTCGCGTGCCAGGCAGCGGATGCGCATCGCGCTGGCCCATCTCGCGCACGACCGCGCGGAAACCCTCGAAACCTGCATCGCCTGATCGGAGAACAGCAATGGAACTGGCTTACAAGAACGCATTGATCACCGGCGGCACGGCCGGGATCGGGCTCGCGTGCGCGCGGCTGTTCGCGCGCGAGGGAGCCGCCGTGATCATCACCGGCCGCGACCGTGAACGGGGGAAGCGGGCCGCATCGGACATCGAGGGCAACGTGCGCTTCGTCCAGGCCGACCTCTCGGACATGGATTCGGTCACGTCGCTGCTCGAGCAGGCCGGCGACGTCGACATCCTGGTCAACAACGCCGCCGCCTTCCCGGCCGCGACGACCGTCGACCAGCAGGTCGGCGCGTTCGAGCTGACCTTCGACACCAACGTGCGCGGTTCGTACTTCCTGGCTGCGGGTCTGGTGCCCGGGATGCTCCAGCGCGGACACGGTTCGATCGTCAACGTCACGACGATGGTCGCGTCCAAAGGTGTGCCGGGAGCGGGCGTTTACAGCGCGTCCAAGGCCGCCGTCGAGTCGCTGACCCGTACCTGGGCCGCCGAGTTCGGGCCCGGCGGTGTCCGTGTCAACAGCGTCGCCCCCGGCCCCACGAAAACCGAAGGCGTCGAGGCTGAATGGGGTGAGACCAACGAAGAGCTCGGCCGCGCGCTGCCGCTGGGGCGCACGGCGAAGCCCCGGGAGATCGCCGAGGCGGTGCTGTTTTTGGCCTCACCACGCGCGAGCTTCATCACCGGCTCGGTATTGCACGTCGACGGTGGCGGCTCGTCCACCTGACATAACGACTGGAGGAGAATGACAATGACTGAAAAGCAGGACAACTCGTGGGAGAGCGCTCTGACCGTTGTGCAGGAGGCGCAGCCGCCGTTCATCCCCGCGGACGCGCACGCGATGACCGTCGTCGTCGACTACCCGCCGGGAAGCCCCGGCGCCCCACCACATCGCCACCCCGGTGGTCCCGCGTTCGGGTACATGCTCGAAGGCGAGATGCTGTTCGAGCTGGAAGGCCGACCGCCGCGGGTGATCCGGGCCGGTGAGGCGTTCTGGGAACCCGGCGGCGACGTCATCCACTACTCCGATGCCAACAACCGCGACGACATGCGCTGTCGTTTCACCGTGACGATGCTCTGCGTTCCCGATCAGCCGATGCTGGTGCTGGTCGACGAAGCAGAACTCGCAGCGCGCAGGCACTTGCGGGTGCCCGCCGAACCCACTGTGCAGGAGTGACTTCCGATGTCCAGAATTCTGTTGCAGACGACGATCTGCGCTCATCCTGAGGACTGGGACGTCTCCAGGTTCTCGATGCTGGCCGACGACTTGCGCGCCGCAGGCCACGAGGTGGTCGCGCGCAACCGGGTCGACGGCGACGACGATCCGGTGCTCAGCCACCTCGACCAGCTCGGCTATGACCAACTGTGGCTGATGGCCGTCGACGTCGGGAACGGGCTGACCGAGGCCGATGCCTCGGCGATCATGCGCTTCCGTTCCGCGGGCGGTGGTGTCCTCACCGCGCGTGACCACCAGGACCTCGGCTGTTGCCTCAACCGGCTCGGCTCACTCGGGCTCGTCAACGAGTTTCACGACGCGACAATCGATCCGGAGACGATGTGCGACGATCGGGACACCCCCGCCATCTCGTGGCCCAACTACCACTCGGGCGCCAACGGGGACTACCAGCGGGTGTTGACGTCCGAACCGGCGCATGAGCTGCTTCGCACCGCTCGCACCGCCAGCGGTCGGATCGAGTGGTTTCCCGCGCATCCGCATGAGGGGCTGGTCTCGGCGGACGGCGTGCCGAACGCCACCGTGCTCGCGCAGGGGCGGAGTGCGACGACCGGCAGGGTGTTCAATCTCGCAGTTCTGGTCGACGGTGAGCGCGCTCCGGACGGTAGCCCGATGGGCCGGGCCGTCGCGCAGTCGACGTTCCATCACTTCGCCGACTACAACTGGGATATCGACTGCGGTGCACCGTCGTTCGTGACCGAGCGGCCCGGCTGGCAGATCAAGGACGATCCGTCGCGGCTGGATGCGTTCAAGGATTATGTCCGCAATGTCGCAGAGTGGTTGCATCCCGCGGCTCGGCTGGCGGTAGCGGTCTGAGGGCTTTCGGCCGCGAGCGACCGCGCAATGTCGCCGATGCGCGGCGTGTCGCGGGGCAGACACGGTCGCTCGCGGGGAACCTACGAGCGCTTGCGGGCGCCGGCGCCGTAGATGATGTCGCTGCGGCCGGCGTCCCAGTGGTTCCGAAACACGACGTCGGAGATGGGCCGCCGACGTACCGGGCCGTGCTTGCCGCGGGGCCCGCCCACGACGATGTGCCCGGCCAGCGCCCACTCGTCGGGCACGCCGACCGCCGCGCGGATCAGGTTCTCGCCCTCGTAGGACGCCCAGCTGGTGAAGCACGCCCCGAGGCCCTGCGCGCGAGCGGCCAGGTAGAAGTTCTGCATCGCGGGGAAGATCGACCCGCCCTGCAGGAACTCGGACGAGAACTCATTGCGGAACGCGGTGAAGAGCACCGAGGTGAGTTCGCCGGCACGGTCGTGAAGTTCGTACGTAGCGCGGTTGTTTCGGCCGGTCCGGCTGTTGTCGTCGTCGGCAGGCCGGCTCATACCGTAGATCGACTCGATGGACCGCAACGCCGCCTGTGCGGCCTGTGCGACGACGGCCCGCTGTTCGGGGGAGTCGAGCACGACGAACCGCCACAGCTGCGCATTGGCGCCGTTCGGAGCCCAGGTCGCGGCCTCTAGGCAGCGGTCAAGTGTCGCCGCGTCGACGGGCTCGTCGGTGAACCGGCGGATCGCCCGCGCGGTCGCCAGCGTCTCCCAGACATCGTTGGTGGGCTGCGACATGCTCCTCCGTTCGGCGTCCTGCTCCTGCCCGACGACCTTATCGGGAAAGGCGAGCCCGTTGAGGCGACGCTATACGATCGTATAACGTGCTGTACGGCCGTATAGATGCCACGGAAGGGGCCCCCATGACCACCGCCGACGATCTCACCCAGTTGCGCAGCCGGCTGCAGTACGTCGAGGACCGGATCGCAATCCTGGACTGCGTGATGAATCAGGCCCGCGGCCACGACCGCCACGACGCCGACCTGATGTCGAGCGTCTACTTCTCCGACGGTGTCGACGAACACGGTCCGGTGGTGAAGGTCGGCGCCGAGTATGCCGAGTACGCCAACGACGCCCACAGCGCCGTGTTCGAGGACCACCTGCACAACATCACCACCCACACCTGCGAGATCGACGGTGACGTCGCCCATGCCGAGAGTTACGTGATGGGCTCGATGCGGGCCAAGGGCGGCAAGGTGGTCGCGCTGATGGGCGGGCGCTATCTCGACCGCCTCGAGCGCCGCGACGGGGCGTGGAAAATCGCGCTGCGGCGTTGCACTATCGAGTGGATGATGCAGGGCGACTCGTCGGTGCTGGCCTCCGGAGCGGTGAAGGGCTTCATCAAGGGCAAGTGGGACCGCACCGACCTGTCCTATGCGCGTCCGCTGCAGATCGACAGCGAGCCCGTCGACCGGTGGTGAGGCGCTGATGCAGCTGGCCGGGCGCGTCGCGCTGATCACCGGCGGCGGATCGGGTATCGGTCGCGCCGCCGCCCAACGGCTTTCGGCCGAAGGTATGCGGGTCTGCGTGCTCGACATCGACGGCGCCGCCGCACATGCCGTGGCCGATCCGTTGGGCGGGCTGGCGCTGGCGTGCGATGTCGCCGACCCTGATCAGGTGGTGACTGCGTTCGCGCGGTGCGCCGAGGAGCTCGGCGGGCTGGATCTCGCGCTGTTGAACGCCGGCATCACGATCAGGTGGTCGGGTGACATCGGTGTGCTCGACCTCGCCGACTACCGAAAGTCGTTGGGAGTCAATCTCGACGGCGTGGTGTTCGGCATGGTCACCGCCGTGCGCACGATGCGTTCCCTCGGCGTCGCCGACCGCGCTATCCTGGCGACCGCATCGCTGGCCGGCCTGATGCCGTGGCACCCCGATCCGGTGTATGCGCTCGGCAAGCACGCCGTGGTCGGCCTGATGCGTTCCGTGGCTCCGAACCTCGCCGCGGAGCGCATCGCGGTACACACGATCTGCCCGGGCATCACCGAGACGGGTGCCCTCGGCGACCGCCGCGCGCTGGTCGAAGGAATCGGGGTACCGGTGATGGAACCGGAGGCCAGCGCCGACGCGGTCGTCATCGCAGCGACGGCGCCGCTGGACGCCAGCGGGTCGTGCTGGGTTGTTGAGCACGGAAGAGACGCATGGCCAATGCAATTCGCCGAGCTCGAAACCCCCGACAGCCGGCTCAACCTACCGGCGGGCCGTTCTCGGCGCTGACGCCACGCACCGATTGTGCATTCCGCGACGCGTTCCCGGCGGATCGCGTCGCTGAACGCACAATCGGCGGACCGAAAGCCTCAGCCGAGCACCGCCGGCATCGAGTCCCAGCCGCGCACCGTCGCCGTCGGCGCCCGCACGGCGTTGTCGATGTCGATCGTCCAGTCGGGCCAGCGCTTGAGGATCTCCTCCAGAGCCACCCGGCCTTCAACCCGGGCCAGCGACGCGCCGAGGCAGAAGTGCGTGCCCCGACCGAACGACAGGTGGTTGTTGGCGACCCGATGAACGTCGAACGTGTCCGGGTCGTCGAACTTGCGGTCGTCGCGGTTCGCCGAACCGGACATCAGCAGCAGCGCACTGCCCGCCGGTATCGTCTGGCCGTGGTACACAACGTCGTTGGCCGCGTAGCGGGCGATATGGTGCACCGGCGGCTCGTAGCGCAGCACCTCCTCGACGGCATTGGAGATCAACCGCGGGTCACGGCTCAACTCTCGTCGTTGGTCGGGGTGCTCGCCGAGCAGCTTGCCCAGCCAACCGAACAACCGCCCCACCGTCTCGGTCCCCGCGTTGGCGATCACGCCGAGGAAGACCAGCAGCTCCTCGGTGCTCAACCTCCGCACCGTGCCCTCGACGTCGGCGAACTCCACGTTGAGCAGTTCGGTGACCAAATCGTCTGACGGATTCTTCTCGCGCCAGGCTACATAGTCGCGAAACATGTTGCCGTTGAAGTAGTTGTTCTTGCTCACCGGTAACGGCTGGCCCGGTTTGTTGCGAAGTCGGCGACCGGCGACACTGCGGACGGACCGCTGCAGCGAGTCCGGCATACCGACCAGCATTCCGATGACGCGCATAGGCATTTCCGCGCCGAGGTCGGTGGTGAAGTCGAAGCGATCACCGTCGCGCAAAGGATCGAGACACGTCGCGCAGAAGGCCCGCACCTGATCCTCGATGGCCGCCATCTTGCGCGGGGTGAACGCGCGCGACACCAACAGGCGGTGCACGGTGTGCAACGGCGGGTCCTCGTTGATGAAAACTCCCAGTGGCATCACCGGTTCGGCCTTGACGACCTCGAGGATGTCACCCTTGGCGGAGCTGAGGTTCTCGACGTCGCGCAGCGCCGCTTCCACGTCGGCGAACCGGCTCAGGCCCCAGAACCCGAACTTGTCGTTGTAATACACCGGCGCTTCGTCGCGCAGCCGTCGGTAGACCGGATACGGATCGACGTCGATCGCCACGTCGTACGGGTCGTAGTACAGCTCGTCGGTCACCGGCGCCGTCACGGTGAAAGCCTTCCGCTCAGACGAGCGCTTGTTGTACGAACGTATGGCACTGTACGATCGTATGGCACAATGGCGACGGCGTAAAGGAGCGTGAGGGTGGACCTCGGTTTCGTCTCCCTCAACACACCGCGCGACCTCGAAGCCGATGTGCTCGCTGCCGAGCTCGAGTCGCGGGGATTCGAGTCGCTGTGGCTCGGGGAGCACCCGCAGATCCCGGTGGCCGCCCGCGGGCAGCTCCCCGCCGGCCTGCTCGAGGCGCAGAAGCAGATGTGGGATCCTTTCCTGTCGCTGACGGTCGCTGCGCGGGCGACGAGGACGTTGCGGGTCGGCACCTCGGTGGCTCTACCGCTGGAACGCGAATTATTCACGTTCGCAAAGCAAGTCGCGACGCTGGATCAGATGAGCGGGGGCCGCCTGCTGCTGGGCGTAGGCGTGGGTATGCGCACGGAACTGGAAGCGAGCAGTCCGATCGCGTGGAAGGACCGGTACCGCGCCTTGAGCGACATGGTCGCCGCTCTGAAGAAGCTGTGGGTCGACGACGAGGCCGAACACCACGGGCAGTTCTACAGTTTCGGGCCGGTATGGAGTTATCCCAAGCCGGTTCAGCGGCCACATCCGCCGCTGTTGGCGGCCACCACGGGCCCGAGGGGGACGCGCGAGTGTCTCGGTTGGGCCGACGGCTGGTTGCCCGGCGATGCGGCGTTCCGCGACCTGGGTGCGGCATTGGCCGACTACCGGCATGCCGCCGAGGACGCCGGCCGCGATCCGTTGGCGCTGGACCTGACGGTCATGGCCTGGGGCGATCCGAAACCCGACAAGCTCTCGCGATACCGGGACCTCGGCTTCAACCGGGTCGTCCTCGGCGGCGGTCGGCGCGATGGCGACGACCCGTCGACGACACTGAGCTTCCTCGATCGTTACGCCACCACGGCCGACGAACTCCGTTGGCCAGCAACCCGATAGACCACACCAGAATGGGAAGGGCATGACCGTGAACGACAGATTCTCGATGGAGGGGCGGGTCGCCGTCATCACCGGTGGCGGAACCGGCATCGGCCGCGGATCGGCACTGACGCTGGCCGAACGCGGCGCCGACATCGTGCTCGCCGGGCGCCGCGCCGAACCGTTGAAGTCCACCGTGAGCGAGATCGAGTCGCTGGGCCGCCGCGCGCTGGCGGTGCCGACCGACGTCACCCGGGCCGACGCGTGTCGCGCGTTGGTCGACACGACGCTGGTCGAGTTCGGTCGCGTCGACGTGCTGGTGAACAACGCCGGTGGCGGCGAGACGAAGTCGATCATGAAGTGGACCGACGACGAGTGGCAGCACGTTCTCGACCTGAACCTGTCGAGCGCTTGGTACCTGTCGCGCGCGGCGGTCGAGCCGATGATCAAGCAGGGTAAGGGCGCCATCGTCAACATCTCCTCGGGCGCCAGCCTGCTGGCGATGCCGCAGGCGGTGGCCTACGCCGCGGCCAAGGCCGGGCTGAACAACCTGACCGGGTCGATGGCCGCGGCGTGGACCCGTAAAGGCGTGCGGGTCAACGCGATCGCCTGCGGGGCCATCCGCACACCCGGCCTCGAATCCGACGCGCAGCGGCAGGGTTTCGACATCGACATGATCGGCCAGACCAACGGCGCGGGCCGCGTCGGCGAGCCCGACGAGATCGGGCACGGCGTACTATTCTTCGCCTCCGACGCCTCCAGTTTCTGTTCGGGCCAGACGCTGTACATGCATGGCGGCCCCGGCCCGGCGGGGGTGTGACATGGGTGTCAGCCATGTCGGCTTACGCGTTCGCGACCTCGACAACTCGAAGCGGTTCTACAAAGCCCTGGGATTCGCCGAGGTGAAGCGGTTGACGATCCCCGACGAGATGGCGGCCGGATTGCTTCCGCTCACCCCGCCGATCGGGTTCGAAGCCGCATACCTGCAGAACGACGGCTTCGTACTGCAGCTGCTGACGTTTTCGGGGCACCCCGCACCGGATGAGCCCGAACGCGGCATGGTCACCGCAGGCCTCACCCACCTGTCGATCGCCGTCGAGGACATCGCCGCGGCGCAGGCGGCGGTCACCTCCGCAGGCGGCACGATCATCGCCGACCCCGGAGGCGGATTCGCCTGTATGGCACGCGATCCGGAGGGTCAGCTCATCGAATTGGTGCACAACAGGGTGCGGCCGGTGCCACCGGCGGGCTGAGCCGTCACAGCACCGCCCCGCCGTTGACACCGATCACCTGACCGGTGACGTAACCCGCGCCCTCCGAACACAGGAACGCACACGTGGCCGCCACGTCGTCGCCGGTGCCCAGGCGTCCGGCGGGAATCGCGCGCACCAGCATCTCTGCCGGCGGCAGTTTCTTGGCGCGCTGTTGTGCGCGCAGCATCGGGGTGTCGATGACGAACGGCGGGATGGTGTTGGCGGTGATCCCCCGTGCCGCGTACTCCGCGGCAACGGTCTTGGTCATCGCTATGACCCCGCCCTTGGTCGCCGAGTAGTGGCCCTGATGGACGGCGCCGTTCTGGCCCGCGGCCGACGAGATGGTGACGATGCGCCCCCACTGCGAAGCGACCATGTCAGGCAGCGCGGCCTGCAGACACAGGAAGGTGCCCGTCAGGTTGACCGCGAGGTAGCGGTTCCACTCGTCGAGGGTGATCTGGTCGAATTTCGTGAACCCGGCCAGCGCGGCGCTCGTGACAAGAATTCCGACCGGGCCCAACGTGTTTCGTGCCGCCTCGAACGCTGCATTCACCGCGCTCTGATCGGACACGTCGACCTGGAGGCCGACCGCGTGGGCTCCCGCCGCCCGCAGATCGTCGGCGGCTAGCGAAGCGGAGTCGCCATTGACATCCAGAACCGCGACGGAATGCCCCTCGCGGGCGAGATGCTCGGCTATCGACCGGCCCAGCCCCGAACCGCCGCCGGTGACCACTGCTACGCGGTTCACGTCGTCCATCCCCTTGCTCGAGCTTTGCTATACGAACGTACAACCCATGCAGATGTATAGCACGGTCAGCGGCGAGTGGACGAACCCTTCCTCGGCTTGCGGCGCGCGGGTCGCGGTTCGATCGCGTCGAGGTACTTCTCGACAGCCTTGACGACGTCGGTGTGCGCTGCGTCGACGCCGACACCCTCTTCGAGGTTGAGAAACTTGGGGATTCCGGTGATCAGCAGTACGGCGGCACCCAACGACAGGTCGCCCTCAAATCGGGTGCGGGCGCCATACCGCTGCGCCAGCGCGTCGACCTGTATCTCGCGGACCCGGTTGGTGACCTCGGCGATCTCCGACGCGATCGACTTGCGATGGTTGCCCAGCGCCATGAATTCGGTGATCAGGGCACCGGTCGCCTCGTCCCAGCTGTACTCCCACAGCGCATGGAGCGGATCCTCGGACCGTGTCTCGAGCGCCTTGCTCAACACCGCGAGATTGCGCTCCGAGTAGCGGCGGATCGCGGCCAAGAAGATGTCGTCGAGCGAGGGGAAGTAGTACTGCACCAGGCTCGCGGTGACGCCGGCCTTCGCGGCCAGCGCGCGATAGCTCACGCTGGCGTATCCCTCTTCGAGCATCATCTTCTCAACGGCGTCGAGCAGGGTGTCACGTGTCTTCGACGTCTCCGCGCCGACGCGGCGGGGCGATGCTGCCATCGTCACCTCTCAGATTGGCTGACGAACATTCTCGCACCCGCCGCGGCGCGGGCCCTCAGCTGAACATGCCGCGATATCCGAACGCCGGATGTCGAGGGCTGATGTGAGGGTCGTCGGCGCCGAAGATCTTCTCCCGCAGCGTGCCGGGACGGTACTCGGTCTGCATCAGGCCCTTGTCCTGCAGCACCGGTACGACATGGTCGAAGAACTCGTCGTAGCTCTCCGGCATCAGCATGTTCATGACCTGAATGCCGTCCGACCCGGCGGCCTGGAACTCGAGCAACCGGGTCGCGATCGTCTCCGGTGATCCGACCACCATCTGCGGCAACGACATCGTCGACACGAAATCGTTGATCGTCGGCGTCCCTCCCTCGGGCCACGCGTTGATCAACGAGAGAAATGCTCCGCGGATACCTGGCATCTCGTCGATCAGGTCGACCAGCGGTGTGGCGGGGTCGTACTGGCCCAAGTCCATTCCGCTCAGGCTGGCGAAGTATGCGGTCTGCGCCTCGGTGCTGCGCCACTCCTCGAGCTCCATCCACTTGCGGTTGGCTTCCTCGTCGGTGGAACCGACGACGAACATCAGCCCCTGCAGGAACAAGATGTCGTCGGCCGAGCGGCCGCGTTCGCGCGCCAGCCCCCGCACGGCGGCCACCTGCTGGGCGATGGTTTCGGGGGTGAACGCCGACAGGAACATCAACTCGGCGTGGTTGGCGGCGAATTCGAGGCCTGCGGGCGACCCGCCTGCCTGCGCCAGCAGTGGAACCCGTTGGGGCGACGGCTCCATCAGGTTGTACCCGCGAACGCGGTAGCGCTGTCCGACGTGGTTGATCTCGTGCACCTTCGCCGGATCGGCGTACACACCGCTGGCCGGGTCGTCGACCACCGCGCCGATGTCCCAGGAGCCCTCCCAGAGTTTGTAGACGACGTCGACGTACTCCTTCGCCCACTCGTATCGGTCGTCGTGTGACATCTGACCGGGTACACCCAGATTGGCGAATGCGCGCTCGTTGGCAGAGGTGACGATGTTCCAGCCGACCCGGCCGCCGCTGAGATGGTCGAGCGTGGAAACCTGCCTGGCGAATACGAACGGGTGCTGCTGGATCACTGAACTCGTGTAGAGGAACCCGATGTGCTCGGTTTCGCGGGCGAGTGCGGGAATCAGCATCGTGCAGTCACCGATCGGCACGTTCATGGCTTGTTCGAACACCACGTTGCCCGACCCGTTGTATTCGCCTTGTACGCCGAGCGTGTCAGTGAAGAAGAATGCGTCGATCTTGGCGGCTTCGGCCTTGCGCGCCAGCTCCGTCCACAGGTCGAAGGTCTTGAAATCCCGGTTACGGGCGCGCGGATGCCGCCAGCCGCCCTGAAAGTTGTGACCGACCGAGTTCATCACCAGCAGGGTCACGATCATGCGCTTGGGCATCGAGCCCTCCTCCCTATACGACCGTATAGCCGATGCTATATGCTCGTACAAACTTTCCGAGGAGAATCGTGTGAGCGACCTTTACTACGACCCCTGGGACGTCGCAATCGATCTCGACCCCTACCCGACGTATCGCAGGCTGCGCGAAGAAGCTCCGCTGTACCACAACGAACGCCACGGCTTCTGGGGGGTCAGCCGCTACGACGACGTGGACGCCGCACTGCGGGACACGGCACGGCTCAGCTCGGCCAAAGGTGACATCCTCGAGGTCGTCATGGTCGATCCGGTGATGCCGCCGGGAGTCTTCATCAACGAGGACCCGCCGCTGCACACCATCCACCGCGCGATCGTGTCTCGGGCCTTCACGCCCAAGCGGATCCGGGCGGTCGAGGAGAAGGTCCGGTCCTTCTGTATCGCGTGTCTGGATCCGCTGGCCGATGGCGACCGGTTCGACTTCGTGGTCGACCTCGGCGCCGAACTGCCGATGAAGACCATCGGCATGCTGGTCGGTATCCGCGACGCCGAGCAGCCCGCGGTCCGGGCCCACGCACACGAGTCATTGCGCAACGAACCGGGCAAGCCGCTGCCGGTGGACAAGGACCACTACTTCGACGGCGACATGTTCGCCGATTACGTTGCGTGGCGCGAGAACAACCCGTCCGACGATCTGATCACCGAACTGCTCAACGTCGAGTTCACCGACGAGACGGGCACTATCCGGGGGCTCACCAGAGAGGAGATCGTCGTCTTTCTGGCCGTCGTGGCCGGCGCGGGCGTCGAGACGACCGGCCGGCTGTTCGGCTGGATGGGCAAGGTGCTCGCCGAGCACCCGGACCAGCGCAAGGAACTCGCCGCCGATCTGTCCCTGGTGCCGGGCGCCATCGAAGAACTGCTGCGCTACGAGCCGCCGGGTCCGCACGTCGCGCGTTACGTCGCCACCGAGGATGTGCAGTTCCAGGGCCAAACGGTACCCGCGGGCAGCGCGCTACTGATGATGCTGGCGTCGGCCAATCGCGACGACCGCCACTTCGCCGACCCGGACCGCTTCGACATCCACCGCAAGCCGGGCGGGCACTTGACCTTCGGTCGCGGGGCGCACTTCTGCGTCGGCGCACCATTGGCACGGCTGGAGGGCCGGATCGCGTTGGAAGAGGTTCTCAAGCGCTGGCCCGAATGGGATATCGACCTCGAAAACGCGCGCCGCTCAAGGTCATCGACCGTGCGCGGATGGGACACCATGCCTGCGGCCGTCAGCCGTCGATAATCCGGTCGGCGGCCCGCCAGGCCACCGCCATGACCGGCCCGTTGAGGTTGCCCGCCACCATGGTCGGCAGCACCGAGCAGTCGACGATCTGCAGATCGTCGATGCCGCGTACGCGCAACTCGCTGTCGACTACGTCGTCGTCACCGGGACCCATCGCGCACGTCCCGATGGCGTGGTAGCCGCAGTATCCGCCCTCCAGGGCGGCGTCGACGAGTTCGTCGTCGCTGCGCGCCGCAGGCCCTGGGTATGTCTCGTGGCTGATGCGTTCGGCGATCGGCGACTGCTCGAAGATGGCGCGCATCCGGCGCAGCAGACGAACCATCGTCTCCCGGTCCTCAGGGCTGGACAGGTAATTGGGGTCGATCCGCAGCGCCGTGTCCGGCCGGTTCGAGGTGATCTCCACGCTGCCTTGTGATGTCGGGCGCAGCACCATGCCGAGGCAGGAGATACCGGGCTCGCGTTCGATGCTCACCGGTTCACCGCTGGTGTTGTAAGGCGGAAGCGTCCACGGGCCCATCATGATCTGACCGTCGACGCGGTCGGCGCCCTCATGTGACTTGGCGAACGCCACGATGTCGAACGAGGGGGCGGCCAGCGGGCCCTTCCGACTCGCCAGGTACTTCATGCCGGTGATGGCCTGACCGAGGTTGCTCGAGAGCAGCTTGTTGTACCCGAGATCCTCCTTCAGCCTGAACCGCAGTGCCGCACAGCGGTGTTCACGCATTCTGCGGCCGACGTTGTCGCGCTCGAGGACGACGGGCACACCTGCAGCTTTCAAGACGTCCCGCGGCCCGATGCCGGACAGCTGAAGCAGCCGTGGGCTGTTGAGGCTGCCGAGCGCGATGATGACCTCTCGGCGGACGCGGACCTCGGCGACACCGCGCGGACCGTGGACCTCCAACCCGGCCGCCCTGCCGTTCTCGACCAGGATGCGACGGGCGACGGTGTTGGTCGCGACGGTCAGATTCGGCCGCCGCACAGCTGGTTTGAGGAACGCGCTTGCCGCGCTGACCCGGCGCCCGTTGCGGATCGTCGAGGTGGCATACCCGACCCGCTCGGCGTCGGACTCGTTGATGTCCTGGATCCTGTCGAACCCCGCACGGGTGCTTGCCGTGATCATCTCCTCGCACAGCGGATCGGGGCCATCCGGCACCGAGATGTGCAGTGGGCCACCGGTGCCGCGGGTGGGGGAGGCGCCGAACTCGTTGTCCTCGAAGGCTTTGAAGATCGGCAACATGTCGTCCCAACCCCAACCCTTATTGCCGAGCCGCTCGAGGTGGTCGTAGTCGGCGCGGTGGCCCCGGTTGTAGATCATCCCGTTGATGGAGCTGGAACCGCCGAGCACCTTGCCGCGCATCCACTGTTCGGAATGGCCGTCCGGCCCGAACGGGGTGGTGGTGTAGTGCCACACGTACTTCTCATTCTCGAACAACATTCCGGACCCTTTGGGAATTCGGAACAACGGATGGCGGTCGGATCCACCGGCCTCGACCAGCAGCACCGACACGCGGGGGTCGGCCGACAACCGGTTGGCGAGAACACATCCGGCCGATCCGGCCCCGGCAACGATGTAGTCGTACCTAGTCATGCATGGTCCTTCCGAGCCCGAGTCGACCCACTCCGCTGTACGAGCGTACAGTACAGCCTCGAAGTCGGATCGAGGTTCGAGGAGAGTGATCAGGTGACCGGGACAGTCGCGGTGGTGACAGGGGCCAGCCGCGGTGCGGGCGCGGGCATCGCACGCGCGCTGGGCAGCCACGGGTGCACCGTCTATGTCACGGGCCGAACCCAGAACAACGGTGACGCAGAGGGTTCGAGACTGTCGGGCACGATCGACGAGACCGCACAGGCGGTCACCGATGCCGGAGGTACGGGCATCGCGGTCCGCGTCGATCACGGCGACGACGATCAGGTCAAGGCGTTCTTCGATCGAGTCGGACGCGAACAGGGCCGCATCGACATCCTGGTGAACAATGCAGCGCTGATCCGCGACGAGATGATGGGGCGCACGAAGTTCTGGGAAGAACCGCTGAACGTGATCGACACGCTCGACGTCGGACTGCGCAGCAGCTATGTCGCGACCGTCTACGCCGCACCGCTGATGCTTGCGCAGCGCAGCGGCCTGGTCGCGTTCACCTCCTCGTCGGGTGCGGTGCATTACGCGTTCGGGCCGGCGTACGGGGTGCCCAAAGCCGGCACCGACAAGATGGCCGCCGATATGGCCGTCGACTTCCGGGAGTTCGGCATCGCCGCGGTGTCGATCTGGATGGGGTCGCTGTTGACCGAGCGTGTCCGCGGGATCATCGCGAGTAATCCCGAGAAGTTCGGGCACATCCTGGACACCGCCGAAACCCCCGACCTGACGGGCCATGTCATCTGGGCGCTGTATCGGGATCCGGCTCTGATGGAGGTCAGTGGCCGGACGCTCATCGGGGCGGAGTTGGCGCTCAAGTACGGCATCAAAGACGACGGCGACCGTCAGCCGCCGTCGTACCGCGACATGTTCGATGTACACCCTGCCAAGCAGTATCCGCACGTCATGCGGTGATACGCGCACATTCGCGGGGCCGTGAGCGTGCGCCAATCGCTGAAATTTCCCGGGGTGTCGGGTGCAAACCCGCACGCTCGCGGGTATTCGGTACGCACGTGCAACCACCAGCGAGGAGGCCACGATGGCGAAGGATCACGGTTCCAGCGTCAAAAACGACAAACAGTACGAGGGTCTGCGCGAGAAGGGCATGAGCAAGTCCCGCGCGGCAGCCATCGCCAACACGCCCGGTGCATCGAAGAAGGGCGGCAAGAACTCCGGCGGCGGTAAGAAATCCGGCGGATCCAAGAAGAGCTGACGATGACTTTCGGGCGCTGAGTCGGTCATAACCTGCGAGAAACGACCATCGCAGGAGGAACGATGTCCGTCCCGACTCAACCGGCCGCCCTACCGCCCGTCGTCGACGAGGCGACATGGCGCGCCGCCCTCGACGACCTGCGCCGCCGCGAGAAGGCGGCGACACGAGAGCTGGACGCGATCGCCGCCCAGCGCAGACGCCTGCCCATGGTCCGCACGCCCGACTACACGCTGATCGGTGAGCACGGGCCCGTCCGACTGGCCGACGTGTTCGAGGGGCGCTCCCAGCTGATCGTCTACAACCACATGTGGACCGACGGCGCAGAGTGGCAGTGCGGCGGCTGCACCGGGTTCACCTCGCAGTTCACCCGGCTGGAGTTCCTCGACAGCTACGACGCCCGCTTCGTCATCGTCACCAACGGCCCGATCGACGAGGTGCTGGCCTACCGCACCAAGGTCGGCAACCGGATGGATTGGTACTCGTCGTCGGAGAGTTCGTTCGGCGCCGACGTCGACGCTCCACCCGGCGAAGGTTTCGCGGTCAACGTGTTTCTGCGAGACGGTGACACCGTTTACCGGACTTGGCACACCAACGGCCGCGGCACCGAACAGCTCAGCCACTCGTTCGCGCTCATCGACCTCCTGCCGTGGGGCCGCCAGGAGGAGTGGCAGGATTTGCCCGAGGGATGGCCGCAGCGGCCGACGTACTCGGGCTGGTTGGACTCCCCTGACATCGCGCGGGCCTACGGCCCCGGGCACTGATGGCTCCCCACCGGAACCCGGCGCGCACTGAGCCTCGCGGCGTGGCTTATGCGCAATTGCCCACCTATCAGCGAAAAATTCGCTGACAACGAATGTTTCGCTACTAGGCGGGCACTAGCTCAAATGGTCCCGAGCCCTGCAGAGCCCGGCACCCCGCGCGGCTGCCGCCGTCAGGGCTGACGCATCGGTGGCATCCTGGCTCCATGGGATTGGTATGGGCCTGATCATCCGCCTGCTCGAGCTGCTGATCGTGCTCGTTCCGCTCGCGGGAGTGCTCTACGGCGGTTGGCGAGCGCTGACGGCGGCGCGCGCACGCCAGGACGCCGGTCGCGAGCAACCAGCCGACACCGCACCGCAGCCCGCCACCGGAACGGCAATGCAGTGGCAGGCGATCGCGCGGGCGGTCAAGGCGCACGACCGCACCGACACCCGATGGCTCGAGTACGAACTGGACGTCGCGAAGCTGCTCGACTACCCGTTGATGACCGACATGCGCGACCCGCTGACCGAGCGCTTCCACCGGACCAAGGTGCGCGCGGACCTGTTGCGCCCGGGCAAGGCCGAGGATCTGGTCGACGACACCGACGCGGCGCGCGAGTACGTCGACGCCGTCACCGACTACGTCACCGCGTTCGAGGCCGCCGAGACCGAGGCGGTCCGTCGTCGGCGCAGCGACTTCTCGGCACAGGATCAGCAGCGCATCGCCCGGGCCCAGAGCATGTTGCGCGTCGCGACCGACGCCGCGGCCACCCCGCAGGAACGCGAACGCGGCTACGAACTCGCCCGCCGCGAGCTCGAGGGCCTGGTGGTGCTGCCGGAGCGGGCGCGCGTCGCCATCGAGCGCGGTATCGCCGGCGAACTCGACCGCTGACGCCGCGCTTAGACCCCGCGGCGCAGGAGTTCGACGAGCACCGCAGCCATGTCCGGAATTGCTTGGCGCGCAATGACTTCGTAGCCGTGTGTGCTGAGCGTGGGGAGGCACAGCAGTCCGGCCCGCGCCGTGAGCCCACTGGCCTTGGCGTGCGAAGCGTCGGATTCGAACGCACCGAGGACCGCGGGCTGAGGCGACAGGCCGGGCTCGGTGGCGGCGTCGATGAGCGCATCGGCGACAGTTTTGTCGTAGATGGTTTCGGCGTCGCTGTAGGCGACGATCGGGCCGCCGCTGCACGAGGTCCCGTACTCCGCTTCGGCCGGACCGACCTCCAGCGCAATGGTCAGGTCACCGGGCAGCGCGCGGCTTGCATACGAGCCTCCGACACCGCCGACTTCCTCGGCGGTTGTGAAGACCAGATAGGTGTCGCGTGCCGGGCCTCTGTCCCCGGAAGCCAGCCGGCTCGCCACGTCGAGCAGTGCGGTGACCGCCGCGCGGTCGTCCATGAAGTAGCACCCGAGATAGTCCGGGCCGACGTCGGTCAGCGTGCGCTTGCTTTGGTGGATACACGCCCGCGTGCCCGCTCTGATACCGGCCTCGGCCAGTTCCTCGGGAGTGTGGCCGGTGAAGACATAGACATGAAGCCAGTCGAGCGCCTGATCCCCCTGGTCCGGTTTGGTCTCCCAGATCCGCTGGCTCTCCTTGGTGGTGTGCTCGGAGCCGAGGGTCAGCACGCCGCACACGGAGCGCTGGTCGCCGAGCAGCGCGACCGGTCCGAGGCCGAAGTTTCCCGGATACATCGTGCCCAGGGGCGTCATGTGCAGTGTGCCGTCGGGCTCGATCCGTTTGACGACCATGGACAGCTCATCCATGTGGGCCATCACCCGGATCGGCTGCGCCTCGCGGTCGTTGCCGTGGCGCAGGCCGATCAGGTTGCCCGCTTCGTCGACCCACATCTCGTCGACATGCGGCTCGAGCTCGCGTCGGCACACCTCCCGCACGGCGTCTTCCTGACCGCAGGGGCCGTACGCGTGGAGCAGTTCCTGCAACAGGTCAAGGCGCAGCGTCTCGTCGGGCATAGATCTTGAATTGCCGAGACCGCGTCGGCCTAACCCCCGCGACCGGTTGACGCGCCTCAGGCCACCGGCGGATGCGGATACGGCGGCGGAACCGGCACGCACAACCCGGTGCTGGTGTCCAGGGCCTTACCGTCGACGCAGAACGACGCGCAACCGTAGATGACGCCCGTCTGGCCCGGCGGACAGCAACAGTTGCCCGGCTGGGCCGAAGCGATGACGGGGGAGACCGGCACGGCCAGTGCCGCCGCGAAGAGCCCCGCGATCAGTGACCGTCGCAACATCATGAGGGCAGTCTAGGTCGGCTGGCTCAGGTCCCACAGAAGGTTCGGTACTTCCCGAAGTCCTCGGGTGCGGGTTCGGCGTACCGCTGCAGACCTGGGCGCTCGTCATACGGCGCGGTCACCGCATCCAGCAGCCGGTACAGCGGGTCGAGGTCGCCTTCGGTCGCGGCGGTCAACGCCTCCTCGACCAGATGGTTGCGAGGGATGTAGACCGGGTTGACGCGGTCCATCACCGTCGCGTCGGGCCGCAACGCATGCCACCGCGACAGCCACTGGTCGAACGCGGCGAGGTCGAGGAACAGGCCGCGTGCGGGGTCGTCGTCACCGCGGGCCGCATGCGCGAGCTGGCGGAAGAACGACGTGAAGTCGACGTGGCTCTGGTGCAACTGGGCGATCAGGTCGTTCATCAACGGCACCGCGATCTCGTCGGGCGTGGTGTCGGCCAACCCGAGCTTGGCGCACATGCCCACCGACAACGCGTCCTGGAACTTGGGCGCAAAACCACCGAGGCTGCCCTCGGCGATCGCGATCGCCTGCTGTTGGTCGTCGGCGAACAACGGCAGCAGTGCCTCGGCCAGCCGGGCCAGGTTCCACACCGCGATCGCCGGCTGGTTGCCGTAGGCGTAGCGGCCCCACGAGTCGATCGAGCTGAACACCGTCTCGGGGTCGTAGGCCTCCATGAACGCGCACGGCCCGTAGTCGATGGTCTCCCCGGAGATCGTCGTGTTGTCGGTGTTCATCACGCCGTGCACGAAGCCGACCAGCATCCACTTGGCGATCAGCGCCGCCTGCACCGCGATCACCGACTCGAACAACGCGACATAGGGGTTGCCTGCGTCGGCGGCCCCGGGATGGTGCCGCTGGATCGCGTGGTCGGCCAGACGCCGCAAGAGGTCGACGTCGCCGGTGTTCGCGGCGTACTGGAAGGTGCCGACGCGCAGATGGCTGCGGGCCACCCGCGACAGCACCGCACCGGGTAGCGGCGTCTCGCGCTGCACCTGGCGTCCGGTCGCGACCACGGCCAACGAGCGGGTGGTCGGAATCCCCATCGCGTGCATCGCCTCGCTGACGATGTACTCGCGCAGCATCGGACCGACGGCGGCCAACCCGTCGCCGCCGCGTGCGAACGGCGTCGCGCCCGAACCCTTCAGATGCAGGTCGCGAAGCTCTCCGGAGGTCGTCGTGAGTTCGCCGAGCAGCAGCGCGCGCCCGTCGCCCAGCCGGGGGACGTACCCACCGAACTGGTGACCGGCATAGGCCTGCGCGACCGGGTTCGCGCCGTCGGGAACCTGCGTGCCGACCAGTAGCCGCAGGCCGTCGGCGCTGCGCAGCCAGTCGGCGTCGATGCCGAGTTCGACGGCCAGCGGTTCGTTGAGGACGAGCAGGCGCGGGTCGGGAGCCGATTCAGCCTGCCAACGGACCGCCAGCTCGGGTAGGTCGCTGGCGTAACGGTCGGCGAAGGTGACGGCGGTGGGTGCGATGCTCACCCTTTCCACAGTACGAGCGGCGCGGCGCGTCCTCATTTGTGTAACTGGCGACGGTTCGCGACGCTGTCGCGTCGTCAGATTACAAACGAGCCGAGGTCGAAGTTCCCAGCAGGGCACCCCACTCGGTGAGCACCGCTGTCCGCGCCGCCGCGTTCACACATTCCCCTGTGCCGCTTGCGGCGGTGACCAGCGCGTCGGCGAGCGTGAACAACGGCACCCGATGGTGTTGCGCAGCGCGGATAATCTCGCGGAACGCCTCGTCGACCGTGCAGTGGCGAAGCGCGATGAGAACACCTTCCGCGGTGTCCAGGCATTGTCGTCCGGGAGTCATGGCCCCGTTGGTACCAACCTCAGTCGGCACACGGTTGATCAGACGCTGGGAATCGACTGGGAGCCCTCGGTCTGCGGAGCCGGAACGGGTCCAACGGTGCTGTCTGTATGGTGAGGCTTCCTGGCGAGCGCGGATGGTGGTCAAAGAAGACCTGCCGCGCGCGGGAAGTAACCGTCGGATGAGGAGCAGCCCGGTGACGCTGAACACCATCGCGCTTGAACTCGTGCCGCCGAACGTCGATCGTGGGCACGAGCAGGCGTTGGAGGATGCGCAGAAGGTACTGCGATGCTCCGCGGAAACCGGGCTGGACGGCCGCATCAAGCACGTGATGATCCCCGGCATGATCGAGGAGGACGACGACCGTCCGATCGAGATGAAACCCAAGATGGATGTGCTCGACTTCTGGGCGATCATCACCCCCGAGCTGTCCGGGATGAACGGGCTGTGCACCCAGGTCACCGCGTTCATGGACGAACCGACGTTGCGTCGGCGGCTGACCGATCTGTCCAGCGCCGGGTTCGACGGCATCGCGTTCGTCGGGGTGCCGCGCACGATGAGCGACGGCGAGGGCACCGGCGTCGCCCCGACCGACGCGCTGTCGATCTACTCCGACGTGGTGCCCAACCGCGGAGCGATCCTCATCCCAACCCGCGACGGCGAGCAGGGCCGGTTCCGGTTCAAGTGCGATCAGGGCGCCACCTACGGCATGACCCAGTTGCTGTACTCCGACGCGATCGTCGGGTTCCTGCGCGACTTCGCCGAGCAGACCGATCACCGGCCCGAGATCCTGCTGTCGTTCGGTTTCGTGCCCAAGCTGGAGAGCAAGGTCGGCCTGATCAACTGGCTGATCCAGGATCCGGGTAACGCCGCCGTCGCCGCCGAGCAGGAGTTCGTCAAGAAGCTCGCCTCCACGGAGCCGGCGGAGAAGCGCAAACTGATGCTCGACCTGTACAAACGCGTCATCGACGGTGTCGGCGACCTCGGATTCCCGCTGAGCATCCACCTCGAGGCCACCTTCGGCGTGTCCACCCCGGCCTTCGAGACGTTCGCCGAGATGCTCGACTACTGGGCGCCCGACAAGCCCTGACGGTCTACGCCCCCGGCAGCGGAAAGACCAAGCGGCACGGTACGGTCCGGCTGGGACCGCACCGTGCCGGTTGCGTCACGACGCCTGACGCGTCGGCATTATCGTCAGCTGTTGCACGTTCACCCGCGCCGGCTGGGCGACCAGGAAGTCGATCGCCGCCGCGACGTCGGCGGGGTCCAGCCACTCGATGTGGTCGCGGGTGCCGTCCAGCCATTCCGTGGCACCGGTATCGGTGACGTGATTCTGCAACTCGGTTTCGACGATGCCGGGCTCGATGGCCGAGACCCGCACGTTCTTGGCGCCGAGTTCGGCGCGCAGCGTGCGCGACATGTGTGTGACGAACGCTTTCGTGCCCGAGTACACCGCGAAGTTCGGGAAGATGTTCTGCGCGCCGATGGACGAAGTGTTGATCAGGTCAGCGACGCCCTTGTCTTCGGCCGACTTCACCAGCTGGGGAACGAACGCGCCGATCGCGTTCATCAGCCCGGCGACGTTGAGGTCGATCTGCTGCTGCCACTGGTCGAAGCGCTGTTCGTCGATCGGCGCGGGCAGCATGACCCCGGCGTTGTTGAACAGCACATCGACCGTGCCGAGTTCGTCGACCACCCGCTGGGCGGCCGCCTGTATCGCGGCGGCGTCGGTGACGTCGACGGCGAGGGCCAGCGCGGTGCCACCCGCCTCGGCGATCTCGGCAGCCAGCTTCTCGAGCCGGTCGGCCCGGCGGGCCAAAAGGGCGACCTTCGCGCCGGACGCGGCCAGGCGCTTGGCGGTCGCCTCACCAATGCCGCTCGATGCGCCGGTGACAACGGCGACGCGGCCGGACAGCGGGGCGGTGGTCTCGGTTGGGTTCTGGATTGCGGTTGTCATCTGTGGACCTTTCCTCCTGTCGGTGGCGGCGGTAGTGCCGCACACTCGAGACAACAACCCCTGGGGGCCCTCTGAGCGGCCAAAACGAGCCCCGCTATACCCCGGTTCGGCGTACCTAGGTCTGGCAGACCCACGTTTGGCGCGGCCCGACGCCGCCGCTGCGGCCACACTGGGTGCATGGACCACAACGCCGAGCTCAAGGAGTTCCTGCGGACGCGCCGCGCACGCCTGCGCGTCGAGGACGTGGAGATCGGCGGGACCAGCAGGGTGCGACGGGTACCGGGCCTGCGCCGCGAGGAGGTCGCACAGTTGGCCGGTGTGAGCGTGGACTACTACAGCCGCCTCGAACAGGGTCGCCACCTCAACGTGTCCGACGAGGTACTCGACGCCGTGGCACGCGCGTTGCGGCTCGACGACGTCGAGCGGGCCTACCTGTTCCAGATCGCGCGGGTGAACACCCGCCGCACCCGCCGGCGCCCCGCGCCCGTGCAGCGGGTTCGGCCGGGCATCCGCCGGGTGCTCGAGACGCTCGACGACGTGACACCGGCCTTCGTATTCGGCCGTCGGATGGACATGCTGGCGGCCAACCGGCTGGCGCGGGCGTTGATCGGTGACTTCGAGGCCCTGCCCCCGCGCGAGCGAAACTTGTTGCGGTTCACCTTCCTCGACGAATCCGCCCGCGAGCTCTACACCGACTGGGAAGAGGTGGCCCGCGACAACGTCGCGATACTGCGCCTGGACGCAGGCAGGCATCCCGACGACCCGCTGCTGACCGAACTGGTCGGCGAACTCGCGGTCAAGAGCGACGAGTTCCGCCGGTGGTGGGCCGACCACAACGTCCGCGAACGCACGCACGGGGTCAAGCGCTACCACCACCCGTTGGTGGGTGACCTGACGCTCAACTACGAGAGCGTCGCCGTGCTCGGCGACCCGGACCAGACGTTGTGCATCTACACCGCCGATCCCGGCTCGCCATCGGAGACCGCCCTTCGCCTGTTGGCCAACTGGACGGGCACCCCGTCGAGCGCCGACAGCGACGCCGACCTGCCGACGCCCTGACCGGCCGCCTATCCTGGCCGGAGTGTCCGGCCCATCTGTCGCTGAGCTTCGCAAGCGCCTCGACGGGCTGACCATCCGCGACGCGGCCCGCTTCGGCAGGCGCCTGCGTCAACTGCGCGGCGCGCCTCCGGAGAAGCTCGCCAAAATCGCCGAGCAGATCGCCGCCGCGGAAGCGGTCGTCGCGACCCGCGCCGCCGCGGTCCCGACGATCTCCTATCCCGAGCTTCCGGTCAGCGAACGCCGCGACGAGATCGCCAAGGCAATCACCGAACACCAGGTGGTGATCGTCGCCGGCGAAACCGGTTCGGGGAAGACGACGCAGCTGCCCAAGATCTGCCTCGGCATCGGCCGCGGTGTGCGCGGCACGATCGGGCACACCCAACCGCGACGCCTTGCCGCCCGCACCGTCGCCCAGCGCATCGCCGACGAGGTGGGCAGCCCGCTCGGCGACACGATCGGCTACACGGTGCGCTTCACCGACCAAGCCAGTGACCGCACCCTGGTCAAGCTGATGACCGACGGCATCCTGCTCGCCGAGATCCAGCGTGACCGCCGACTGCTGCGCTACGACACCCTGATCCTCGACGAGGCCCATGAGCGCAGCCTCAACATCGACTTCCTGCTCGGATACCTTCGGGGGCTTCTGCCTCAGCGGCCCGACCTCAAGCTGATCGTCACCTCCGCGACGATCGAACCGGAGCGCTTCGCGGCCCACTTCACCGGTGCACCGATCGTCGAGGTGTCCGGGCGCACCTATCCGGTCGAAATACGGTACCGCCCTTTGGAAGTCGCCGTCCCCGTCGACGAGAGCGATGATCCCGACGATCCCGACCACGAGGTGGTGCGCACGCAGACGCGCGACCAGACCGAGGCGATCGTCGACGCCATCGCCGAGTTGGAGAACGAACCGCCCGGCGACGTGTTGCTGTTCCTGTCGGGTGAGCGGGAGATCCGTGACACCAGTGAGGTGCTGCGCGGATTGGTCGGTGCCACCACCGAAGTGCTACCGCTGTACGCGCGGTTGCCGACGGCCGACCAGCAGCGGGTGTTCGCGCCCCGCCACACCGGCCGCCGCATCGTGCTCGCGACCAACGTCGCCGAGACGTCGCTCACGGTGCCCGGCATCCGCTACGTCGTCGACCCGGGCACCGCCCGCATCTCCCGCTACAGCCGCAGGACCAAGGTGCAGCGGCTGCCGATCGAGCCGATCTCCCAGGCCTCGGCCGCGCAGCGGGCCGGGCGGTCCGGACGCACGGCGCCTGGGGTCTGTATCCGCCTGTACTCCGAGGAGGACTTCGCGGCGCGGCCGCGCTACACCGAGCCGGAGATCCTGCGGACCAACCTGGCCGCGGTGATCCTGCAGATGGCGGCCCTCGGGCTGGGCGAGATCGAGACCTTTCCGTTCCTGGACCCGCCGGACCGGCGCAGCATCCGCGACGGTGTGCAGCTGTTGCAGGAACTCGGCGCGTTCGACGGCGACGGCACGATCACCGATGTCGGCCGCAGGCTCGCGCAGCTTCCCGTCGACCCCCGTCTGGGCCGCATGATCCTGCAGGCCGACACCGAGGGCTGCGTGCGCGAGATCCTCGTGCTGGCCGCGGCGCTGTCGATCCCCGACCCTCGGGAGCGGCCCGCCGACCGCGAGGACGCCGCGCGGCAGAAACACGCCAGATTCGCCGACGAGCATTCCGATTTCGTGTCGTACCTCAACCTGTGGCGGTACCTCGGCGAACAGCGCAAAGAACTGTCCGGCAATGCGTTTCGTCGGATGTGCCGTGACGAGTTCCTGCACTATCTGCGGATCCGGGAGTGGCAGGACCTCACCGGCCAGCTGCGCAGCATCGCGCGAGACCTCGGGATCAGGGAGTCCGACGAGCCCGCCGACCCGGCAAGCGTGCACGCGGCACTTCTGGCCGGCCTGCTGTCGCATATCGGGCTGCGCGACGGCGACGGCCGCGAATACCAGGGCGCCCGCAACTCCAAGTTCGTCCTGGCGCCCGGGTCGGTGCTCACGAAGCGCCCACCGCGCTGGATCGTCGTCGCCGACCTCGTCGAAACCAGCCGGCTGTTCGGCCGCATCGGGGCCCGTATCCAACCCGAAGTCGTTGAGCGCATCGCGGGTGATCTGGTGCAGCGCACCTACAGCGAACCGCACTGGGACGCCCAGCGCGGAGCGGTGATGGCCTACGAGCGGGTGACGCTCTACGGGCTGCCGCTGGTTGCCCGTCGCCGGGTCGGCTACTCGCAGATCGAACCGGACCTGGCGCGCGACTTGTTCATCCGGCACGCGTTGGTCGAGGGCGACTGGCAGACGCGGCACCACTTCTTCCGCGACAACGCCCGCCTGCGCGAGGAACTCGAGGAACTGGAGGAGAAGGCCCGCCGACGCGACCTGCTGGTCGGCGACGAGGAGATCTTCGCGTTCTACGACGCCCGCATCCCGGCGGATGTGGTGTCCGCGCGGCACTTCGACGCATGGTGGAAAAAGCAGCGCCACGTCACCCCGGAGCTGCTCACGTTCACCCGCGACGATCTGCTGCGTACCGAGGACGCGGTCGATGGCCAGCCCGACGCGTGGCGAGCGGGCGACTTGGCGCTGCCGCTGAGCTACCGCTTCGAGCCGGGAGCCGAGGACGACGGTGTGACCGTACACGTGCCCGTGGGGGTGCTGGCCCGGCTCGGCGGCGACGAGTTCGCCTGGCAGGTACCGGCATTGCGTGAGGAGCTGGTCGCCGCCTTGATTCGCTCTCTGCCGAAAGACCTGCGGCGCAACTTCGTTCCCGCACCTGACACAGCGCGCGCGGTGCTCGGCGCGATCACTCCGGGAGCCGAGCCGCTGCTCGAGGCCGTGCAGCGCGAACTGCACCGCCGCACCGGCGTGCTGGTGCCGATCGACGCGTTCGACCTCGACAAGCTGCCGTCGCACCTGCGCGTCACCTTCGCCGTCGAAGGCGTCGACGGCGCCGAATTGGCCCGGGGTAAAGACCTTGATGCGCTGCAGCATGAACTCGCCGCGCCGGTCCGGCGCGCGGTCGCCGACGCGGTGGCAGGCGGCCTTGAGCGCACCGGATTGCGCACGTGGCCAGACGATCTCGACGAGGTGCCGCGCACTGTCGATCGGACCGCCGGCGGCCACACCGTGCGCGGATATCCAGCACTGGCCGACAAGGGAGACGCCGTAGACCTCCATGTGTTCCCGACCGCGGCCGAACAACAGGCGTCGATGGGGCCCGGCACCCGCAGGTTGTTGCGCCTCGCGGTGCCGTCACCCGTCAAAGCCGTTGAACGAGGACTGCAGCCGCGCACCAAGCTCGTCCTCGGCGCCAATCCCGACGGGTCTCTGCAGGCGCTGATCGAGGACTGCGCCGACGCCGCAACCGACATGCTCACACCCGCGCCGGCGTGGACCCGCGAGGAGTTCACCGCGCTGCGCGACCGCGTCGCCGCCGACCTGGTGGCCACGACGGCCGGAATCGTCACCCGCGTCGAGAAGGTGCTCGCGGCAGCGCACGACGTCGAGGTGGCGTTGCCGCCGGCGCTGTCGGCCACGCAGGCCGACGCGATCGCCGACATCCGCGCACAGCTGGACCGGTTGTTGCCGCGCGGCTTCGTCGCGGCCACCGGCGCCGCACACCTGGCCGACCTGACCCGCTATCTGCTTGCCATCGGCAGGCGGCTGGAGCGACTGCCGCACGCGCCCGCCGCCGACCGCGAGCGGATGGACCGCGTACATGCGGTCGAAGACGCGTACGACGAGCTGGTGCGCGCATTGTCACGCGCGCGCACCGCCGGCGCCGACATCCGCGACATCGGCAGGCAGATCGAGGAACTCCGCGTCAGCCTGTGGGCGCAACAGCTGGGCACGCCCCGCCCGGTCAGCGAGCAGCGGATCTACCGCGCAATCGACGCGGCGCTGGCCCGCTGAGAGCCATATAGCGGCACGACGCCCGCGCATCCGGTAGGCATGTGACCTATGTATGCCTCGCTGGTCCGGCGCGCGGCCGCCTTCCTGCTCGCGGTCGCGACGGTGTCGTGCGGCGGCTCGTCGCCGCCCGCCCAGAGCGACACACCCACCCCGTCGGGATCTGCGCCGGTCATCAAACCCGTTGTCCTCGAGGAGATTCCGCACGACGTCACCGCCTGGACGCAGGGCCTCGAGCTCGACGGGGACATCCTGTACGAAGGCACGGGCATCGTGGGCCAATCGCAGATACGCGAACTCGACCCGGCCACCGGTGCGGTGCGGCGCGCGGCACCGGCCCCGAACAACTACTACGGCGAAGGCATCACCGTCGTCGGCGACCGCATCTGGGAGCTGACGTGGCGCAACGGGGTGGCGGTGGAATGGGACAGGGCCACCCTGACCCCGGTGCGAGAGGCCGCGGTCGACGGGGAGGGCTGGGGTCTGTGCCACGACGGTGACCGGCTGGTCCGCAGCGACGGCACCGACCGGCTGCGATTCCACGACCCGGCGACCTTCGCCGAGACCGGCTCGGTGGCCGTCACCCGCGACGACCAGCCGCTGCGCAATCTCAACGAGCTCGAGTGCGTCGACGGCCAGATCTGGGCCAACGTCTGGCACTCCGAGGAGATCGTGCGCATCGATCCGGCGACGGGCAGGGTCAACACCGTCGTCGACGCCGCCGGGCTGTGGCCCGGTCAGGGCGACGACCGGGAGAAGGTGCTCAACGGCATCGCGCACGTCGGCGGCGACGAATACCTGCTGACCGGCAAGTTCTGGCCGACCATGTACCGGGTCCGGCTCGACCCGCCGAGCTGAGGGTTTGCGCCGCGGTCGAACCGTCAACGTAGCGGTCATGACCGCTCTCGACACCACCAGGGACGCGACGCGGCTCGTCGCGGGGCCCATCGCAGGCGTCTACCGGCGCACCGGCGCCGATCTGCCCTTCGGCGATCCGCTGACCTCGCACGGCACGGAGATGGAGGGCTGGTTCTGGCGCCTGACCGATGCCGCGTCGGGACGCGCCGTGGTGGCATTGTTCAGCGTCAACCAGCATCCCGACGGCGACTGGGCGACCACCGCGGTGGCGTTGCATCCTGGCGGGCGGGTGTACAGCGCGGCGTTGGACGGCGCCTGCGCCAGCGCGGACCCGTTTCGGCTCGACGCGGACGACGGACGGTTCCACGCGACATACGACCGGCTGCACGCCGACCTTCCCGGTGTGCGCGTCGACATGCGCTTCGACGACCCGGTCCGCTGGCCCAAAGCGCTGGCCGGCGGCGGGCTCGCCTCGGTCGTACCGTTCCTCAACCAGTACTGGCATCCGTACCGGCTCGGCGGATCCGCCACCGGAACCGTCGAATTCGACGGTGAGCGCTGGGAGTTCGACCGCGCCAAGCTCTACACCGAACGCAACTGGGGCGCAGGCTTCCCGCAGCGATGGTGGTGGGGCCAGGCACACGACTTCGGCGACGCCGACGTCTCGGTGGCGTTCTCCGGTGGACTGCTCGCGCTCGGACCGCTCAAACAGGACGTCGCAGGTGTCGTGGTCCGCCTCGGAAACAAGGTGCTGCGCTTGACCCCGCCGACAGCCTGGGTGCGCTCGGACATCGGCGACGGCACCTGGCGGCTGCGCGCGACGTCGCTTCGGTATCAGGTCGAATTGCACGGCGACGGCACGCATCTCGACCCGCATGTACTTCCGGTGCCCCTGCCCGCCGAGCGGCGCAACGTCGACACCGACTTCGAACACCTCGCAGGCAGGTTGCACTGCGTCGTCAAGGATTTCGGCCGGGTGATCTTCGACGGGCAGTCCGAGATCGCGGGTCTGGAAGTCGGCAGCCTGCCCGGTGACTAGGGTGACCGAATGCGACTGGGCAGGATCGGCGGGCGGTGACCCGCCCTCGGGTGGTCGTCGCGGGCCTCGGCGACAGCGGTGTGCTGACCGCGATCAAACTCGCCCGGCACGCCGACGTCGTCGGTGTCTCCGCCAAACCGGGGCTGCTCAGCGGCCAGGAACTCGGCATGCGCATCAGCAGGCCGCAGGACTGGGCCCGCTACAACTGGATTCCGTTCCACCGATTCCGCGGACTCGACCACGTTCGCACCGTGCACGGCAGGCTGACCGGGCTCGACCGGGCGGCCCGGAAAGTGTTCGTCGAGACCGCCGACGGCGGCACTGTCGCCGAACCCTATGACGCGCTGGTGATCTCGACCGGGGTCAGCAACGGCTTCTGGCGGCGACCGCATCTGCAGTCGGCCGACGAGATCACCACCGAACTCGGTGCGGCACACCGGCGACTGGGATCGGCGCGGTCGGTGATCGTCATCGGCGGAGGTGCCGCCGCGGTCAGCAGCGCCGCCAACCTGGCGAAGGCGTGGCCCGACAAACGCGTCGACCTCTATTTCCCTTCAGAGCGTGCCCTTGTGCACCATCACCCGCGGGTGTGGCAGCAGATCAGCCGTCAGCTGACCGGCCTCGGCGTCGGCCTGCACGCGGGCCATCGCGCGGTGCTCCCGAATGGCTTCACGTGCGACGAGATCACCGACGCACCGGTGCAGTGGAGCACCGGGCAGCCGGCGGCGTCGGCCGACGCGGTGCTGTGGGCCATCGGCCGGGTCTCACCCAACACGCAGTGGCTGCCGCCCGAGTTGCTCGACGAGCACGGCTTCGTGCGCGTCACCCCCGAACTCCGCGTGCCCGGCGCCCCCGGTGTATTCGCGGTCGGCGACGTCGCCGCGACCGACCCGCTGCGAAGCTCGGCCCGCAACCGCGCCGACGGGCTGCTCGCCCACAACATCCGCGCCCACTTCGGCGGCAAACCGCTACGCGCGTATCGCCCCGCGAGCCGGCGGTGGGGTTCGGTGCTCGGACCGCAGGCCGACGGGCTCGAGGTGTTCACCCCGAAGGGGCAGGCGTTCCGATTCCCCGGCTGGTCGATCGACCGCGTGCTGATGCCGTGGATCGTCTGGCGCGGCCTCTACCGCGGCGTGCGCTCGGATTCTTCCCGCCGAAACTGAAGATATGCCGCAAGCTGCGGTGATTTCTCGAGCAGAAACTCAGTTTCGAGGCAGCGCCGACGTGATCATGTCCAGCAGGGCCCCGTACCGGTTGGCCTCCCGATGGGGACCGGGCTTGCCGCTGCTGATCACCCCGGCGGCCAAACCGCGCTGCGGATCCGCCCATACCGCGATGTTGGTCAGGCCCGTATGCCCGAATGCGGCGGGGGCATTGCGACCGAACGGCCCGAACCGCTTCGACCCGAGCATGAAACCGGTGCCCCAGCGCAGCGGCGCCAGCCCGACCGCGACGTCGGGGCGCAGCCGCCGGGCTTCGGCGGTCGCATTGCGCAGGGTCTCCGGCGCCATGATGCGTACGCCGTCGAGTTCTCCGCCGCGTCGCAGCAATTCGGCGAACCGCGACAACTCGTAGGCCGTGGAGACTGTGTTCGACGAGGGCAGCACGCTGGTCAGGTACTGCGGGCTGTTCGAGAACGGGATGATCTTGTACATCGAGCCGCCGACCGCCAAGCGGAACACCGTGGCGGCGGGCTGAGGGAGCTCCTTGCCGGTGGCATGGCTGGGTGCGACCAACGGAACATCTTGTGCCGCAACGCCGTAATTCGTCCACCGGAAACCCAGCGGTTCGAGGATCTCGGTCGCCAGGATATCGCGGATGTTGCGTCCGGCTGCGGCGCCGACGATCTCGCGCATCAACGGACCCCAGGTCAGTCCGTGGTAGATGTGCACGAGGCCCGGCCGATACAGCGGTTTGAGCTCGCCGAGCTTTTCCCGGGTGTACTCGCTGTCGTCCATGCGCCGCAGATCCGGGCGCGGCCCGGTGTGGATCGGGATGCCCGCGCTGTGGGTCATCACGTGCCGGATCGTGGTGCGGTGCTTGCCGTGGCTGGTGTAGCTGGGCAGGTACTCGCAGACGCGGTCGTCGAGAGAGAAGACGCCGCGCTCGACGAGCATGTGCACCACCGTCGTCGTGATCGCCTTGGCCGCCGAGTATGCGCAGAACGGTGTCTCGGTGGTGACGGGCACCTTCTCGGTATCGGGTGGGTCGGCGGGACCGTTGCCCCATCCGTGCCCGATCGCCCGGTTCAGCACGACCTTTCCGTTGTGCCGCAGGCATATCTGGATGGCGGGATGCATCCCGGCCTCGTACCAGTGGCGCGCAGCCTGCCAGATGCGTTCGATCGCCACGGGGTCGACGTTCGAGTGGTCCTCCTCGCCGACCGCGGTCACGGCGTCGAGATCGTCGGGCACTCGTATCCTGCCGTCAGGCGCGGTCATTCGGCCGCCCTGTGCAGGGTCGCACCCAGGTGGTGTTGCAGGGGCTGGCCCATCGCGGCCATCCGCAGCGAGTAGATCAACTCGTCGCCGTCGACGCGGATCGAACGACCCAGCGCAACAACATTTTTCGCGGTGGAGGTGAGCCCGATCGAGGTCGCGGTCAGGTCGAGCTCGATGAGTGCGCCGTCGACCACGAGGGTGCCCTCCTCGATCTCGGTGATCCCGTTTGGATGGGCCAGCACCCATTCGGCGCGTCCGGGCGACGGCACCCGCAGATAACCCGTCTCTCCGTGCAGGGGCCGGCCGTCGTCGGCGGTGGTCTTCTGCCGGTATGTCAAGAACGGTTTGCCGACATGGTCGAACGCGATCTGCTCGTGGTATCCGAACGGTTCGATCGTGGGGTAGGAACCGGCGCCCCGTCCGGACCAGACGCCGTGCAGTGGGCGCAGCACGGCGACGTCGGGGTGTAGGTCGGCCACCCGGCCAGGCTAGCGGGGCCCGCCGCTCAAGATGCCCTTGCCGATGAACGACCCCAGTTGCCCGAGCAGGTCGGTGGGGGAGGCCTGCGGAGGCGGCGAGGCGTTGGTCTGCTGCCAGGGCTGGCAATCACGCGTGGTGAATGCGGTGTCGGTCGCCTCGATGCGCACCACCTGGGGCTTCTTGGTGAGCGCGTTGTCGGGGACCTGGTCGTTGTTGACCCGCTTCCAGTAGCAGGCGCCGTCGTCCACGGGGCCCGCCGACGAGTACGTACCCGGCAGGATCTGGGTGCCGACCTGGTAGGTGCCGTCCTTGTCGATGGAGGTCAGGGGCCCCGCGGGGGGCGGTCCCGGTGCAGAGGACGGGCCCGGCGCGGCGGACGGTCCGGGAGCCCCGGGATCGGGATGATGCGGTTCATCCGGTTGGGCCTGCGCGACACCCAGCCCGCCAAGGGCGAGGAGCGCCGTCGCGGCAACGGCGGCCAGTCGCGGCAAAGTCATGCGAGCCAGTCTAAACGGACAGCGGGCCTGGGAAGGAAAAACCCGTCGCCGCAGCGCGGAGCTGCGGCGACGGGCTTTGTGCATCTGAGGTCGACCGTTTTAGCCGGCCATGAACTCGTTGTAGGCCGACGCCAGCTCCGGCGACAGCGCCTGGACGTTGCAGGTGCGCTGCACGTCGCCGATCGGCGCGAGGATGCCGCGCAGGTCGTAGTACTCCTGCGGGTTGGCGTTGAAGTACCCGCGCAGGGTGGCCGACGCTTCGTTGCGAGGCTGGCCGAACGCGGTGGTCACGGCCTGGTTGGCACCCGGATGGGCGTCCAGGTACGAACGTGCCTGACCCGTCACATTGCTGACGGTGCCGGACACGGCGCTTGCGCTGCAGTCCGGTGCGGCCATCGCCGACGGCGCGGCGATGGTTGCTGCGGCGAGGCCGCCGAGCAGGCTGGCGGCACAGGCGCCGGCGATCTGCCGACGCGCGGCGATACCACGGATTTTCATATCGTTTCTTTCCTTCATTGCGTTTGTCGCTGATTCCCCCGACCCCGAAAACCAAGGTACCCAAGGCAAACGAGCACAAACACCGCCGCGCAACCCGAAAGTGGACCATACGCAGGCGTTACACCGCAGCGGCGTGATCTGTACCGCAATATCACCGGAATTCGATAAGCGGGCGACCAGAAACTTCGATAACTCTGAGAATTAGCTACCGATCTTTAATTGATCGTGATCTGCACGGTGACCGAATTGTTATCCACCGCGGATGGGCGGAGCGCCGAAATAGGGCTGAACCTAAGGTGGTCCCTGTGAAGCTGGACCTGCTGAGCCCCGGCGTCGAAGTCGGCCTCGTCACCACGAACCGAGACGAGATGGTCGCCTTCTATGAAGGCTTCCTCGAACTCGAACCCCAGGGCGAGATCGAGTTTCCGGGCGGCTCGCAGCGGCGGTACTCGCTGGGCGGCAGCGTGGTCAAGCTGGTGACCTACGAGACGCCGCCGCCGCAACCGGTTACCACCGGTGGCGGCCGGGCGCAGGCCGGGATCCGGTATTTCACGGTCGGGGTGAAGAACCTGCGCGGTATCGCCGAGGAATTCGCTGCCTCCGGGTACGACGTCGTCGAGCCGCTCACCGAGTTCGCGCCGGTGCCGGGTATGGGTTGGATGTTCGTCGCCGACCCGGACGGCAACTGGATCGAAATGTTCGGAACGCTGTGACCGGCTCCCAACCCATGTCGACCCCTCCGGTGACGCCGACGTGCTACCGCCACCCAGATCGGGTGACCTATGTGCGCTGTGCACGGTGCAACCGCTACATCTGTCCCGAGTGCATGCGGGCGGCATCCGTCGGGCATCAGTGCGTGGAATGTGTGAACGCCGGCGCGCAGCAGGTCCGGCAGGTGCGCACCCAGTTCGGCGGGGTCGCGACGGCCAAACCGATGGTCACCTACGCGCTGATCGCCGCGAACGTGGTGATGTTCGTGCTGCAGATGGCGGTGCCCGGATTCCAGCGTGAACTCGTGCTGCAGTCCTTCGCCGTGGCCGACGGAGAGTTGTACCGCCTGATCACGTCGGCGTTCCTGCACTACGGGCCGGCCCACATCCTGTTCAACATGTGGGCCCTCTACGTGGTCGGCCCGCCACTCGAGGCGGCGCTGGGCCGGTTGCGGTTCTCGGCCCTTTACCTGCTGAGCGCGCTCGGTGGATCCGTCCTCGTCTATCTGCTGTCGTCGCCCGTGGCGCAGACCGCCGGAGCGTCGGGCGCGATCTTCGGGCTTTTCGGGGCGATATTCGTGGTGGGTAGGCGGTTGAACATGGACGTGCGGTGGGTGGGCGCGATCATCGCGATCAACTTGGCGTTCACGTTCATCATTCCGCTGGTGAGCTCGCAGAACATCAGCTGGCAGGGTCACCTCGGGGGGCTCGTCACGGGTGCCGCGATCGCGACGGCCTACGTGTATGCGCCGCGCGGCTCGCGCAACATGGTCCAGGCGGGGGCCAGCGCGGCAGCGCTCGTGGTCTTCGCGGCGCTGATCTGGTGGCGCACCGTCGATCTGCTGGCGTCGCTCGGCCTGGCCTGAAACCCGCTCTACAGCTGGATGCGGGAACCGACGATCACGGTGCGGTCCAGCGGCAGGCCGAAGTGCGCTGCGGCGTCGGCGGTGATGTGCGACGTCGCGATGAACAGTCGTTTGCGCCACGGCGCCATGGTCGGGGCGTCGCCGGGAAATACTTCGAGCTTGGACAAAAAGTAGGACGCGTTGGCCAGGTCGACCGGACCCTCGGTGTCCGCGGGATCGAGCAGGGTTAGCGCCCGCGGCACGTTCGGCCGTTCCATGTAACCGAACCGCGCGACGACGTGGACGATCCCGTCTCGGGTGTAACCGAGGTCGTCGTGCGTCATCCGCTCGGCGTCGGGCACGCGCGGCACGGTCTCGGTCTCGACGGAGACGATGAGCACGTGCTCGGCCAGGACGCGGTTGTGTTCGACGTTGGTCCGCATCGCCAGCGGCGCGGTGTGCTGGCTGCGGTTCAGGAACACGGCGGTGACCGGTATGCGGATCAGCGGCGGTTCGCAGTGCGACAAGCCGGCGACGAACTCACGCAGCGGCCCTTCGGCGCGTTCGCGCGCTGCGGTGATGACGGCACGCCCGCGTTGCCAGGTGGTCATCACCGTGAACGCCGCCACGGCGATGGTCAGCGGTAACCACGCGCCGTGCACCAACTTGGTGAGGTTGGCGCCGAAGAACATCAGGTCGACCACCAGCAGTGCACCCGCGCCGGGCACCACCACCCACAGCGGCCACCGCCACCGCGTGCGCGCGTAATAGAAGAACAGCGTCGTGGTGATCGTGATGGTGCCTGTCACCGCCATTCCGAACGCGTAGGCCAGCGACGCCGAACTGCGGAAGGCGAAGACCAGGATCAGCACTCCCAGCAGCAGCGCGCCGTTGATCCACGGCACGTAGATCTGCCCGATGGTCGACGCCGAGGTGTGCTCGATGCGCAGTCGCGGCAGGTATCCGAGGCGCGCGGCCTGCGAGGTCACCGAGAACGCGCCCGTGATGACGGCCTGTGAGGCGATCACCGTCGCGGCGGTGGCCAACAGCACCATCGGGACGCGGGCCCACTCCGGTGCCAGCAGGAAGAACGGGGCCGCCACCGTCGACTCGTCGCCCAACACCAGGGCGCCCTGGCCGAAGTAGTTCAGCGTACAGGCGGGCAGGACGAGCCCGAGCCACCCGAAAGTGATTGCCCGCCTGCCGAAGTGGCCCATATCGGCGTAGAGCGCCTCGGCGCCCGTCACCGCCAGCACGATCGCCGCGAGCGCGAAGAAGCCGATGTGGAAGTGCTCGGTGATGAAGGTCAGTGCGTAGGCCGGCGACAACGCCTTGAGGATCTCCGGATGCCCGGCGATGCCACGCACCCCGCATAAGCCGATCGCGACGAACCACAGGATCATCACCGGGCCGAAGAACCGTCCGATGGTGGCGGTGCCGCGGCGCTGCACCGAGAACAGCGCGACGATGATCACGGCCGTGACCGGAACGACGAAGTCGGCCAGCTCCGGGTCGATCACTTTGAGCCCCTCGACCGCCGACAGCACGGAGATCGCGGGCGTGATCATGCTGTCGCCGAAGAACAGCGCGGCGCCGAACAGCCCCAACGCGGCCAGCGTCGCCGTCACCCGTCGCCCGCGCCGGCCGGTCCATCGGCGCAACAGCGTGATCAGCGCCATGATCCCGCCCTCGCCGCGGTTGTCGGCCCGCATCACCAGCGTCACGTAGGTGAGCGTCACGATGATCATCACCGACCAGAAGATCAGCGAGACGACGCCGTAGACGTGGCTCTGCGCGACGGGCACGGGATGCGGATCGCGCGGATTGAACACCGTCTGGATCGTGTAGATCGGGCTGGTGCCGATATCACCGAACACCACGCCGAGCGCGGCGATCACCACGGCCGGACGCAGCGACGTGGTACCCGGCGCTGCTCGCATTCGATGATCATCGCCGAGCGTGGGCTCGTTCGCGGCGGATCGGCAGAGCGGCAATGCGGTCCGGTGCGCTTTGGGAGGATGAGTCTGTGGCCGACGACGCGCTCGACGAACTTTATGCCGCCAAGCTCGAGGACTTCACCGCGCTGCGCACCAAGCTCGCCGGTGAGGCGAAGAAACGCGGCGACGCCGATGCGGCCAAGCGGATCTCGGCCGCACGGAAGCCGACGACCGCTGCATGGGTGGTCAACCGGCTAGCGCTCGCCGACGAGGAGGTCACGCAACGCCTGAAGGGTCTCGGTGAACGGTTGCGCGACGCACACGCGGCAATGGATGGTGAGCGGATCCGGGAGCTGTCGGCTGAACAGCGTCGGCTGGTCAACGATCTGACCCGTACCGCGTTCGAGGAGGCGGAGCTCAAGCGTCCGACGGGAGCGCTGCACGACGACGTCACCGGCACGCTGCAGGCCGCCATCGCCGACCCCGATGTCGCGGATCGGCTCGGCCGGCTGACCAAAGCCGAGGAATGGTCCGGATTCGGCGAGTTCGGCGACACCGCAATTGTTTTCAGCCCCACAACGAAACGCAAGCCGAAGCGCGAACCCGAGCCCGAACCCGCGGAGCCGCGCGACGAAGGACGCGACGGCAAGGGCGCGGAGGCGAGCAGGCGACGACAGCAGGCGCGCGCCGAACTGGCTGCCGCCGAGCGCGCGAGGACCGAAGCCGACGACGCACTGTCCGAACTGCAGTCCGACCTGGCCGCCGCGCGTCTGCGCCACCAGGACGCCCGACGCCGGTTGCAGGAGGCCGAGCGCGGCCTGACCGCCGCCGAGGACTCCTACGACAAGGCCAAGCAGGCCTCGCGTGAAGCCGCCGCCGCGGTCAAGGACGCCAAGGCGCGGCTGCAGCGCGTTAAGTGATTGCGCGGCAACTAATCTCCATGCTGTCGCTCTCCCGTGCCGGGATCGGTACGCTGACGTAGCCGTTAGCCGGGTCGCGAACGTAGTCGAGATAGGGCACCAGTTCGTCCATCGACGTGTTGTCCGCGACGACCAGTGCGCCCGGCGTCAGGCGCGGTTCCAGCAGCTCGAGCACCGGCACATACAACTCCTTCCAGCCGTCGAGAAGGACGAAATCGACTGTGCCGGCCAGGGTTTGCAGCGTATGCAGCGCATCGCCGGCTAGCACCGTGATCACGTCGTCGAGACCGATGTCGACGAACGTCTTCGTTGCCGCGGCGACCTTTGCCGCGCTCAGTTCAGTGGTGACGACGCGGCCCCTTCCGTTGTCCCGCACCGCCGCGGCCAGGTGGATCGCGGACAGGCCGAGGGACATGCCGAACTCGACGACGGTGGCGGGTTTAGTCGCCCGCACCAGCGCGTACAGCAGCCTGCCGGCCTCCGGCGTCACCGGCAGATAGAAGTCGCTGAGAGCGTCGGCACGCTCCTGCGGCGTCGCCTCCGACAGGCGGGCGAAGTCGGCGCGCCGAAGTGCCTCCATCTGATACCGCGCTTCGGCGTACATCCGGTCGATCGCCCCGGCGATGTGGGACTCGTGCAGTGTGATGGTCATAGTTGTTGAACGTATCGGGCCGGCGGCCGTTCGTGTCAGGATGACCATAGGGCCATGGGGACTGCCGGCACGTCGACTCGACGCGTGATCGCGGTGATCGCGCTCATGGTGCTTGCGGCCTGGGCGTTGCGGGGCTACGTCCCCGGCGTGGAGCGGACCGCCGAAGAGCCCGGGCAGCGCCAGAGCAACCCGCTGGCGTTGGCGGCTGTCATCGTGTTGCTGTGCGCGGCGGTGGCGATCATCGGTCTCGCGATCATCGTGAGGATGCGGGACAAACGGCCACTCCCGGCGGCGGCCGGGAGCCTGCCTCGGGACCGACGGCCCGGCGACCGGCCGTCGTGGCGGTTCACTCTCGTCGCGTTGGCCGCGCTGATCGGGTTGGTGTTCCTGGTCTTACTTCTGTCCCGGCTGTCGCTCCCGGTGCCGACCGAAGAGGTGCCGCCGGCCGCCACACCCGACACGTCCGTTCGCGGCGACCCCGACGACTCCGTCTCACCGCGTCCGGACGAGGACGACGCGGCTCACGGCAACGTCGTGAACTACCTGATTCCCCCGATACTTCTGTTGATGGCGCTGATCGTCGTCGGTACGGCGGTCGCGTCGCGACGACAGGGGCGCCCCCCGACGTCGGCCGACATCGTCGCGGCGGTGGACGAGCCGGTGGTGCCGACGACCACGACATCTCTGGCCAGGGCCGCCGAGGTCGGCCTCGCCGAGATCGGTGACCTGAGCCGCGAACCGCGCGAGGCGATCATCGCCTGCTACGCCGCGATGGAACGCGAACTGACGAGGGTCCCCGGCGCAGCGCCGCAGGCGTACGACACCCCGACCGAGGTGCTCGCGCGTGCGGTCGCCAGCGGGGCATTACGCTCCGACAGCGCCACCGAACTCGTCGAGTTGTTCGAGGAGGCGAGGTTTTCGCCACACGTGATGAGCGAGCAGCACCGTGACGCCGCGGTGCAGGTGCTCAACCGGGTGCTGAGCGAACTACCGCAGCGCACGACGGGGGTCGCGTCGTGAGAAGGCTTGTGGCCGCGGCGTTTCTGTTGGTTGTGGGTGCGGAACTGATCGCGGTCACCAGCCGTGATCGTGAGCTGATCCTGATCGTTTCCGGCATCGCGCTGGCGCTGGCATTGCTCGGCCTGCGGTGGCAGCTGGCCCGTGAGGCCGAAACCGGCGACGTCGACACACCTTCCGACGATGCCGCAGAGTCGTTGCGTCGCTGGCGATCACGCACCGAGACCCTGATCAGCCGTGCGGAGGCCACCCGCACCGACTGGGACAGACACTTAAGGCCCATGCTCGCGCGGCAGTTCGAGTTGGCGACCGGCCAACGTCGCAACCGCAACCGATCCGCCTACCACGCCACCGGTGAGATGCTGTTCGGCCCGGAACTGTGGGGTTGGGTCAACCCCGAGAACGTCGCCAAACGCGGGACCGAAGAACCCGGACCCGGGAGGGCGACGCTCGATGAGATCCTGCAACGGTTGGAGCGGGTATGACGACAGGACTGCCTGCGGCGGCCACCACCGCGAACTGTGAAGCGGTGCTCGACGAGATCGGGCGGGTGGTGGTCGGCAAACGCGATGCGCTGGCGCTGATCCTGACGACCGTGCTGGCTGGGGGACACGTGTTGATCGAGGACCTCCCGGGTCTCGGCAAGACGCTGATCGCGAGGTCCTTCGCCGCGGCGCTCGGACTGGAGTTCAAACGCGTGCAGTTCACCCCCGACCTGCTGCCCGCCGATCTGCTCGGCTCGACGGTGTACGACATGCAGTCGGGCCGTTTCGAATTCCGTCGCGGCCCGATCTTCACCAATCTGCTTCTCGCCGACGAGATCAACCGCACACCGCCGAAAACACAGGCGGCGCTGCTCGAAGCGATGGCGGAGAGCCAGGTGAGCATCGACGGCGCGACGCACCCGTTGCCTGCCCCGTTCATCGTGTTGGCGACCGATAACCCGATCGAGTACGAGGGCACCTACCCGCTGCCCGAGGCTCAGCTGGACCGCTTCACGATCCGGCTCGAACTGCGGTACCTTTCCGAACAGGAAGAGGCGTCGATGTTGCGCCGCCGCATCCACCGCGGCTCCGCCGAACCGACGGTCGCTCAGGTCGTGGACGCCCACGATCTCGTCGCGATGCGGGAGTCGGTGGAACAGGTAACCGTGCACGACGATGTGCTGCGTTACGTGGTGTCGTTGGCTGCCGCCACCCGGAACCACCCGCAGATCGCGGTGGGTGCCAGTCCCCGCGCCGAACTCGATCTCGTTCAGCTGGCCCGCGCCCGCGCGCTGCTGCAGGGTCGTGACTACGTCGTACCCGAGGATGTGAAATCACTTGCGGTTCCCGCAGTTGCGCACCGGATCACGTTGCGACCGGAGATGTGGGTGCGCCGAGTCCGTGGCAGCGATGTGGTCGACGAACTACTGCGGCGGCTACCGGTGCCGCGGACCGACCAGTGATCGAAGTCCGCTGCACCGAGGCCGAGTTAGGCTGGCGCGCTTCACATCTGACGCGGGCGCTGCTGACCTGTGCGGTGGTGGCCATGGCCGTGGCGGTGCTCGGGTCGCGCTGGGAGCTCATCGCGTTCGGCGCGCCGCTTCTCGGGGTGCTGTGTTCGATCGGGTGGCAGCGCGCGGTTCCCACGGTGCGAGTGTGCGCCGATCCCGGCGTCCACCGTTGCTTCGAAGGAGAGCCGGCGCGCATCACGATGTGGGCCGAGGCAGGGAACGAGTCGGTGAGGCTGCTGAGCGGTTCCGTCGACGGGATGACGCTCGAGGTCGCTTCGCGGGAAACATCAAGGCAAACCGTGGTGGCGACCGCGCAGCGCTGGGGCCGTTATCCGCTTCAGGCACACCTGGCGGTCGCGGCGCGGGGCGGTCTGGTCGAGGGGATCGGGGTGGTCGACGCCGCGGACGTCTTCGTGTTCCCGATGGCGCCGCCGCAGTCGACGGCGGTCCCGCGCACCGAGTTGCTCGATCGGCTGGGCACTCACCTGACCCGGCACATCGGCCCCGGTGTCGAGTACGCCGACGTGCGGCGGTATGTGCCGGGAGATCAACTGCGCACGGTGAACTGGGCGGTCAGCGCGCGTCGGGGCAGCCTGCATGTCACCGAAAGGCTGACCGACCGCGCCGTCGACGTGGTCGTGCTGATCGACAACTACGCCCAGCCGGCGGGTCCCGCGACCGAGGCCACTGAGCGCACGGCACGCGGCGCGGTGCAGGTGGTGCAGAGCGCGCTGCGCAGCGGCGACCGGGCGGGCATCGTCGCGCTAGGTGACCGGCATCCGCGGTGGTTGAGCGCGGACATCGGCCGAAGGCAGTTCTATCGGGTGCTCGACGCGATGCTCGGTGTCAGCGGTGGTTACGACACCACGTCGGGCACTCTGGCGCCGCGCGCCGCAGTGCCCCCGGGCGCGATCGTCGTCGCGTTCTCGACGATGCTCGACACCGAGTTCGCGCTGGCGTTGATCGACCTGTGCAAGCGCGGCCACACCGTTGTGGCGGTGGACGTCTTGCAGGGCGCGCCGTTCGAGGAGGGATGCGACGCGTTGGTGGCGCGGATGTGGGCGCTGCAGCGCTCGTTCATGTACCGGGACATGGGCACCGTCGGTGTGGACATCGTGGCGTGGCGCGAGGACGACACGCTCGACCAGGCCATGCAGCTGGTGCCCCAGCACCGCAGACCGGTGCGGAGGCGACGATGAATCGCGCGTTGGCCACTGGGTTCGGTTTCGTCATGGTGGCGGCGGCCGCGCTGTCTGCTGACGATGCGGCGTTGGTTGTGTGTGGTGTTGCGGTAGCGATGGTGGTGCTGGGCAACGTGTTTCGGGTGGCTGCCACGTTGGCGGTGTTGTCGACGGCCGGGGCGATCGTGGTGGCATCGGCGAGTCCAGTGCTGGCAGCGCTGTGTGGATTGTCCGGTGCGGCGTATCTGGTGTTGCGGCACACCGCCGATGTCACCGTGCCTACTGTTGCTGGGGCACTGGGGTTTACGGGCATCGCTTTGGCGGCGGTGCTGCTGTCACCGGAGCTGCCATGGGTCCCGCTGGCGGCGCCGATTGCGGTGTTGGCGGTCGTCGTGCTCGCGACGCGGCCGTTCTGGTTGGGCGCATCGCGGCAGTGAACTGTACGCCAGATGTTGCGGCGACGTAGTCCCGACTTGTCGGTGGGCGATGGCATACTCGAACACATGTTCGGTTCTGAGTTCGTGAGCGCCGACGACAAGACAGTCGTGGCCGCGATCGAGGAGTGTGCGCGCGCCGAGGCGATGCTGGCCGCGCGGCGGCTGGCGGCCACCGCGGAGCTGACCGCGCGCTACACCGAGCCCGATGAGGATCGCGATCATCTGGCCGTCGACGGGTGGCGGTTGGCGTCGGCGGAGATCTCGGCGGCGATGCGGGTCGGGGACCGGGCGGCTTCGAGCCAGATGTGCATCGCGATGGCGCTGCGCGAGCGGCTCCCGAAAGTAGCGGCGATGTTCGCCCAGGGACGGTTGAGTGCGGCGCTGGTGTCGACGATCACCTGGCGCACGCAACTGACCGTGGACTCGCAGATCGCCCAGCGCATCGACACTGCGATCGCGCAACGTGCCGGTCAGTGGGGCGGGTTGTCGGTGGCGCGGCTGGAATCAGCGATCGACTCCCTTGTCGATGAGCACGATCCCGACGCGCGCCGGCGCATGCGCGAGGCCGCCCAGAACCGGGATGTACGCCTGGGCAAGCGTGATGACGTGACCGGAACGATGTCACTGTGGGGCCGATTGAGCGTCACCGATGGTGAACTGCTCAAACGCCGGCTCGCGCAGATGTCGAGCCAGGTGTGCAAAGACGATCCGCGCACCGCGGGGCAGCGCCGCTCCGAAGCGCTCGGCGCCATCGCCGCCAATGCCGAGGGATTGAGTTGCAGATGCGGAAGTCCCGACTGCCCGTCAGCCGGACAAGATGATCCCCGCGCAGCGCACTTCGTCATCAACGCCATCACCGAGGCCGCCGCCCTGAACCCAGAACCCGTACCCGCGGCACAAAGCGAATCCGCGACGGCAGAAGCGGCGGCGGAGTCGGTGGAACCGGCCGCAGAGCCGCAACCTGCCGAAGCGGCGACAGAGCGGCCGAAGCCGAGATCGGCTGCGGCACTGATCGTCGGCGGTGGGATTATCCCGAACCCATTGTTGGCTGAGCTGATCAACAACGGAGCCAAGGTCCAGTGGGTTCACAAACCCGACGCCGCGCCCGAGACCGGCTATCGGCCCTCGCGCAAGACCGCACAATTCGTTCGGATGCGTGATATGACATGCCGGTTTCCCGGTTGTACTCGCCCGGCAGAATTCTGCGATCTTGACCACACCACGCCCTCTCCGGCTGGTGCCACTCATCCGTCGAACCTCAAGTGCCTGTGTCGAATTCATCACTTAATCAAGACGTTCGGCGGGTGGGGCGATCAACAGCGCCCCGACGGAACCGTCCTGTGGACCGCACCGTCTGGGAGAACCTATTTCACCCACCCCGGAAGCCGGTTGTTTTACCCCGGCTGGGACACCACCACCGCCACCCTGCCCGTGCCCGCCGGACGAGTACGACACGGCGACAAAGGCGCGATGATGCCGCGCCGCCGACGAACCCGCGCCCAACATCGGCTTCAACGAATCGAACGCGAGCGCGCTTTCAACGCCATCGACCGCAAGAGATGGGTCACGCCCGCGACCACCCAACCCAGCAGGCCGCCACCACTGAACGATGACCCGTGGAAAATCACCACCGACGCCGGCATTGACCCCACGGACACCGATCCCGCACCGTTCTGACCAACTCGGCGACTCGGCCAACGGGCGAGGGACGTAGCCCGATATCTTCGTAGGGCGCTTACCGGCCCGGTAAGCGAAATGCTCAGCGCAGCGCTTACTTTCGGGAGGTCGGATGCCAAGCGATGTGCGGAAGGCGATCACAGGCGCGTCGATCGGGAACGCCGTCGAGTGGTTCGACTTCGCGATCTACGGCTTCCTGGCGACATTCATCGCGGCCAACTTCTTTCCGGCGGGCAACGAGACGGCGGCACTGCTGAACACGTTCGCGATTTTCGCGGCCGCCTTCTTCATGCGTCCGCTCGGCGGATTCGTCTTCGGCCCCCTGGGCGACAAGATCGGCAGGCAACGGGTCCTGGCGTTGGTGATCCTGCTGATGTCGGGCGCGACCGTCCTCATCGGCGTGCTGCCCACCTACGCCTCGATCGGCGTCGCCGCGCCGCTGCTCCTTCTGCTCCTGCGTTGCCTCCAGGGATTCTCCGCCGGCGGTGAATACGGCGGCGGCGCCGTCTATCTCGCGGAGTTCGCATCCCAACGACGCCGCGGGCTGACCATCACCTTCATGGCGTGGTCCGGCGTGCTGGGCTTCCTGCTCGGCTCCATCACCGTGACGCTCCTTCAGGCGCTGCTGCCCACCGAGGCGATGGAGAGCTACGGCTGGCGCATCCCGTTCCTGATCGCCGGGCCACTGGGCCTCGTCGGCCTCTACATCCGGCTGCGCCTCGACGACACACCGCACTTCGCCGAGCTCAGCAAGACCGACCGCGTCGCGGAGTCGCCGCTGCGTGAGGCGTTCACGACGTCATGGCGGCCGATCCTGCAAGTCATCGGCATGTTCATCGTCTTCAATGTCGGCTACTACGTGGTGTTCACGTTCCTGCCGACCTACTTCATCCAGACGCTCGAGTTCTCCCAGACCGACGCCTTCCTCTCGGTCACGCTGGCCAGCCTCGTCGCACTCATCCTCATCCTTCCGTTGGCCGCGCTGTCGGATCGGATCGGCCGCCGTCCGATGCTGATTGCCGGGTCGGTGGCCTTCGCGGTTGTCGGCTATCCGCTCTTCCTGCTGCTCAATTCGGGGTCGCTGGTCGCCGCGATCGCCGCCCACTGCGGCCTGGCGGTCATCGAGTCGATCTACGTCTCCACCGCGGTGTCGGCCGGCGTCGAACTGTTCGCGACCACCGTGCGCTACAGCGGATTCTCGATCGGTTACAACATCTGCGTCGCCGGGTTCGGCGGCACCACCCCGTATGTGGTCACCTGGTTGACCGCCGAGACCGGCAACGACCTCGCCCCAGCGTGGTACTTGGTCGTCGCTGCGGTGGTCTCGCTCGCGACGATCATCACGCTGCGGGAGTCCGCGGGCCGGCCGCTCGCGCAGACCGCGGATCGACGGCCCGCGGCTAGGGTGGCTTCATGAAGCTTCGCGTGATGCCCTACGTCACGGTCGAGATCGACGACCAGTTGCGCCGCCGCGCCCGAGCCGCAGGCGAGCGACTGCGCGTCAATGTGCGCGCCTACCTGTTGAGCGCCGCCGACGACGTCGACTCCGCCAGCGACAGAGTCCGCGGTCTGTGCGACCGGGCGGTCAACCGCGTCGACACCGTCGTCGCCACGGTCAACGAGCGGATCGCACCCGAGCCCGCGGCACCGTCACTGCGCGTGGTCACCGGCGACCGCGAGGCCAGCTAGCGTCCAAAGGCTCCGCTGGGGTCGACGCCGGCCGACCTCGCGATACCGACTGGCGTCAGCCCGCCCGCGTGGTGCGGCCGCCGACCAGGAATCCGGCGACCAGCACGACCAGACCGATGACCGCGACCGGGATCGACCACGTGCGACGATCGGATACCGCCGAGTGGCACTGCGCGACGTAGTCCGGCGGATCTTCAGTCAGCTCATCGATGATCGGGAGGTTCTTCAGCTGGTTGGGATCGTTGCTGTTGGCCTGGCTGGCCTGGGAGTCGTCCGCGGCGATGGCATTGCCACACGAGATCTTCTGGTTGTCCGGCCCGGAGATCGACACCGGGACGAGCATGGCGATGACTCCAACCAGAAGGACCACCGCACCGACCAGCACAAGCAAACGTCGCAGATTCATGATCGGTTTGATGCCCCGATAGGTGGGGCACCAAACCTCGCAAACGGTCGCTGCCACCGAGCCAGGCGCGCAGGCCCGCGGTCCGTATGTTGTTGTTGTCCGATGTGCGCAGCCTGGCCGGAAAGGAGCAAAACGCTTTGGTAGGCCACTCGTGGTAGATCAGGGTCTGGTCGTCCTGCTCGCCCTGCTCGCCGCGGTCTTCTTGGCGATCGGCATCGTGGTTCGGCAGCGCGCCACCTTGGACGTACCGGAGGAGCACGGCATCAGCACCGTGATGGTGACGACGCTGCTGCGCAGGCCGCTGTGGTGGGCCGGCACGGCCGCCGCGCTGGCAGGCTATGGCTTTCAGGCCCTCGCTTTGATCAAGGGTTCGTTGCTCCTTGTTCAGCCCATTCTGACCTCGGCCCTCCTGTTCGCTCTGCCGCTGAGCGCGAGGCTCGCCAACCGTCGGGTCACTCGCCGGGAGTGGATGTGGGCGATGGTGCTCACCGCGGCGCTGGCGGTGTTCGTGCTGCTTGCCAAGACCCGGCCAGGTGACTACGAGGCGTCCGTTCCCCTTTCCGTTCTCGTAGCAGTCGTCTGCGCCGGTGCGGTGACCGCATGTGTGATCCTGGCCGTCCGCACCGCCGGGTGGAAACGTGCGGTGTTGCTCGCGGTCACGGTCGGGTTGCTGTTCGGCGTCGTCGCGTTGCTGACGAAAATCGTGATGTTCCTGCTCGCCAATGGCGGCGTGGGCAAGGTGGTGACCACCCCTGCGCTCTACCTGCTTCTGGTGCTGGGCGTCCTCGCGGTGTTCCTGCAACAGTCCGCATTCCACGCAGGATCCCTACAGACCTCGGTGCCGACGATGCTGGTTCTCGAACCGGTGGTCGCCGTTGTGCTGGGCGCGGTGGTCCTCGGCGAGCATATGACTGTCGGCGGCGTGAAGGCGATCGCGATCTCAGCCGCCGTCGTCGCGATGGCTGCGGCCACGATTGCGCTTGGCCGCGAGGAGGGCGCGCTCGAAGAGGAACTCGAGGCGGAGGCCGCCGCCGCGGCGGCCAAACACGGGCCCTAGCAGCACGCGCCAGACGCTACGGCCCGTCGGATCGACGCTCCTCATGCGCCATCGCTGTCCACAAGAGCCGCGCCGCCTCACGCGCCGACTCCTGTGGAGCGATCGGCTCGGCGATCCCCGGTTGCTGGGCCGGACGACCGCTGACATGTTCCAACAGCGCCACGGCCAGTTCGCGCAGCTTGACGTTGAACTCCTGGCTCGCGCGACGCAGCATGCTCCACGCCTGCTCGGCGTCGCAGCCGACCAACCCCATCAATACACCCTTGGCCTGCTCGATCGCGCCGCGCGACTGCAGCGCGGCCAGCAGGTCCTCGAACGCGGCCTCGTTCTGGGCGGCGGTGGTGACCAGGGCCGCCGAGACGAGTTGCTCGTAGGCGACAAGTGTCGTGATGGTGACCGCCGAGGCGGGCTCGGTTAACGTGCACGACAACACAATCGCCGCGTCCTCACGCCAGAGGCCCGGCACGGCCGCGGCTCCGTGTACGGCTTTCAAGTCGGTCGCGATCCCGCCGGCGAATCCGGCGGCCGCATCGAAGGTCAGGTCGGGCCAACGGTCATCGGTCCACAGATCGAGGCTCAGCACCGGCACCTGATGAGTCAATGCGTCGGCCACGGGCCCGCCGAGTCCGGACAGCTGAGCTGCGATCATCTTCTCTTCGATACCGAGCGTCGCGAGTGCAGACGCGTCCTCGTTGAACCGCTTGTCGTGGACGGTGACGGCAACCCCCAGGGTGTTCGACACGTCGGCCTGCAATCGTTCGAGGATCCGGTGTAACAGTGTGATCAGCTCGGGATGCTTGCGAGGCTGAAAGCTGGGTGCTGGCACGGCGGTCCGCTCAATCGATGACGGTGACCGTCGCGACCTTGTCGAGGCCGGAGATCCCGAGAAGTGTGGTGATCGGCCCGTTCGTGGGCACGACCAGTTCGAGTTTGGCGTTGGCCGCGACAGAGAACAGCTCCCGCAGGGCGGCGCTGTCGCAGTAGGTGACCCCGGTGAGGTCGACCGTGACGGAGGAGTTGTCCTCGGCCGCGCGTGACAGCACGTCGCTGAACTCGTCGACGTTCGCCAAGTCGATCTCGCCGACCGCGGTGACGACCGGGGGTGCCTCAGCGTCCCCGGGCTCGAGCCGGAACTGGTTGCGGGTCACTACTTTGCGTCCCCCACCGTCAAAAAAGCACACCAATGGACGGCAGTGTGAGCGAGTCCGATCACAGAACCTCCCGATGTCCTAGAGGCCGCCCCACCGCCTCTGTGCATGCCACAAAATCCGCATCGCTGCCTCTTCCCGACAGACGTTCCTTGCCAATATTTGTAATACCACGACAGCGGTGTCCAGGCGGGCAGAGCTGGTTCAAACTCGAATCTCCGGTAGCTGAAACGTCATATCCACGGTGGTGCCGGCCGCCGTGCCGTCGAGATCCACGCGATCGCTGACGGCGCGCATCAACAACAGGCCCCGGCCCCGGGTGCCGGGATCGGGAGGCGGCGCCTTCCACGACCCGAAGTCGGTGACCCGCACGTGGATCGCCGTGTCGTGGATCTCGGCCTCGATGCGCATGCGCCCCGGCTCGTGCCCGCGGTAGGCGTGCTCGACGCTGTTGGAGCAGGCCTCGTTGACGACGAGGATGAGATCGGAAACCGACTCGTCGGAGGCGCCGTTGGCGGCCAGCCAGGCCCCCAACCGGTGCCGGATCTCGGTCAACTTCTCCGCGGTGGCGGTGTCGTCGATGACGAGGGAGGCCTTCGGCGACCGGTAGATCACGATCGCCACGTCGTCGTCGAAACCACCGTCAGGCACCAACGCGCGCAGCACCGCGTCGGCGACACCTTCGATCGGCATCCTCGCGGTATCGGCCAACACCGCCGACATCCGGTCGATCTGGGAGTCGATCGACCGGTCACGGCGTTCGATCAGGCCGTCGGTGTAGAGCATCAGTGTCGAGCCCGCGGGTAACGGATGCGTCGTCTGCGGGCGGGGCCGCGAGTGCGTCACGGCCAGGGGGACCGAGCTCGCCTCGTCGAGCAGTTGCGGTGACGCGGTTGTAGGCACCAGCACCGGCGGGACGTGACCGGCGTTGCTGTACTCCACGGATGCGGACACGGTGTCGACGATCGCGACGAACACAGTGGTGCAGTAGGCGTCCGGGATGAACTCGGCGACGGCGTCGAGGTGTTCGAGCACCGTCGACGGTCGCGCCCCCGTGAGCAGCAGCGCGCGCGTCGACGCACGCAGCTGTCCCATCACGGCGGCGGCCGCGAGTCCGCGCCCCACGCAGTCCCCGACCACGATGCCGATCCGGCCGTCACCGACGGGAAGCACGTCGTAGAAGTCGCCACCGATCTCCAGCGGATGAACGGCGGGCTCGTAGCGCACGGCGAATCCCGGCGGCAGATCGATCGGGGACAGCAGCGAGCGCTGCAGCGTCAGCGATGTCTCCCTGGCGCTCTCGAACTGCCGCACATGCTGCAAAGCCGAGCTGAGGTGGCCGACGAGGGCCGAGACCAGTCGCCGGTCCTCCGCGCTGACCACCCGCGGAACCTGGTGCTCGAGGCACAGCACGACGTCCCGCGCACCGGAGAGCACGGCGACGAAGCCCCTGGTGGTGCCGGCGCTGGGCACCGCGCCGACCGGCGTCACCGTCAGCGGTATCCACGTGCGGGCGTCCTCGAACGTACGGCGCCAGTCCTCGCCGAGGTCCCTCCACGAGGTGACCGCGGGTTCACCGGCCACCCGCACCGTCGGCTCCTCACCGTCGGCCTTCGGCCACGTCACCGCGATCAGACGCTGCGCATCCAACGGAACGCGGCACTGCGCGAGCGTTATCGCCAGCACCTCGTCGACGTCCTTGGCGACGCTCACCGCCGTCGCCAACCGCGCCATCGCCCGGTCGCGCTCCGCCGCGGCGCGGGGCGCCGTGACATCGCGGATGGTGCCGACATAGAGACCGCGCCGCGAGTTGTGGTCGGGGACGGCGTTGATGCTGATCGCGACCCAGCGCGTGCGTCCGTCGCGGTGCCTGATCTTGGTCTCGGCCGTCATGCGTCCGTCGCGCACCAGCGCGGCCCTGCGATCGTCGGCCGCGACCCCGTCGACCGCCCAGGGATGAGGCATCGGATAGGGCAGGTCCTCCTCGCCGTATCCGGTGACCTCGGCGAAGGCGTCGTTGATCTCGACGACGCACCCGGTGGCGTCGGTGATGAAGAAACCCTCTTGAAGCGAGTTCACCAACGCGCTGCGGAACACGTCGCGATCGGCGAGATCGTCGGCTCTCGCTCGTTCGCGTTCGTAGCGCTGGTGAAAGTCTGCGGTGTCGGTCATGTTCGCGGCAGTCGGCCCTCCCAGCTCGCGCTCACACCGGAATCACCCAGCGCAGAAGTCTCTTCTCGACATTAGCCTGCGTATCGCAGCATGAACCGCTGAAGCACTGATCTATGGCAGGACGCGACGCGTTAAGCTCGCCCCATTGCCGTCGTGGTGGCGGCGCCTACCGGAGGACCACCGTTGTCACGAATTGAGCCGATAACCACTTCGATCTCCCACGAGGACGGCATCGCTGTGTTGACGGTCGGCGGTGACGTCGACCTCGCCACGGTTCCGGCGTTCCAGGCGGCGATCACCGAGGCGCTCGCGCAGGAGCCCTCCGCCCTCGTCGTCGACCTGCTGGCGGTGGACTTCCTCGCGTCCGCGGGTTTGCAGGCGCTGGTCGCGACGCACGAGACCGTCAGCAAGTCGGCCCGCTTCGCGGTGGTGGCCGATGGGCCCGCGACCAGCAGGCCGATCCAGCTGACCGGCCTCGACCAGGTCTTCTCGCTGTATCCGACCTTGGCCGAGGCGTTGGGCGCGCTGAAGTCCGGTTCCTAGTTCCCGCAGCGTCGCTAGCTGCGATTTCGAACTGAGCGAGCGTCCCGATCTTGGGTTAGAGTTTGAACGCCGACTTTGATCTTGAAGCCTTCTCCGCACCGGTCGGGACAGTTAGGACTGCAACCATGAGGTCAGCTCAGATCGGTCGTCGCATCGCCGCCGTCGCGGGTGGTGCCGCCGCGGTCGCGATGGTCATGTTCAGCGCATCGTGCTCCACCGAGGAGAAGGCGCCGGAGGAGACCACCACGACGACCACTACGACAACCACGACCGAGGCGCCGCCTCCGCCGCCGGTCGAGACCACCGACAAGGCGCCGCGCATCTCGCCGGGACCCAACCCGTTCTCGCCGACGGTGACCGCACCGCCTGCGCCGACGGCGATCCCGGGCGACCACTAGCCGTCCATCGACCCGGGTTCGAAATACGCTGACGTCCGTGAGTGTGCGGCATCTCGGCGTGCTGGCGCTGATCACGGTGGGCGTATTCGTACTCGTCTCCGATCTGCGCCCCGTCTCCGCGCGCTTCGGCGGCGAGGTGATCGCCGGGCCGTACTCCTACCTGTTGGCGAGCTCGACCGATCTGGGGCCCTCGCTCGACAGCGGGGTTCAGCTGACGATGGCGCTGCGCGACGAACACCGCCCCGTGGGAATGTACGCATGGGCCGACGGCCACGGTCTTTCCGTTCGCTGGCGCCCCGGTCATCCCTGGGCGGTGGTGGAAGGACCGGCGGCGTCCGTCGCGGATGCGTTCGACGTCGAGGTCCGTGACTACCGCGGCCGCCGCGGCCAGGTTTTCTACGCATCCCCGCAACAACCGGACGTGCCGGATGCGTTGCGCGAGGAGGTCTCTGAGATCGGCCGGATCCTCGGCTACATGCCGCACCACTTGTCGCACATCTGGACGCTGCCGCTGGATGTGCCGGACAAGGGCCTGACTCCCGAGGCGCTGCGCAACACCTACAACGCCGCACCGCTTGCCGCGGCCGGCTACACAGGCAAGGGCACCACAATCGTGTTCTTCGCCTTCGACGGCTTCGACCAGGCCGACCTCGACAGCTTCGCCGACACTTACGACCTGCCCCGCTTCACCCCCGAGGTGATCGGTGAACTCGACGAACCGCGCGGGGAAGCCACGATGGACCTTCAGGTGGCGCACGCGGTCGCTCCCGATGCGCGCAAGGTCGTGGTCAGTGCGCTTCCGACCGTCACCGCCGACGGCGCGTTCGAACGCATCGGCCAGATGCTCGAGGAGACGGACCGCCGGTATCCCGGCGCCGTGTGGAGCTTCTCCATCGGGTGGGGCTGCGACAAGCTGATCACGGCTGCCGACCTCGCCCCTGTGCGCTCGGCGCTGGCCACCGCGCAGTCACACGGCACCACGGCGTTCAACGCCAGTGGCGACCTGGCGGGCCTCGAGTGCAAAGGCGGCGACGACTGGTCCTCGCCGCCGGGCGAGTCCGACGTCGGCCTGGACTCGATCGCCTCGCTGCCCGAGATGACCGATGTGGGCGGCACCACCCTGTCCACGGACAGCGACGGTCGGTGGCTGTCCGAGCAGGCCTGGTTCGACGTGCCGTTGTCGGTGGGCACGGGCGGCGGTGTCTCGGCGGTGTTCGACCGTCCCGACTGGCAGCGCGAGGTGTGGCCCGACCGCGACACCGACAGAAGGCTGACTCCGGACGTCGCGGCCGTCGCGGACCCGTTCACCGGTGTGCGCATCGTCTTTGCGCAGACGCCGTTGGTCGGTGGCGGCACGTCGCAGTCGGCACCGATATGGGCGGGCCTGGCCGCGGTGATGAACCAGTACCTGCTCGCCAACGGCGGCCGCCTGCTCGGCGACCTGAACCCATTGCTGTACCGCATCTCGCGGGGCGCCCCGCTGCCGGCCTTCCGCGACGTCACCCTCGGAGGTAACGCGGTCGCGGACGCGCTGCCCGGCTATGACCTGGTGACCGGCCTCGGCACTCCGGACGTCGACAACCTCGTGCGCAACGTGCTCACGCTCCAGAAGGCGGCGGCATGACCACCGGTGACGACGACAGCGTGCCGACCGCCGAGTGCCGGGTCTGCAAGACCGACGTGCCGGCCGGCGAGTACTGCGGGTTGTGCGGATGCCACCTGACACCGCGGCCGCGCGAGGGCCCGGACTGGTTGCGGCCGCTGGACTTCAGCGCCGCGCCGAACGAACACCTTCTGCAGGTCTCGGTCGCGAGCTCGCTGTTCCCGCACCTGCCGCAGCGCTCGCGCGCCGCGTTCCGGATCGGCCTTCTCGTGTTGGTGGCGGCTCTGATCGCGTTCGCGTTCCTGCGGTTACCCGCCGCCGTGGTGTCCGTCGCCGCACTGGGATTACCGCTGCTGTTCGTCCTGTACCTGCGTGAGTCGGACGCGTTCCGCGACTTTCCCATCGGCACACTGGTTCTCACGGTCGGCCTGGCGGTGGGCCTCGGGGTGGGCTGGGCGTCGTTGACCGGTGCGATGTTCGCCAAATCCTATGGTGTGGCGTTGGGTTCGGCGATCGCGGGCGAGCACATGCTGCGCATGGGTATCGCGGTTCCGCTCGGCGGGGTCCTCCTGACGTTGTCACCCGCGGTGATCGTTCGCCTGACGCGGCCGTCCTCACGAGAAACGTTGGACGGCTTCATGATCGGGGCGCTGGGGGCCTTGAGTTTTTCCGCGGCGGCGACGCTCACGCGGCTGGCTCCGCAGTTCGGCACGGGAGTGGTGAGCAAGCGGCCGATGGAGAGCCTGCTGGTCGAGGCGGGCATCAGGGGGCTGGCCGCGCCGTTGATCGCCGCGGCGGCAGGTGGATTGATCGGTGCCGCATTGTGGTTCACCCGCCCGCCGAGCAAACGCGACCAGCGCCCGGGTGTCGTGCGCGCGATGCTCATCGGCTTCGCCGTCGCCGTGCTGGGCGTGTATCTGGCGCTGGGCGTGATCGACGTCGCCCGCTTCCCGCAGGTGCTGATGTTGGTGGGCTACCTCGTGCTGGCGGGGGTGGCGTTGCTGTTGCTGCGGTTGGGCCTGCACCTGGCGTTGCTCCACGAGGCGCACGACGAGATCCGTGCGGAGGAACCGCTGCTGTGCCCGCACTGTGGACACGTCGTGCCGGACATGGCGTTCTGCCCGGCGTGCGGGGTGGCGACGCGTGCGTCGTCGCGCTCATCACGCAGGGCGAGGCGCGAATCGCGGCCGGTTCGCGGTGACCCCGAATGAGCGCACCGACGAATTTCTTTCCTGGATACGCGGTTCCGGCAGGTGCATACGCGGCCGCGGCGCCGCGGCGCACGTCGCGCAGGCGGCTGGTGCTGACGTGGTTGGCCGTGATCGCGGTGATCGCCGCTGCCCTGGTCGGGATGTCGGCGATGATGGCCAAGCCGCCGGTGCGCTACATATGCCCACCCGACTGCGGGCGTCCGCCGACCGGCACCCCGGTGTCCATCAACCCTCGTTTCACCTCGCCAAACGGCGCGTTCTCGGTGTCCTATCCCGCGTCGGAGTCGGCCTACCGGGTGAGCACCAAGCCCAACGGGGTGACCGCCGAACTGCTCGCCGGTGACGGTGGGACGCTGCAGTTGTTCAGCGAACCCGCCGCGGGCCGATCCGCGCAGGAGATCGCAAAGTCGTTGGTGAAAGCCACTTTTCCCGACACCCGGACCGCGTACGAGGTTCCCAACGCGATGGTCGGCTTCCACTCGGGATACGGCGAAGTCGCCGACTGTTGGCCGCAAGGCGCCAACAGCAGCTATCTGCGCATGCGGGTTCTGGTCGTGGCCGCGGTGAAGAACGACCTGGCGTTGATTGCGGCGGCAGTCGGGCCGTACCACCAGTTCAGCCCCGACTTCGGGTTCGGCAAACCGTCCGGTGCCAACCTCCAGATCGCCCTGGATATGGGCAAATACGTCAACAGCTTCAGCTGGCGTGGGGATCGGCCCCGGTGATGCATTCAGATGGCGCCGTTGAACAGGCAGAGCCAGGCGGCGACCATCACGATGACCGCCAGGAGCCCGGTCACGATCACGTGAGCCAGCAGATGCGTCCGGTCCTTCATGGCGGCGACGCTAGGGAGGCCTCCTGAGAACCCTCTGGCAGCGCCTGCAGAATCCGCTGATTGACCCGGATCACACCGTCGATGTGACCTTCGCGGCAGCGTGGTCGGGCATCGGGTCGTAACGGGCGAAGGTCCTGGTGAACGTGCCGGCACCGTGGGCCAGCGAACGCAGGTCGATGGCGTAGCGGCTCAGCTCGACCTCGGGGATCTCGGCCTTGACCAGTGTGCGGTCGTCGCCGACCTTTTCGGTGCCGAGCACACGGCCCCGCCGCCCGGCCAAATCGCCCATGATGGCGCCGACGAAGTCGTCGGGAATCAGCACCGTCACCTCGTCGACTGGTTCGAGCAGGTTCACCTTGGTCGCCGCGGCCGCTTCCCGCAGCGCGAGGCCGCCGGCCATCTGGAAGGCGAAGTCGGACGAGTCGACGCTGTGGGCCTTGCCGTCGAACAGCGTGACGCGGATGTCGACGACCGGGTAGCCGGGTCCGACGCCCTTCTCCATCTGCGCCCGAATGCCCTTTTCGACGCTCGGGATGAATTGGCGGGGCACCGCGCCGCCGACGACTTTGTCGATGAACTCGAAACCGGAGCCTTCGGGCAGCGGCTCGACCTCGATGTCGCAGACCGCGTACTGGCCGTGCCCGCCGGACTGCTTGACGTGGCGCCCGTGTCCTTTGGCCTTGCCGCCGAACGTTTCTCGCAATGGAATGCGCAACTCGACGCCGTCGACGGCGACGCCGTAGCGCCGCGACAGCGCATCGAGGACGACGTTGGCGTGCGCTTCGCCCATCGTCCAGAGCACGATCTGATGTGTCTCGGGGTTCTGCTCGATGCGCAGGGTCGGATCCTCGGCGGCCAACCGTTGCAGACCGCCGGACAGTTTGTCTTCGTCGGTCTTCGCTCGTGGCTGCACCGCGATGGGCAGCAGCGGTTCGGGCATGCTCCATGGCCGCAGCACGAGCGGATCGGACTTGTCGGACAGCGTGTCACCGGTCTCGGCCCGGCTGAGACGTCCGATCGCGCAGATGTCGCCGGCGATCACCGAGGAAGCGGGACGCTGCTGCTTGCCGAGCGGAAAGGACAGCGACCCGATGCGCTCGTCCTCGTCGTGATCCTCGTGCGCTGCGAGCGAGCCGGTCAGGGAGCCGCTCCCGCCGAAGAACGACGAGAAGTGGCCGGACACATGCACTGTCGAGTCGGGAGCGATGGTTCCCGAGAACACCCGGACCAGGCTCACCCGTCCCACGTAGGGATCGGATGTCGTCTTGACGACCTCGGCCAGCAGCGGGCCGTTCGGGTCGCACGGAAGCTCGGCGCGCGGTTTGCCCTGCGGCGTGAAGACCTCGGGCAGCCGGTGTTCGGGCGGTGAGGGAAAGCCGGCGGTGATGATCTCAAGCAGTTCCTGCGTGCCGACGCCCGTGCCGCTGCACACCGGGAGCGCGGGGAAGAACGTCGCCCTTGCGACGGCTTTCTCCAGGTCGTCGATGAGCACCGACCGGTCGATCTCCTCACCGCCGAGGTAGCGCTCCATCAGCGTCTCGTCTTCGGACTCCTCGATGATGCCCTCGATCAGCAGGCCGCGGTGCTCGGAGATCGCGTCGGCGTACGAGTCGTCGGGTGCATGGGTGGCGGTGCGTTTACCGTCGGCGTATTCGTAGTGCGCCTCGGACAACAGCCCGATCAGCCCGGTGCACGGTGAGTTCGCGGGCAGGTACAGCGGAAGTACCTTGTCGCCGAACGCCTGCTGCGCGCCGGCCAACGCGTTGGGGTAGTTCGCGCGGGCGTGGTCGAGTTTGGTGATGACTACGGCGCGCGGCATTCCCACCTGGCTGCATTCGAGCCACAGCGCCTTGGTGGGTTCGTCGACTCCTTCGTTGGCGGCGATCACGAACAGCGCGCAGTCCGCGGCACGCAATCCCGCTCGCAGTTCCCCGACGAAGTCGGCGTAGCCGGGGGTGTCGATGAGATTGACCTTGATGCCGTCGTGTCGTAGGGACGCGAGCGCAAGGCCTACCGAACGTTGTTGGGCGATCTCGGCGTCGTCGCTGTCGCAGACGGTGGTGCCGTCCTGAACGGAACCCTGTCTGGTCAGGACTCCTGCGGCCACCAGAAGTGCCTCGACGAGTGTTGTCTTGCCGCCACCCGATGGGCCCACCAGCACCACATTGCGGATGGCGGCCGGACTGTCCGCGTTCGGGGCGGCTCCGGCGCCCTGGGAATGTGTCGTCTTGTCAACCATGACGTTCCCTTCCACGACGGCTGCGCTGCCGCCGCCAAAGTGTGTGTTAGACCACAATTCCCCTATCCGACAGCGAGCACAAGGGCTTGATCGATTTGGCGCTCAGGCCTGCCACGAAGCCCACTTCGTGATGGTCACGCTGACCACGGGGCCGTCGAGGGCGATTCGCTCATACTGCGAATACTTGTTGCGTAGCAGCGTGTATCCGGCCGCCAATTCTTCGCCGCTGTAGTGGATTTCGGCTAGGCCGTCGACACGCACCCACCACAGCTGCGTCCAGTCGTCGTCGTAGTGGTCGACGAGCATGCTCACGTGCGGGTTGCCCTCGATGTTGCTCAACCGCCGGAGGTTGCGCGTCGACTTCCGCTTGGCGTCGACGGCGGTGTAGGCCATCCCGGCGTGCACGGCGAACACGACCGGCACCAGGTGTGGCGCCCCTGCGGAACCCACGGTGGCGAGCGCCGCGACGGGCGCCGCGGCGAACATGGCCTCGGGCTCGAATGCGGCCATACTCATCGCTGGGACTGGCTGGGGCGCTGCGGTGCAACGCTGATCGGCGACCGCGTGACCGGTGTGCGCGTCACCCCGATCTCCGGGTCGCGGCCGGCTCTGGTCGGTGGAGTGCGCGGTCGGTTGGTCGCCGGCGGCGGAGGGGCGACCGGCGCCGCCGACGTCTGGACGCGTGGCGGTGGAGCCGGCCGTGGCGAGGGTGGCGGGGTGCTCGGTGATTGCGGTGGCGTGCGCGCCGGTGCCGTCGTCTGTACGGTCGGGCGGACCGGTTCGGACTCCTGGTCGGCCGGCTCGCCAGGCGAGTGGAGCACCAGCAGGACTGCGGAGACGACGAGCGCGACGGCCGCGATCGCGGCGGCGATCAAGACGCTGAGATTTCGTTTTGTCCGGTACCAGGGCGGCGGGGCGGGCTCGAAATACCAGCTGTTCTCGTCGAATGCGTCGAACATCATGTCGCGTCCGGGCACCTTGTCGGGGTCGAAGACCTCGGCGTCGGCGTGCGGCCCCGGATCGGCGGCGTCCGCGACATCGACCGGATCGTCTATCAGGTAGTCGAAGTCCCCCGAAACTTCGCGTCGCGCCACACGAGAATGCTAACGCCGGGCAAAGCGAACGGTCTGGCAAACTCCGATGGGAGTTGCACGTCGTCCACCGGGGCGATCCGGTGCGGCAGCCGCTGCACCACCGCGCCGACTCCTGACCATCGGAAGGTTCGGCATTGAAGATCACGACTCTGGCGGCCCCGTTCGCCGCATCCGTTCTGCTGCTGGCCGGTTCGGTCGCGTGCGCGTCGCCGGAACAGAGCGGTGACGCTGAGCGGACCCAGCCCGGTGTCAAGGCCGCAGAAGCCACGTCGGCCGAGGATTTCGGCGGGATCGACGGGCTGGTCGCGGCGGCCAAGAACGAGGGTGAACTCAATGTGATTGCCCTACCACCGGATTGGGCAAACTACGGCGCGATCATCAGGGCGTTCTCCGACAAATACGGCATCACGGTCAACTCGGCGCAGCCCGACGCGTCGAGCCAGGAGGAGATCGACGCGGCCAATCAGCAGAAGGGCAGCGACACCGCACCCGACGTGTTCGACCTCGGACAGTCCGTCGCGCTCGCCAACACCGGGATGTTCGCGCCGTACAAGGTGGTCAACTTCGACGACATCCCTTCGGCGTTCAAAGACCGGGACGGAGCGTGGGTCAACGATTACGGCGGCTACATGTCGATCGGCTACGACTCGGCGAAGGTGCCGCCGGTCACGCGCATCGACGACCTGCTGAAGCCGGAGTACCGGAGCGCGGTGGCACTCAACGGCGACCCCACCCAGGCCGGTGCCGCGTTCTCGGGCGTGGTGATGGTTGCGCTGTCCCAAGGGGGTTCGGTCGACGACATCGCGCCCGGTGTCGAGTTTTTCCAGAAGTTGGCCGACGCGGGCAATTTCGTCCCCGTCAACCCGACGTCGGCCACCATCGAATCCGGTCAGACGCCGGTCGTGATCGACTGGAACTACGTCAACGCCGCCGAAAGCAAGAAGCTGCCGTCGTGGCAGGTGTTAGTTCCGCCGGATTACACCGTCGCCGGGTACTACTACCAGGCGATCAACAAAGACGCGCCGCACCCGGCCGCGGCGCGGCTCTGGCAGGAATTCCTCTACAGCGACGAGGGCCAGAACTTGCTCGCGCTCGGTGGTGTTCGACCGGTCCGCGCCGACAACATGGCCGCCGACGGCACTTTGGACAAGGCGGCGGCGGAATCATTGCCCGTCATCAACGGGCCGGTGACGGTGCCCTCACCCCAGCAGACCGAGGCCGCCACCAAATACCTGGCGGAGCACTGGGCCGCCGCGATCGGCTGACCTAACCGGAGTTCAGACGTCCTTGACCGGTTCGATGCTCAGGTCTCGGTACGTGACCAGCGCGGCGAACGGCACGCCCCGCGCGGCAAAGCGTTTGGCGGCGATGTCGCCGCGGTCCACCATCGGGATCACGCCGGTGACCACCGCACCCGCCGCGGTCACCCGGTCGAACGCGATCTCGGTCGAGCCGCCGGTGCTGATGACGTCGTCGACCAGCAACACCCGCGTACCCGGCGCCAAGCGGGTGCCCTCGATCCACTGTTCGCGACCGCGCGCCTTCTGCTCCTTGCGGACCGAGAACCACGCCTTGCCGGTGACCATCGCGACGCCGTGGGCCAGCGGGTCGGCGCCCATGGTCAGCCCGCCCACCGCGTCGAACTCGATGCCGCGGCTCTCAGCCAGCTCGGCGACCGCGCGGCTGACGATGGTCAACCGCTCACCGGTGTCGATCGCGTACTTGCCGTCGATGTAGTCGTGGCTGAGCTGGCCGCTGGCCAACTTGAACGGCTCCTCACGGCGCTCGTGGCCGCGGGTGGCGATCAGGTCGAACGCCGCTTGCCAGGTGGCCGGTCGCCCGGAGGGAGCCGCAGTCATGAGGTGATGGTATTTCAGCCGCGGCGCGCCAGGCGGGTCAGCTCGACGGCGGCCGAACGCAATTCGTCGATCGAGTCGAGTTTCTTGGGATAGCCGATCCGCGTGTAGGCGAGCCCGCGCTCGGTGGTGAGCCGCAGGTCGAGGCCGTACCGGTCGGCGCCGGTGCAGGTCGCCGCGGTGGTGTCCGGGTAGCCGCCCAGCGCCTTGGCCATCGCGACCAGCGTGTCGGCGTGATCGGCGTTGAGATGCGCGACGGCGCCGGCCGCCAACGGTTGCACCGGATCGGGCTGCGCGGCCGAATACGCATCATTCGTCGTCGACTCCATCCGCCCGTAACCACCGACCCAGCGCACCCGCTGCACCCGCAGCACCCACAGCGTGAAATCGCTGTAGTCGATGTAGTACTTGGCGGCGGCGACGGCCGAAAGGTGTGCCTCGCGCGCGGCGGCGAGTTCATCGTCGGCGGGTCGCTCCACCACCCCAGCGAGCGTGACCCGCCCGCTGGCCAGTGGGTCGGTCTCCGACGTCGGCGCGACAATCGCGATGCTCGCCCGCGGGTCGGTCAACAGGTTGCGGCCGTGCTCGGCGAGGTTGGACACGCACAGCACCGGGGCGCCCTCGAGCAATCCGTACGTCACGAATGACGCCCACGGATCCCCGTCGGCCGTCAGCGTCGCCAATGTTGCGGTATTGGTGGATGCGGCGATGGTCCGGGCTTCCTCGGCGGCCGTCGGGCGCACGGAGTTGACGACCTCCGTCAGCGGCGGAGGAATCGACGGTGCATCGCCGGGGTCGCCGTGATCACGTGTGGCCACGCCGGAACGATACCGAAGTGAGCGTCGGCAGATTTTTCCACCGATTCGTTTCCTCGCGACGTGGGTAGGTTGAAGGCCGTATGGATAAGCACAGCGGTGTCAGAGCATCCGCCGACCACGACCCGGCGGAGGGCAGTCACGTCGAGGACGGTGTCGTCGAGCACCCCACCGCCGAAGACTTCAGCCACGCCCGGATCCTGCCCGAGGACCGCACCTGGTTCAAACGTGCCGTCTTCTACGAGGTGCTGGTGCGCGCCTTCTACGACTCGAACTCTGACGGCATCGGCGATCTGCGCGGGCTGACCGAGCAACTCGACTACGTGAAGTGGCTTGGCGTGGACTGTCTTTGGCTCCCACCGTTCTACGATTCGCCGTTGCGCGACGGTGGCTACGACATCCGCGACTTCTACAAGGTGCTGCCCGAGTTCGGCACCGTCGAGGACTTCGTCGAACTGCTGGACGCCGCGCACCGCCGCGGTATCCGCGTCATCACCGACCTGGTGATGAACCACACCTCCGATCAGCATGCGTGGTTTCAGGAATCACGCCGCGACCCCGACGGTCCGTACGGCGACTACTTCGTGTGGAGCGACACCAGCGACAAGTACAACGACGCCCGCATCATCTTCGTCGACACCGAGGAGTCGAACTGGACCTTCGATCCGGTGCGACGGCAGTTCTACTGGCACCGCTTCTTCAGCCACCAGCCCGACCTCAACTACGACAACCCCGCCGTACAAGAGGCGATGCTCGATGTCCTGCGGTTCTGGCTCGACCTCGGCATCGACGGCTTCCGGTTGGACGCGGTGCCCTACCTCTTCGAGCGGGAAGGCACCAACTGCGAGAACCTGCCCGAGACCCATGCGTTCCTCAAGCACTGCCGCAAGGTGATCGACGACGAGTATCCGGGTCGCGTGCTGTTGGCCGAGGCCAACCAGTGGCCCGCCGACGTCGTCGAGTACTTCGGTGATCCGGACACCGGCGGCGACGAATGCCATATGGCGTTCCACTTCCCGCTGATGCCGCGGATCTTCATGGCGGTCCGACGCGAGTCGCGGTTCCCGATCTCGGAGATTTTGGCGCAGACGCCCGACATCCCCGAGATGGCGCAGTGGGGCATCTTCCTTCGCAACCACGATGAGTTGACGCTGGAGATGGTCACCGACGAAGAGCGCGACTACATGTACTCCGAGTACGCCAAGGATCCGCGGATGAAGGCGAACGTCGGTATCCGCCGACGGCTGGCGCCGCTGCTGGACAACGACCGCAACCAGATGGAGTTGTTCACCGCGCTGCTGCTGTCGCTGCCCGGGTCGCCGGTGCTGTACTACGGCGACGAGATCGGGATGGGCGACATCATCTGGCTCGGCGACCGCGACGCGGTGCGCACCCCCATGCAGTGGACGCCCGACCGCAACGCGGGCTTTTCGACAGCGACGCCCGGGCGGTTGTATCTGCCGCCGAACCAGGACGCGATCTATGGCTATCAGGCCGTCAACGTCGAAGCGCAGCGGGACATCTCGAACTCGCTGCTCAACTGGACCCGCACGATGCTCGCGGTGCGCAGCCGCCATGAGGCGTTCGCCATCGGGAGCTTCCACGAACTGGGCGGTTCCAACCCGTCGGTGCTCACCTACGTCCGCGAGGTCGAGAAGGAGTCAGGTGACGGGGCCGGCGCGAAGGACACCGTGCTCTGCGTCAACAACCTCTCCCGGTTCCCTCAGCCGATCGAGTTGAATCTGCAGGCCTACAACGGATACACGCCGGTCGAGATGACCGGATACGTGGAGTTTCCCCGCATCGGCCAGTTGCCGTACCTGTTGACCCTGCCCGGCCATGGGTTCTACTGGTTCTCGCTGAAGGCACCCAGCCCGGAGCATGGAGAACAGTCATGACCCTGCCGTTCGAAGAGTGGCTGCCGCACCAACGGTGGTACGCCGGCCGCAGCCGCGAATTGGCCAATGTGCAGCAGGCGGCCCGTACCGCCCTGCGTGAGGATCTTGACCTCGTACTGCTCGACGTGTCCTACACCGACGGCTCGACCGAGCGCTATCAGGTGTTGGTGCGCTGGAACTTCGGAGCCGCGAATGCGGCGGCACCAGACAGGGGTCCGATTGACCATGAATTCCTAGAGGTCGCAACGATCGGTGTGTCCGCCGATTCCTCGGGCGAGCGCACCGCCTACGACGCGCTCTACGACCCCGGCGCGGCGCAGTATCTGCTGTCGCTGATCGACTCGTCAGCGACGGTCGGGTCCGGCGCCGAGGCCGTGCGCTTCGTCAAGGAACCCGGCGTGGAGTTGCCGCTGGACGCGGCGCCGCGGGTCTCGTCGGCCGAACAGAGCAACACCAGCGTGGTGTTCGAGGAGAAGGCGATCCTCAAGCTCTTCCGCCGCATCACGCCGGGTATCAACCCGGACATCGAGCTGAACCGGGTGTTGGCCCGCGCCGACAACCCGCATGTGGCGCGGCTGCTCGGCTCGTTCGAGACCACCTGGGACGGAAGTGAGGACGGTGAGCCGTGCGCGCTCGGCATGGTCACCGAGTTCGCGGCGACCTCGGCCGAGGGCTGGGATATGGCCACCGCCAGCACCCGCGACCTGTTCGCCGAGGGCGACCTGTACGCCGACGAGGTCGGGGGCGACTTCGCGGGCGAGTCGTATCGGCTCGGTGAGGCGGTCGCGTCGGTGCACGCCACGCTGGCCGACGAACTGGGCACCGAGACCACCGCCTTCCCGACCGACACGGCCTTGGAGCGGCTGGCGTCGGCGACCAAGTCCGTGCCCGATCTCGAGCAGTACGCGCCGCTGATCGAGGAGCGGTACCGCAAGCTGTCGGACGAGACGGTCACTGTTCAGCGCATCCACGGCGATCTGCATCTCGGCCAGGTGTTGCGCATCCCCGAGGGGTGGCTGCTGATCGACTTCGAGGGCGAGCCCGGCCAGCCGCTTGAGGAACGGCGCCGACCGGATTCCCCGCTGCGTGACGTGGCCGGGGTGCTGCGGTCGTTCGAATACGCCGCCTACCAACGGTTGATGGAACAGTCCTCCGACGAAGACCACGACCGTCAGCTCGGTGCGCGGGCCCGCGAGTGGGTGGACCGCAACGCCGCGTCTTTCTGCGAGGGGTACGCCGGGGTGTCGGGTACCGACCCGCGAGACTCCGGTCAGCTGCTGGCGGCCTACGAACTGGACAAGGCGATCTACGAGGCCGCGTACGAGGCGCGCTTCCGGCCGAGTTGGTTGCGGATCCCGATGAAGTCGATCGCGCGCATCATCGGCTGATCTGAGGTTGATCTGACCGTGGCCAAATACTCGCTCAACGACGCTGCGATGGCTAAAGCGCGTGAGCTCATCGATGCGCGCCAGTACGTGCTCGACAGCGATTGGGGCGAGGTACAGCCGCGCGCCGAGGCGCAGAACTCCTACCTGGACACGCACTCGTGGGAGGACTACGCGGCCTGGCATCTCGGCCTGACCGAGGGCGCGCGCGACGAGACCAAGGCGCGGTACGCGTTCGTCTACGGCGACTTTCGGCGACTCCACCGGTCGGGGCTGATCGCGTGCGTGTACCGGGCGTCGGAGTGGCGACACAAGGACGTCGAACTCGCCGCCCACCACCTGCTGCAGTACCTCGACGGAAAGACCGGGCTCAAGCCGTCGCGGCCTATCGGTGAAGCATGAGGTCGAGTACGCGCTCGCTCAATGCCGCAGGCTCGCGCGGTGCCGACCGCACTTCGTGCAACAAGCCGATGCCTGTAGCGAACAGGAGAGCCGAACGCAGATCGGCCTCGCCGTCGTCGAATCCGTAGTCGACGAGCGCCTCCCGCACGGCGCTGCGCACCCGCACATCGCTCTGCTGGACGCTGGCCAACACCGTCTGGTCGGTCAACGACCAGACCCGCATCGCGCGCTCCAACGCCCACTGGTCGGGACACATCAGCGTCTGGATCATCGCCGCCAACCGGGGGCGGGGCTCGGCACCGCGCATGTCCTCGAATCGGCGTCGCTGTTCGTCGTGCAGGTTGGCCCACGCACGGGCGAGCGCGTCGCGGTAGGCAGGCATATCGGTGAAATGCCAGTAGAAGCTGCCCTTGGTGACGTCGAGACGCTCACACAGACGGCCGATCCGCAGCGCGCCGGGGCCGCCGTCGGCGAGCACATCAAAACCAGTCTGGATCCAGTCTTGAGCGGTCACGCGGCGCCCGGTGCTGGTGGGGGCCGTCATGCAGGGCAGCATACGGCGACCGGCCCAGCATTACTGACACTCACGAAAATTATGGAAGTGCGCGAGTCGTGGCGGGGTGCAACGTCGCGACGAAGGAATTGGACGGCAACCGTGGCCGCCGGTAGGCGCCGCCGCTCATCGGCTCCTACTCGCCCCGCCAGGGCGTGTGACAACTCAGACTGTCATTCACGACGGCCACGGTTGCTCTGGGACAAACCGTAGCACAAAAGGACGTCACCGTCAGGGATTTCGCCGGTCAAGAAGCCTGTCGCACAGTCGTTTTCGGCGATCGTCGGGCCGGATACGGCTGGCTGCCGAGGGTCGGTCGGCGGACGGTAGGGGTCGGTTCGCCGCGCGGTGCGGCGTTTAGCCACCGGGCAGGTGGGCAACCGAATACCTGTGAGCGCAAACCCTGACCCAGGTTATTCACCCAACGACGGCGGCGGCGTCGGCGACACGCTGCGCCCGACGGAGGCCTTGGACTCCGACGACGTGCGCAACGACGACGGCGACGAGACCGTCGATCCGCCAGAGGGGTGGCGTGAAGCCGACAAGATCAATGCCGACGGAGAGGTCGACGAGAGCCTCGACGAGAAACTCGCCGCCGAAGAGCCCGAGCAGCCCGAGCTGAACCAGCCGAGGAGTGAGCCGAGCGGCGACACCGAGCTGCGCCCCGACGACCAGCTCGAGCGCATCGACCCCGACCAGCACGGCCGCGACATGGGCCAGATCGACGGCACCCCTGAAGACGGCGATTCGTTCTTCCCGGTGGTCGAGTAGGGGTACCTTCTTCGGCGCCGAATCTGAGCTTGTGATCGAAAATCCGGCGATTTGTCGCGCAAAACCTCAGTTTCGCGGAGCCCTGGCGACGGAGGCGGCTACTCTTCCGTCGCCGCTTGCAACACCAGAACGGAACGCGCCGCGACCTGAACCTTCCGCCCGGCTTCGACGGGTGTCGGTTCGTCGCCGTCATCGGCCGCAGTGTCGATCACCGCGATCCAGGAGTCCCCGAACTTCTTCTCCGGCATCACGAAGTCGATCGGTTCGTAGTGGGCGTTGAAGCACAGAACGAACGAGTCATCGACGATGCGCTGCCCGCGCACGTCGCGATCGGGAATGCCGTTGCCGTTGAGATACACCGCGATTGACTTCGCGTAACCCGTTTCCCAATCCTCGTCGCTCATCTCCGAGCCGTCGGGTGCGAACCAGGCGATGTCGGGCAGCCCGTCACCGCCGCGCTGGCGTACGGGCCGCCCGGAGAAGAACCGGCGCCGGCGGAACACCGGGTGCGCCGCGCGCAGCGCCGACACCTTGCGGGTGAATTCCATCAGATCGGTGTCGGGGTCTGACCAGTCGATCCACGACAGTTCGTTGTCCTGGCAGTACACGTTGTTGTTGCCCTGCTGGGTGCGTCCGAGCTCGTCGCCGTGGGCGATCATCGGAACGCCCTGCGAAAGCAGCAGCGTCGTAAGGAAATTGCGCTGTTGGCGCGATCGCAGCGCGTTGATCTCGGGATCGTCGGTCGGCCCCTCCACGCCGCAGTTCCAGGACCGGTTGTGGCTCTCGCCGTCGTTGTTGTCCTCGCCGTTGGCCTCGTTGTGTTTCTCGTTGTAGGACACCAGGTCACGCAGCGTGAAACCGTCGTGGGCGATGACGAAGTTGATGGAGGCGACGGGTCGCCGGCCGGTCTGCTCGTACAGATCGGCCGAACCGGTTAAGCGATAAGCGAGTTCGTCGAGCGTGGCGGGCTCACCACGCCAGTAGTCGCGGACCGTGTCGCGGTATTTACCATTCCACTCCGTCCACTGCGGCGGGAAGTTGCCGACCTGGTAACCACCGGGCCCGACATCCCATGGCTCGGCGATCAGCTTGACCTGGCTGACCGTCGGATCCTGTTGTACGAGTTCGAAGAATGTCGACAGCCGGTCGACGTCGTAGAACTCGCGGGCCAACGTGGAGGCGAGGTCGAACCGGAAACCGTCGACGTGCATCTCGGTGACCCAGTACCGCAACGAATCCATGATCAGCTGAAGCGAATGCGGATGGCCGACGTTGAGGCTGTTGCCGGTTCCGGTGTAGTCCATGTAGTACCGCTTGTCGTCTTCGACGAGCCGGTAGTACGCGCCGTTGTCGATGCCCCGCATGGACAGCGTCGGGCCCAGGTGGTTGCCCTCGGCGGTGTGGTTGTAGACCACGTCGAGGATCACCTCGATACCTGCCTCATGCAGTGCGCGGACCATCGCCTTGAACTCCTGCACCTGTCCGCCGGGATTCGGGCTGGAGCTGTACTTGGAGTCGGGCGCCAGGAAGCCGATCGTGTTGTAGCCCCAGTAGTTGGACAGGCCCTTGTCGATCAGCGTGGAGTCGTTGGCGAAGTGGTGCACCGGTAGCAACTCGATCGCAGTCACCCCGAGCGACTGCAGATGCTCGATGATCACCGGATGCGCCACGGCCGAATAGGTGCCGCGAATGTTCTCGGGAATATCGGGGTGCGTCTGCGTCAGGCCCTTGACGTGCGCCTCGTAGATCACCGAGTCGGCGTACTCGTAGTCCGGTGGGCGGTCGTTGCCCCAGTCGAAGTACGGGTTGATGACCACCGACTTCGGCATGCTCGCGGCGGAGTCGTCGTCGTTGCGGCTGTCGGGGTCGCCGAAGTTGTAGCTGAACAGCGACTGGTTCCAGTCGAAATTGCCGTCGATGGCCTTCGAGTACGGATCGAGCAGCAGCTTGTTGGGGTTGCAGCGCTGACCCGACGGCGGGTCATAGGTGCCGTGCACCCGGTAGCCATACCGCTGACCCGGCTCGATGTTCGGGATGAAACCGTGCCAGACAAACGCGTCGTTCTCGGGCAGCGTGATCCGGGTCTCGGTGCCATCGGCGTCGAACAGGCACAACTCGACCTTCTCGGCGGCCTCACTGAACACCGCGAAGTTGGTGCCCGTCCCGTCGTAGGTCGCTCCGAGCGGGTAGGCCTTACCGGGCCAGACCTCCAGGGACGCGGCTTGGGGGGCGGGGGCTTGGGTCAATTCTCACTCCAGACGACGACACACACGGACAACGAGACGATACGGGTGTGCCCGATGCGGCAGCATCACAACCAACTACGCACCAACATCACACCAGCCAGGAGAAACGCGTGCCCGCCCGCCCCGACCTGCCCGGTTACCGCACGCTGCTGACCGGCGTCGAGGACGGGGTGGCGACCATCACGCTGAACCGGCCGCGGCAGCGCAACGCCGTCGGCGACGGCATGCGCGACGAACTCGCCGACGCCTACCGGCGGCTCGGCGGCGACGACGCGGTGCGGGTGATCGTGCTGACCGGAACCCCGCCTGCGTTCTGTGCAGGCGCCGACCTGGCCGCCGGCGAAGCCACCTTCGCCGCCCCGGGCTCGGGCTTCAGCGCGGCCGGTATCGATGTGCCCGCGTGGACGCTGCCCAAGCCGGTCATTGCAGCGGTCAACGGGCACGCGATCGGGTTGGGGCTGACGCTGGCGCTGCAGTGCGACATCCGGTTCTTCGCCGCCGGGGGCCGCTACGGCGTCGTGCAGGTGCGGCGCGGAGTGGTCGGTGACGCCTATTCCCACTGGATCCTTCCGCGCCTGGTCGGTGTCGCCAACGCGGCCGAAATACTGCTGAGCGGAGCCACTTTCGACGGGACGAGGGCGGTGCAGCTCGGGTTGGGCAGCCGGGTACTGCCCGCCGACGAGGTGCTGCCCGCCGCGTTGGACCTCGCCCGCGACATCGCCGTCAACACCGCGCCGATGTCGGTGGCGGCCAGCAAGCGGCTGCTGTGGGACGCGTACGACCTCGATCGGTCCGAAGTCGGCGCCCGCGAGACGCAGATCCACCTGCAGCTGATGGGACACGACGACGCCAAGGAAGGCGTGCGGGCGTTCCTGGAGGGCCGGGCGCCGTCGTGGACGGGTAAGCCGGTCGACCCGACAGCCGGCGACTAGACGATCTCGACGCCCACCGCGCGCAGGTCTTCGACGGCCTTGGCGGTCGACTCGGCGGTGACCCCGGCGGTCAGGTCGAGCAGGACGCGTGTGGTGAACCCATTGGCTACCGCGTCGGCCGCCGTCGCCCGCACGCAGTGGTCGGTCGCGATGCCGACCACGTCGATCTGGTCGACTCCGCGTTCACGTAACCAGTCGGCCAGCGTCGTGCCGGCCTCGTCGCTGCCCTCGAAGCCGCTGTAGGCGGCCGAGTACTCGCCCTTGGTGAAGACCGCCTCGACCGCATCGGGCCGGAACTGCGGATGAAAGTCGGCACCGGTGGTACCGACCACGCAGTGCCGCGGCCAGGACGTCACGAAGTCGGGGTTGTCGGAGAAGTGGTCGCCGGGGTCGATGTGAAAGTCCTTGGTGGCCACCACATGTGCGTATTCGGTCTGGTCGGCGAGCAACTGGCTGATGTTGCGGGCGACGTCGGTGCCGCCGCTGACGGCCAGCGAGCCGCCCTCGCAGAAGTCGTTCTGCACGTCGACGATGATGAGCGCCTTCATGCCTCCCGACGCTACCCGCCGAACAGCAGGTAGAGCCCGGTGAATGTGTAGCCGACCATGACCAGCATCATCGCCAGCTGCCCGGTCAGCTGATGGGCCGACGGCAGCAGGCGCAGCGCGCGGTCGTGCGCGGCGACCACACCGGCGACATGCCCGGCCAGGACGAAGCCGACCTTCAGCGTCGCCAGCACCGCAGGGTGTTGCGACAAGAAGTAGCTGACCTCTGCGTCCTGCAGCCACAACAGGTTCCACCCACGTGCCAGCGGGTCGGCCAGCAGGATGATCGTCTGCTGACCGCGTTCGACCAGATAGGTCAGGTAGTGGGCGAACACGTAGCCGATGACGATCGGGATCAGCGAGTGCGCCATCAACCCCGGCAACCGGCGGCGCCGGTCGCGGTCCACGCCGCCTGTCGCGATCGAAGCGAGCCAGAAGGTCGCCGCGACGACAGCTGCGAACGTCGCCAAGCCGGCGGTCTTGATCAGGGTGGCGGTCAGCGTCGACGAAGAATGGTCGTCGACGAAGTTCCGCCATTCGGGCATCGCCGAAAAGCTGTCGAACGCAGTCGACCCCAAGAGCACCGCCATGACCACCACGAGGCCCGGACGCACCGGAAGCGACGGGAGATGGTCGAACGGATTGCCGATCGCCACGCGGCCCGTGTCGGGGTCCCGGCGAAACGGCGAGAGCCGCGAGGCCACCACGCTGTACATCTCGAACGGGTCGGCCCGCGTACACCAACGCTCACCGCACACCAGCGCACCGACCAGCGTGACCACGAGGTAGATCAGCAGCCAAATGCGGATGGCGTCAAGCGAACCCGGATCAGGACTGGCCAACTCCAGCCAGACGAACGCGAACAGTCCGAAGGCCGCGGGCCAGTATCCCAGCCACGCGGGGTACGTCAGGCGCAGCGACCGCCCGCCCAACAACCGAAGAACTGCCCGCACCGGCGATATCGCCCGCCACACCGGCCCGATGATCAGCGACACCGCCACCAGGCCCACCCACAGCAGCACGTAGAACACACCGGGTAGCGGATTCTTCGCGTCTTGGGGACCGAGGACCGCGGCGACACCGACCCACACCGCGAGACCCAACCCGCCGAGCGCCAGGGCCCAACGGGTCACGGGCGCATCGACCACCGCCGTCACCCAGCGAGGCGAGGGGCGAACGGAATTGGCCGGATCGAACTTGGGCTTCTTCCAGGCGAGCGCCACCACCGCGAAGGTGAACGTCAACGCCCATGCGGCCCCGACCACCGCGTAGGTGAACGGAATCGGCAGATCCGTCGAACCGCCGAGACCGTGCGCCAGTACGGAGACCGACGGCCCCGACATCACTGCTGAACTTGAACGGTCGCGATGACGCGATTCAGGTCGTGCAGTTCGATCTCGACGTTGCCGGGCACGTCGACCGTGAACTGGAACTGTTGGCCAGGTGTGGGATCCACCTTGAAAGTGTGCTCGGGCACCGAATGCACATGCAGCTCGTCGGCCGCGTCGCTGTTGACCCGCAGCACGATCGGCTCACCGACCTTGCCTTGAATCTGTGCGTTGGTGGGGTCGACGTTGCCGTTCTCGATCGTGATGTCGATGGTCAGGCGATCGGGTGGGCGCTGTTGATCCGGCATGTCGGCGGCGCCGACGGTCGACTGGGCGGGACGACTCGCTTCCGGTTCGGAATCGCGCGAGCCACCGCATCCGGCGACGAGAAGTGTCGCAGCGATGCAGACCGCGCTGGAACGGATGAGTGTCGGTTTCACGTTGTGTTTTCCCCGCTGGATTCGACTTCTCGTTTTCGACGGTTCTTCACTGCTATGTAGACCACTACCCCGGCGACGATGATCGCCGGGGCGAAGGCGGGCACCGCGATCCACACCGGGTGGTCGGCGAGGATCACGACATCTGCGCTGTCCGGCGCGCCCGTCATGACTGCGCGCTGGGTTGTAATTCGGCCTCACTTCCGCTGGGCTCGCTCCGGTTGATCCGGCCGCCACCCCAGGTGACACCGGCGACCATGGCAAGCGAGCACGCGAGCACGATCAGGCATCCGATCAGCCACAGCGACTGGGGGATGTCCGGGCTGCGTTCGCGCTGCAGGATCGTGATCTCCGAGACGAACGGACGCGTCATGTTGGGTTCGGCGGGCACTTCCTCGGCGCCGATGGCGGGATCGCCGGCCAGGTAGATCGGCACCGCCGCCAGCATCCGGCCGTCGTGGACGCGCAGCAGCGTCTTCCACGTGCCGGAGGCCGGCATCGGCTCGGTGGACCGGTAGTGGCCCGGCCCGACCTGCTCGAGGTTGTCGATGAACATGCCTCGCTCGTTGGGTAGGCCGCCCTGCCACCCGAGCACCGACACCCAGTTCGGATCCTCACTCAACAGGTTGGCGGGCGTGAGTTGCACGTCGGCTGTGACGAACCGCGCATCGTCGTCACCGGGAGCTTCGGTCAAGACGATGGTGGCGTTGGCGTTCTCGGGAACGTTGTAGCGGAGGCCGTTGGCTGTGGCGCCACCGATCGCAAGCACGGTCAACACGACCAGGCCGACACTCAGCGCCCGCCGCGGGAGTCGTTGTTCGGTCAACACCATGCCGATCAGCGCGCCGCAGGCGCCGGTCAGGATGGCGACGGGTACGGTCATCGCCAACGCCTCGGGCCAGATGCTGGTGTGCCACGGCAGGTGGTAGACGGCGTTGATCCACAGCGATTCCAGCCACAGACCGACGGTGCCGACACCGAGCCCGGCCAGCGCACCGAAGAGCACCGGACGCTTGATCAGCGGGGTCAGGCCGAGAAGTTCGACGACGACGGCCGCGCCGAGATAGAGGGGGAACCAGTTGATCGGGGCGTCGAGTACGGGACCGACGAGGAACGCCACGATCCCGCGCAGACCGATGGCGATGACGGCGGCGATGAGCGCCGCACCGCGGCCGAGGAAGAAGCGCGCGGCAACCAACGCGAGCGCGGCGGCCGCGGCGATCAGCATGGGCTGGAAGACCTGGCGGAACTGCGGGACGCCGAAGTCGAACTCGATCTGGTAGACGGACATGCCGATAAGCACGCCGGCGAACGCCAGGTACTGGATGAACTTCAGGCCGATACCGTCGGGCGGCGTGTCAGGCGTTCGGACCCGTTTGCCCTCGAGTTCGAGGTAGGCCGCCGCCAACGTGGAAAAGCCTGCGCCACCGATCATCATCAGGTGGGTGGGGCCCCAGAGCGTGACGTCCTGGCCGAAGATGCGATGCCAGATGTCGTCGAGGGGGAATCCGAGCAGCGCGTAGACACCACACCCGGCCATGACGATGCCGCCGACCGGGGCGTACCAGTGGTCGGTGATGCGCACCGCGGCCGGCCCGGGCCGCTCTTCCTCGCCGCGGGGCAGCACCATCGCCGTGCAGCCGGCGAGGAATATGCCGAACAGGCCGATGAGGATGAAGTAATGAGCGGGGTTGGCGAGCGCGCCGTCGTCGCGGCCGTTGCCGATGTGCAGGCTGACGTCCCAGATGAATCCGAACAGTGCGCAGATGATCGACGCGGTGAAGATCGCGATCGGCAGGGCGACCCACGACGGGCGCTTGAAGCGGCGACCGGACCAGTCGCCGAGGCGGGCCAGCCAGTCGATCTTGTGCGTGCGGTGCATCCAGCCGATCCACAACATCAACGCCGCGACCACAGCGGCGACGATCGACAAAAGGATGATCTCGTGGATGGCGGTGCCGCCGCCCTCGCTCTGCGCCAGTACCGAGATCTCTGAGGCTTTCCAAGTACTCGTCATATGCCCACCTGCCCGAAGTCGGAGATACTCCTTACTCGTCGGTAATGTTGCCAGAACCCGCGATACCGAAACCAGGGGTATCAGGTAGCGACAACATGAATTGTCTCAAGCGTTGTGTCGGGGTGGCCGTAGCGGTTGCGACGGCGGTGGTCCTGCAGCGAGGGGCCTCGGACTGATCCATCGGCATCAGGGCTTCAGAATGGTCTTGACCATGCCGTCTTCCTTCTTCTGGAAGGTTTCGTACGCGCCGGGGGCGTCCTCGAGCGGAAGCCGGTGGGTGGCGAACTGCTCGACGCCCAGCGGATCCTCTGCGGTCAGCAACGGCATGATGTCGGGCACCCACTTTTTGACGTTGGCCTGGCCCATCCGCAGCTGGATCTGCTTGTCGAACAGGGTCATCATGTTGATCGGGTCGGCGGCGCCGCCGTAGACGCCGGACAGCGAGATCGTCCCGCCGCGGCGGACGAGGGCGATCGCGGAGTTCAAAGCGGCGAGCCGATCGACGCCGGCGTTCTTCATCACGACGCGGCCGATGGGTGAGGGCAGGAAGCCGCTGGCGGTCTGCATGGTTTCGGCGACGGGAGATCCGTGCGCCTCCATGCCGACGGCGTCGATGACCGAGTCGGCGCCGCGACCCTCGGTGTGGCTTTTGACGACCTCGTCGGCGTCGTCGGTGCGAAGGTCGATCAGCTCATCGCAGTAGGCGCGAGCGCGGGAAAGCCGCTCGTCGACCAGGTCGATGCCGATGACCTTGCAGCCCTTGCGGTGTGCGGCGATACGGCAGGCCATCGAGCCGATCGGACCCAGGCCGAGGACGACCAGGGTGCCGCCGTCGGGTACCGCGGCGTACTCGACAGCCTGCCATGCCGTGGGCAGCACGTCGGAGAGGTAGACGTAGCGGTCGTCGGGGCCGTCGTTGGGGACCTTGATGTGGGTGTACTGCGCCTGCGGGACGCGCAGGTACTCGGCCTGCCCGCCGGCGACCTCGCCGTAGAGCTTGGAGTAGCCGAAAAGCGCGGCGCCCGTCCCTTGGTCGCGGTTCTGGGTGGTTTCGCACTGGCTCTGAAGGCCCTGGCCGCACATGAAGCAGTGGCCGCAGGAGATGTTGAACGGGATCACGACGCGGTCGCCGGGCTGCAGACCGTCGACCTGGCGCCCGACCTCCTCGACGACGCCCATCGCTTCGTGGCCCAGGATGTCGCCGGGGTTCATGAAGGCGCCGAGCACCTCGTAGAGGTGAAGGTCCGAGCCGCAGATGTTGGTGCTGGTGACTCGGATGATCGCGTCGGTGGGTTCCTTGATCGCGGGATCGGGCACGTTGTCGACGGACACTTTCCGACGACCCTGCCAGGTGACTGCTCGCATGGGCGACTCCTCGTGGTCTGAGGGTGGCGTGCCCATTCGAGTGAGTGCCAAACTTCGGCTTAGCGCTTGAACGGGGCGCGGGTGTTAGACGGTGGCGTCGGTGGCGATCGCGTCCTGCATGAGGACGCTCAGGTGCTGCCAGTAGATCCAGTCGGCGATGGCGGCGCGCTGGTCGGCGGCATCGGTCGCGGTATGTGCTCGGTGTAGCGCCAGTTCCTGGGCGTGGTCGGCATAGGTGACGAAGCACTGCAACTGGACCGGGGCGCGGTCTGGTGAGTTGCTGAGCAAGGGACGGAAGACCTCGAACCACAGCAGGGCGCGGCGGTCCTCTGGGGGAGTGGCGTCGGTGGGCGGTGGAGGCAGCACCTCGGAGAGGCCGGTGGGCGTGATAGCGGCCAACTTAGTTGCTGCATCGGGGGATATCACCTGGAGGCGATGACGGCCATCCATCCGGCCTTTCTCGGGGATATCGTCGGGACGCAGGACGATTCGGGGTGCGCCGGGGTCGAAGCCCTTGAACTGGTCCTCGGTGGCGATGACGGCGCGGAGTTCGGTGTTGTGGTGCTGTGCCCAACCATGAAGTGCGAGGATCGGATACGTTGCCCATGATCCGCGAACATGAGCGGGGATCCCTTCGTCGGCAGTGGCCATCTTGACGCGGTCGGGCAGTTTGACATCCTCGGGGATGTAGCCGAGGCCATAGTTATTGGCGACGACAATGGTCCCGTCTTTGGCGAGGCCGGTGACCCAGTAGAACCCCATGTCGGTGAGGCCGACGTTCAGGGCAGCCGCGATTCGTTGGGCGAGTTGAGCGGGATCGCTGCCGGATGGCCCGCGGAGGGTGGCGGCCGCGATCGCCTCACGTTGAGCACGCGCGGCCGAAACCGGAACGGGCGCAGGGGCGCCCACCGTGCCGGCGCCAGGTGCGGCTGTGCTCGGCGGGATGCCGGGGACGACGTTGGCGGCTGGGGCGATGGGCGCGGCCGGTGACGGCGTAGGTGGCGGGCCCAGCGGTACGGGTGGAGTGGGCGCTCCGCCCGGTGCGGGAAGCGGCGCGACGGGCGCTTGGCCGGTCGTCGGGCCGGCGGTGGGCGGGGCTGTGGTCTGGGATGGCGTTGTGGGCGGCGTGTCCGAAACTGGGGGAAGATTGGACGGCTGCATGGCCGATGCGGCAATCGGCGCGGATTGCGGTGGCGGAATCGGTGCCTGAGCAACAGCTTTGGTGGCCGATTCGGCCATGGTCGATTGGAAGTCGGCCATTGGCGTCTGAGTCGGTGAGGCGGCTGCGGGATTGACTGTGCTCGGCGTGCTTGGCGAGGTGGGCGCAGACGGTGTGGCTGGGACCGACGGTGTCGACGAACCGGCGCTCGATAGCGGGCTGGTTGGAGCGCTGATGCGCGGAGGTGCGGGTGCCACGGGACCCGTTGGGGCGGCGGGGATTCCGGGGATGACGGGTTCTGGCGGACCTGCGCTCCCCGCGCCCATCTCTAAGTCAGTCGAGATTGCAGTCGGGTTTTGAGACGGAGCTGAAGGTGCGACGTCATTGACTGCAATGGTGTCCGGCGCGGGTGACGGTATAGCTGTCGGTAGTTCGTCTGGCGCACTAGGCTCGCTGGAACTGAGACCATCCGTCTGAACCCCACCCACGGCATGTTCGCCCGCGGGCGAATTCGGGATGCTCGCGGGACCCTGCGAGTCCACGACATTGCTGGCGGGGACAAAGGCCGGCTGCTGTTCCGCACCAATGCCCTGAAGCAGATGTAGATCATCCCTGTCCGAGCTATCGGAGTTGAGTGCTGAAGGTGCGCCTGAAATGCCGGCTCCGGCGGTCGCTATAAGCGAGATGTTCTCGCTGCGGATAGCGGCGATTCCCTCATTGATCGCAGCAGTCTTGGCGTCTTCAGGTATGTCCTCCCTAGTCCGAATCCAGTCGAGAATCTCATTTGCGATTTCGACGGTATGAGTTATTGCATTCTTGGTGCTGACCGTCGCGGAAACGCTTTCACCCAAGATCTTCGCCGCGGTGTCCAGATTCCTCTTCGCTGACTCGAGAGCCGAAATACGGTCATTAAGAGTTCTTGACGCGATGTCGGCGGCGATACCAGACCACAAGCCGCTGCCACCGAACAATTGCAATCGTTCTCGGTGGGCATCGGTGAGTTGCGCGCCAACCCTACTTGAGACGTATTCGAATGCGGTTGCGTTCGTCCGAAGGAGATCCTCGTCGACTTCGGGCCACGCCGGCGGCGCTGTCAAGTCATACGGATCGTATGGTCGAGGAATTCCCATGCCTTACGACTCGGCCGATTCGCAAGCTTCGTAGATCGCCGACGCCGCATTCCGAGAGGTGCTTGTCAAGAACGAATCCGCTGGCGTGTAAGAGGACAACGCCGCTGCATAAGCCCGCCGGTATTGTGCGGAGAGCGTTGCGAAGTCTTGGACAACCGGGTTGACGCTAGTGCGTCCTATCTCTTCGATGCGGTCAGCAAAGCGCTCCATAGTAGGGATGGCAGCATCGGCGGTCGCACGCTCCTGTGGCGTCCAATCGCTTGCGGCCTTAGATGAATCGAGGGCTTGCCACGCCTTCGTATCATCGTTGAACTGGTTAAGAACACGCTCCCAGTCGGAACAGATTGGGTCGGGATTGAGCATGAATCGTTCAGAATCCCGTGGCGGCGAAAGTGGGGACAGCTTCGTCGGGGGCTCCGGAGTTCCGATCAGCGGCGCTCTTGCAGCGGCGGAGCCGTAGTCCGCTGCTGCGCAAAGATAGACAATCATGGCGCCCGTCGAGGTAAAGACGCGTGCAAGGTGGTCATCAAGTGGCGTATACGACGGTACTGCATCGCTGTACGCCCGGGCATACGCGATGAATTGCTCATAACTTTCGCGTAGTACTCGATGCGGTGTTATCTCGGCGAGTCGTTCCGCTTGATCAGCGGCCTTGCGCGCCGCGTCGGCCACTTCTAGATGTTGCTGGCGTTCGTCAGCGGTCCATCGGGTGGACGGGACGGAGGGATCACGTCTATTCCAACCTCTTTTCTGGACGGAGGCAAACGTGTCGTTGATCGGTCCCCAAGCAGCACAACTCGGGTCCTCGGTGATGATATTTGCGGGGCCTGTGTCGTCGGCGCTTGCTAGACCGAAGGTTTCGCCCGACGGTGTCGGATCGTTGTTGCCTCCACCGTCCGACGTCGCCGAAATCGTCACTGCCACAGTGACTCCGATGACGGCTAACAGCGCCACACCACCGAGCAGCCACTTCCAGGCGTTGCCACGCTTCTTCGGCGGCGGACCCGCCGGCCACTGCTGCTGCCACGGCGGCTGTTGCGGAGTCCGACCATACGGCCCCGAATAGCCCTGTGGCGGACCGGGATTGCCCGGTGGCGGACCCCCGGGCGGTGGCGGATAGCTCACAGCGCCGTCCCCGGTCCCTCCCCGACCGAAGGCGTCGAGTCCGAGGATGGCTTCGCCCCTAAGGCGGCACCAGACACACCGCCGACCGCGCCGCTCGCCCCCGTCGCATCACTGATCGATTCGACGCGCTTGCGTATGTCTTCGGCGATCTGCCGGTCAACCGCGTCGTAGGTGTTGGCAGCGTTGACGACGTTCTGCGCGTACTTCGCCAACTCCGCCTTGGCGACGGGCAGCTGCGCGATCGCCGGGTCGACCACTTCATTCACCTTGGCAGCGATCGCCGTCGACAAAGCATCTTCACCCGCCGGCTTGAACGAAGCCGGCGGCTCGGGGATGGCATCCGCGACCGCACGCAACCGCCCACCGGCTTCGAGCACCAGGTCGGTATCGATTCGCAGCGTCTCAGTCATCGTCATTCCGCGCACGGATCAGCGTCGCGCCGATCGGTTGGCATGCCCCCTCAGGCGTCACCCGGCAAATGCTACCCGACCCCCAACACCACCCACCGCGCCAATTCTCACCACTCGCGAGCACCCGTTCTGATGCAGATTCCCATGCTCGTCACCTTCCTCAAGGGTCCCTGCCTTGCGTGACGAGTTACCGACCGGCGCCGCGTCTTTCCCGAACCGTCGCCGGACAATCGGTCACGCCCACGCCACCAGCAAACCCCGACTACGCCCGTCGTCACCCAGAAGCGCTTCCGCTATCGTTCCGCAGATGTCCGACCCCGACTCGAAGACGCTCGACGAGCTTTTCAACCGCATCCTGCATACCGAGGACGACGCCCTGCGCGCCGCGCGCGAGTCCGGCAACGCCGCAGGCATGCCGCCCATCGAGGTGTCCGGTCAGCACGGCAAGCTTCTCTATCTATTGGCGTCGCTGTCCTCGGCCACCCGCGTCCTGGAGATCGGCACCCTTGCTGGCTACAGCACCATCAACCTCGCCCGCGGCGTCGGGCCGGACGGCCACGTCGTCACCTTGGAATACGACCCCAAGCACGCCGACATCGCCAAGGAAAACTTCGCCCGCGCGGGCGTACAGGATCGCATCGAGATCATCGTCGGCGCAGCCCTCGACACACTGCCGATGCTGGCCGACCGCGGCGACGTCTTCGATCTGGCCTTCATCGACGCCGACAAGGAGAACAACGTCGCCTACGTCGAGTGGGCCATCAAACTCGGCAAGCCAGGCTCAATCATCGTGGTGGACAACATCGCTCGTTTCGGCCGCGTACTCGAGCCGGCAGCCGATGACGCCCAGGCCCGCGCCGTGCGCGAGATGCTCGAGATGATGGGCGACCATCCGCAACTGGAAACCGCCGCGATACAGACCGTCGGGCTCAAAGGCTGGGACGGCTTCGCCGTCGCCCGCATCGTCGAATAGTCATCTCGACCAGGGCGCCGTCGCGGCCGCCGCCGTCAGCGCGGCGACGATCCGCTTTTCGTGGGTCGCGAACCGTTCGGTCGGCGCGGGCACCGAGATGGCGACGACGTGTCCGCCGGCCGTACGCCCGGCCACGCCGGCGGCCGAAATCCCGACGGTGTGCTCGTCACGGTCGAACGCCACCTCGGTCGACCCGTTCAACAGCGCCGTCGCCGCCTTGCCGTTGGCCGTCGACTCCAGCGGAAAGCGCATGCCGACCGCCGACACCGCGCGCAGCCGATGCGCCGACTCCAGCTGGTCGATGAACAACATCTCGCCGCCCCGCAGCACCGACAGATCGACTGTCTCCTCGGTGGTCGTCGCGACCTGCTCGAGCGTCGGGCGGAACAACGCTGCCAGTCCCGCCACGTCGGCGCTTCCGAGGCCGAGCAGCCGATCCCCGAGCGAGAACCGGCCCTGGTCGTCGACCGCCGCGAAGCCGACCTCCACCAATCCGACGAGCAGTCGGCGCGCCGTCGACTTGGCCAGGCCCAGCTGAGCGCCTAGATCCACCAGCCGCAGGCGGCCGGGCGCCGCCGCGATCTCGTCCAGGGCGGCTGCTGCGCGGCGCAGCACCTGAATGCCGTCTTCCCGCCCCGCATCGGTTCGTTCATTTGGGTCCGGACGAGTCACGCCCTCACTATATTGATCCGCATACCGGTTCACAAAGATTCGGTATATGGACCAAGGAGGTCCCCGATGCCAGTCCCATCTGGTCGCTCCTTCACCCGCTCCGACGACGGATACGAGACTGCCCGGTGCGCGACCGTCTGGAATGCGCGCACCCCGGCCCGCTATCCCGAAGTGGTGGTACAAGCCGCAGACGTCGATGACGTCGTCGCCGCGCTGCGCTATGCGGCCGCACACGACCTCCAAGTCGGCGTCCGCTCGGGCGGTCACAGCTGGGCAGGTAATCACGTGCGCGACGGCGGCATGCTGCTCGACGTCAGTCGCCTGGACGACTGCACCATCGACGCCGAGCGCATGACCGCGGTCGTCGGGCCCGGAAAAGGCGGCAGCCTGCTGGCCGCGGACCTGGAGGCACAGAACCTGTTCTTCCCGGCCGGACATTGCAAGGGCGTGTGCGTCGGCGGATACCTGCTGCAGGGCGGATACGGCTGGAACAGCCGCATTCTCGGACCGGCTTGCGAAAGCGTCATCGGACTGGATGTGGTGACCGCCGACGGCGAGCGGATTCACTGCAGTCCGGACAGTCACCCCGAGATGTACTGGGCGGCACGAGGTTCAGGGCCCGGATTCTTCGGTGTGGTGACCGCGTTCCACCTCAAGGTGTATGCGCGCCCTGCCATCTGCGGCAGCAGCCTTTACGTGTATCCGATCGAGTTGGTTGACGAGATCTTCACGTGGGCCAGGGCGATCAGCGCCGACGTCGACCGACGGGTGGAGTTGCAGATCGTCGCGTCGAAAAGCGTGCCCGGCGCGGGAATCGAGCAGCCCGGGATCGTCATGGCGTCACCGGTGTTCGCGGATTCGGAGGACGAAGCGTTGCAAGCGTTGGCGCTGCTCGATACCTGCCCGGTGCGCGACCGGGCCGTCGTCGCGGTCCCATACGCGCCCGCCGACCTCGCGACTTGGTACGAGGGGGTGATGAGCAACTATCCGACCGGCTACCGCTACGCCGCCGACAACATGTGGACGTCGGCATCCGCGGACGACCTGCTGCCCGGGATCCGCCGCATCATCGACACTCTGCCCCCGCACCCGTCGCACTTCCTGTGGTTGAACTGGGGCCCTTCGCCGGCCCGCCAGGACATGGCGTACAGCCTCGAAGACGACATCTACCTCGCAATGTATACGGTTTGGCGCGACGCCGCCGACGACGAGCGCTACGCGGACTGGGCCTGCTCGAACATGGCGGCCATGGCGCATTTGGCCACCGGTATCCAACTCGCTGACGAGAACCTCGGACAGCGACCGGCCCGATTCGCCACCGACGACGCGATGGCCCGCCTCGACCGCGTGCGCGCGCAGTACGACCCCGACGGGCGCTTCCACAGCTGGATGGGCAGGGTGTGACATGAAGTCCTACCTCGGTTACCGCGATGATGACCTCGGCGTCGAGTTCGCGGCGTTCTACAGCCCCGAGATGTCGGCTCTTCCACGACATGTCGTCGAGGCACTGGAGCACGGCCCTCAGGCCGAGCCGACACTTCCGGCGTTCGACGATCTCGTCGCGATGCGCGTCGACGGATACCTGCAGACCGAGAACGGATACGGGGTTCTGCGTGACGGCGGCATTCAGGTGTCGGTTCGCACCGACATGCCCGGGGTCACACCGGCCATGTGGGACTGGTGGTTCGGGTGGCACGGCCACGACTCACGCCGCTACAAGCTGTGGCATCCCCGCGCGCACGTGTCCGTCCGGTGGGACGACGGCGGCGGCGAAGGCGGGTACGTCGGTCGGACATCTCTAGTGGAGGAGTACCTCGGCTCGTCCTTCACCCGGCCTGCGATCCGGTTCGTGCAGCCGTCCGAACTGGGGCTGGGCGACCTGAGCGACGGTGTGGCGATCTGCGCGCGGCTCGGATCGGGCGACATTCCTGTCGATGTCGGCTGGCTGGTGCACCAGGTCCGCGGGACGCCGGACGGCGCCGAGATGCGTTCGCGGTTCTGGATGGGAGGCAGGCATGTCGGCGTTCGGCGCGGTAATCGATTGACTGACAGGGTAATTCGTCCGGTTGCGGCGCGACAGCTTCCGGATCCACGCGACTTGATGGTGCACTGCGCGCAGGAGATGAACCACCTCGCCGGATTCCTGCCCGAACTTTTCGATCGATTCTCCGGGCACTGATCTTCTCGACGTGTTACCCAGTCTTATGTCGAAAACCTTGCCGGCAGCCGTCTTTGCCGCCGCAGCCGTGGTCGTGGCTCCGGTCGCACACGCGGACCGCGCCGAACCGCCGCCGCTCTACGGGTTCTACGACGTATTCATCGACTTCTCGAAGCAAACGTTCAACGGTCGGCCGACGCCGATGACCCCGATCAACGTACCCGTCGAGTTGACGACTCGTTGCGACGTCGATGGGTGTGTGGCGCGCTGGAACAACGAGGACGACCATGCCCGCAACCCGGGCGCTCCGCAGTTCTACGAATACCGGTGGACCGGCGACCGTTGGTCGACAAGCGGTGAGTATCCCTACATGTGCGATCGCCACGACCCGAGCAGCGCCGTGAAAGCCACCCGCTCGGACTACCTGATGCCCAACCCGGACGGCAGCTTCTTCGGGGAGCGGACACTCCTCATCGAGGGGGCCGGGTGCCCGGGAGAAGGTCCGGGCACCCACCGGCTGCCTTTCTCCCTGACTCCCATCGATCCGCCGCCCACCTAGTCGTTTAGCGCGCCACCGACCGGGGCATCAGCCAGAGATGGACTTCGGATTCCGACGCGGGATGCCGACGGTGGAATTACTCAGCGACGCTGCTCCCGAAGCCGTGTGGGACGTCATCACCGACCTCGACACGTGGCCGAAGTGGGGTCCGACCGTGTCGGGCGCCGAACTGGACGAGGGCGGCGCCATGCACCTCGGCTCACAAGGCAGGGTGTTCACGCCGGTCGGTGTGGCGCTGCCTTTCACCGTCACCGAATTCCGCCCCGGGCGCTGCTGGGCGTGGAAGGTCGCAGGCGTCGGCGCAACGCGCCATGAGGTGATTGCTGAAAACGGCGGATCCCGAATCGTGTTCGGGGTGCCGTGGTGGGCGACCGCGTACCTTCCTGTGTGTGCGATCGCCCTGCCGCGCATAGCCGGGCTGGCGTTCGCGCGCCGAACCCGCTGATTCGGCGACATCCGACGCTGCTCTGTGTTATCCAGAGCCCCTAGAGTTCTCAGTCCGCCGAGGGCTCCGGCCGAAGGAGCTCCGGTGAAGTCGAAAGCATTGTCCGTCGCCGTGGGCCTCGGCTGCAGCGCAGTGGCACTGGCACCTCTAGCCAACGCCGACCGCCCCGAGCCGGTACCGATCTACGGCTACTACAACGCTCTACTCGATCACGCGAGACAGACGTTCAACGGTGCACCGGCTTCGGCGGGTCCGGCCACCCAGCTCGGGCTGTTCACCACGCACTGCGACGTCAACGGCTGCCTCTCCCGCTGGTTGAGGGAGACGGAAATCTCCCAAGACCCCAACGCGCCAGCGCAATTCGAATACCGGTGGAACGGCGACCGGTGGGAGTCCGCCGGTGATTACCCCTTCTACTGCAATCCCGACGGAAGCGGCGGCACCGTGACGACGCAGCGTTCGGACTGGCTCAAGCCCAACGGCGACGGCAGCTTCTCCGGTGAGCGCACATTCACCGTGCCCGCACCAGGATGCCCGGGCCAGGGGCCCGGCACGTACTGGCTGCCCATCGCGCTGACGCCGACCGATCCGCCGCCGCCTCGAGCCGTTCGATAGCGCGCTCGAGCAGCCAGCGCTATCCGCAGACCGCGCCGACGGCCGCCGATCCGACCAGCTTGGTGTACTTGGCCAGCACGCCGGTGGTGTAGCGCGGTGGCAGCGGCTCGAAACCGGCCTTGCGGGAATCGAACTCGGTGGGATCGACGAGGATGTCGAGCGTCCCGTTGGCGACGTCGAGCCGGATGCGGTCACCGTCGCGGACGAACGCGATCGGCCCACCGTCGACGGCTTCCGGCGCGATATGGCCCACACACAGGCCCGTCGTGCCGCCGGAGAACCGTCCGTCGGTCATCAGCAGCACGTCCTTGCCCAGGCCCGCGCCCTTGATCGCGCCGGTGATCGCCAGCATCTCGCGCATCCCCGGCCCGCCCTTGGGGCCTTCGTACCGGATCACGACGACATCGCCGTGCGTGATTGTCCCGTCTTCCAACGCGTCCAATGCCGCCCGCTCGCGCTCGAAAACCCTTGCCGTGCCCTCGAACACGTCGGAGTCGAATCCCGCCGATTTCACCACCGCCCCCTCCGGTGCGAGCGAACCGTGGAGGATCGTGATGCCGCCGGTCGGGTGGATCGGGTTGTTCATCGCCCGCAGCACCTTGCCGTCCGGGTCCGGGGGAGCGATGTGCGCCAGGTTCTCGGCCATCGTCTGACCGGTCACCGTCAGGCAATCGCCGTGCAGCAGGCCGGCATCGAGCAGCGCGCGCATCACGACGGGCACACCGCCGATCTCGTCGACGTGCTTCATCACGTGCCGGCCGAACGGCTTCACATCGGCCAGGTGCGGCACCTTCTGGCCGACCCGGGTGAAATCCTCCAGGGTCAGCTTGACGTTGGCCTCGCTGGCGATCGCCAGCAGGTGCAGCACCGCGTTGGTCGAACCGCCGAACGCCATCACCACCGCGATCGCGTTTTCGAACGCCTCCTTGGTCAGGATGTCGCGGGCGGTGATGCCGCGGCGCAGCATCTCGACGACGGCCTCACCGGAGCGGCGGGCGAACTCGTCGCGGCGCTTGTCGATGGCCACCGGAGAGGCGCTGCCCGGCAACGACATTCCGAGAGCCTCGGCGGCTGAGGCCATGGTGTTGGCGGTGTACATGCCGCCGCAGGCGCCTTCACCCGGGCAGATGGCGCGCTCGATGATGTCGACGTCCTCACGCGACATCAGCCCGCGCGCGCATGCCCCGACCGCTTCGAAGGCGTCGATGATCGTGACTTCCTTCTCGGTCCCGTCGGTCAGCTTGGCCGTGCCCGGCATGATCGAGCCGTTGTAGAAGAACACCGACGCGAGATCCAACCTCGCCGCTGCCATCAGCATGCCGGGGATCGACTTGTCGCAACCGGCCAGCAGCACGGTGCCGTCGAGGCGCTCGGCCTGCACGACGGTCTCGACGCTGTCGGCGATCACCTCGCGCGACACCAGGGAGAAATGCATGCCCTCGTGGCCCATCGAGATTCCGTCGGACACCGAGATGGTGCCGAACTCCAGCGGGAAGCCGCCGGCGGCGTGCACGCCACCCTTGACCGACTGCGCGAGTCGCTGCAGCGACATGTTGCACGGCGTGATCTCGTTCCACGAGGATCCGACGCCGATCTGGGGTTTGGCCCAGTCGTCGTCGCCCATGCCGACCGCGCGCAGCATCCCGCGGGCGGCGGCCTTCTCCAGGCCGTCGGTGACGTCGCGACTGCGGGGCTTTATATCGGGCTCCGCCTGATGGCGGGCTTCGGTGCCGGGAGTTTCTGAGGGCATCAAACAAGTATGCCTCCGGTGTTTTGCCCCGGCCAAACCGTTATCGATACCCCGGTGGGGTATCCGGTACCCTCGACTTCATGACGTCGCTGATCGCTCGCCTCACCGCCATCCTGATCGCCCTCGCCACCGCGATGTTGCTCACATCGTGCACCAGCAGCCCGGCCTCCGACGGACATACCGACCACGAGCATTCCGACGAACCGGTGATCAGCGGTCAACCGGCCGGCTATAACGCCGACGATGTCGCCTTCGCGACGAACATGATCCCGCATCACGAGCAGGCCGTGGAACTGTCGGCGCTGGTTCCGGACCGCTCCACGAATCCGGAGGTGAAGGCGTTGGCCGACCAGATCTCGAAGGCTCAGGAGCCCGAGATCCGCACCATGCAGGTGCTGCTCGTGCAGTGGCAGGAGAACCCCGACGCCGACACCGGGCAGGGCGGCCACGAGGGGCACGGCGCGATGCCGGGCATGGTCGACGACGCCACCGTGGCCAAGCTCCAGACGCTCTCGGGCCCCGAGTTCGACACCCTGTGGCTGGAGTCGATGATTGCCCACCACCAGGGTGCGATCGAGATGGCCCGCGCGGAGCTCGCCAACGGCGAGAACGTCGACGCCAAGCGGTTGGCTCAGACCATCGTCGATACGCAGCAGGCCGAGATCGACCAGATGAATCAGATGTTGAGGGGCTGAAGATGACTGCGGCGCACGGATATTCGCAACAGAAGGAAAACTACGCCAAAAGGTTGCGTCGGATCGAGGGTCAGGTTCGCGGCATCGCGAAGATGATCGAGGACGACAAGTATTGCATCGACGTGCTCACCCAGATCAGCGCCGTCAACAGCGCGCTGCAGTCGGTCGCGCTCGGCCTGCTCGACGAGCATCTCGGGCACTGCGTGGCCCAGGCGGTCGCCGAAGGCGGTGACCAGGCCGACACGAAGCTGGCCGAGGCCTCTGCAGCCATCGCGCGGCTGGTGCGCTCCTAGCCGCCCAGGGCCTCGTCGATCCGCCTGACCTTGGCCGTCAGCTGATCGGTGTGGCCGGGGCGGATGTCGGCCTTGAGCACCAGGCTCACCCGGGGTGCGGCCGCGGCCACTGCGTCGACGGCCCGCTTCACGACGTCCATCACCTCGTCCCACTCGCCCTCGATGTTCGTGAACATCGCGTTGGTCTCGTTCGGAAGCCCCGACTCACGAACCACCTTGACCGCTTCGGCGACCGCGTCGCCCACGCTGTCGTCGCCACCCGTCGGGCTCACGCTGAAAGCCACAATCATGCGACCAGCCTGCCACCGGCAGGCCCGATCAAGTCATGCCTGTTGTCCGCGGGCCGAGCGATCCGGTAGCTGGTGTTAACAGTGAGCGCCCATGACCGATGAACAATGCAGGTCACGAGTGTGGATTGAGCGTTTGCCCAAGATGGAGGGGCCCGCCGATGGCCGGGGACGCCCGGGGCGATATGCCACACTGGTTGGAGTTCTGCGACTGGGAGGTTGTGTATGCGCAGGGTAAAGCGCAGTCGGCTGCTCACTGCGATAGCGGCGGCGAGCGTCGTAGGGGGGATGCTCGCGAGCCCGTCAGCGCTCGCTCAGCCGGGTGTTCCGCCGCCACCACCGCCGGCGCCGGTCGATCCGGCTGTCGCCGCGGCACCGCCACCCGCGCCGGTATTTCCGCCGCCGCCGCCCCCACCGGCGGACCCCTTCGCCGCACCAGCGCCACCGGCGCCACCGGCCCCGGCTGCCGAGGCTCCGCCGCCTCCGCCGCCGTCGAACCCGTTCTTCGCCCCGCCCGATCCGCTGGCTCAGCAGCAGCCGATTCCGGAGGGCACCCCGGCCGGACAGAATCCGACGCCGTATGTCGGCGCACCGGTGTTCGCGCCGCCGTCCTTCAACCCGACCAACGGTTCGATCGTCGGCGCCGCCAAGCCGATCTACATCAACTTCCAGCGGCCGATCGCCAACCGCAAGATGGCCGAGGACGCGATTCACATCTCGTCGGTGCCGCCCGTTCCCGGCCGGTTCTACTGGACCAGTGACACCCAGGTTCGGTGGCGTCCACAGGACTTCTGGCCCGCGGGCACGAAGGTCAACATCGACGCGTCGGGCACCAAGTCCAGCTTCACCGTGCCCGAGCAGCTCGTCGCGACCATCGACAACGACTCGCTGCAGATGCAGATCCACCGCAACGGGGAACTGGAGAAGACGTTCCCGGTGTCGATGGGCAAGAAGGGCCACGACACCAAGAACGGCACCTATTACGTGCTCGAGAAGTTCGCCGACATCGTGATGGACTCGTCGACGTACGGCGTGCCCGTGGACTCACCCGAGGGCTACAAGCTCAAGGTGAAGGACGCGGTGCGCATCGACAACAGCGGTGTCTTCGTGCACAGCGCCCCATGGTCGGTCGGTTCACAGGGAGAGAGCAACGTCAGCCACGGCTGTATCAACCTGAGCCCGGCAAACGCGAAGTGGTTCTTCGACAACTTCGGCAGCGGTGACGCCGTGGTGATCAAGAACTCGACCGGTATCTACAACCAGCCCGACGGCGCGTCCGACTGGCAGATGTTCTAAGGCGGTTTGGGTGTAGTTGGTCGCGGTGAGCGCGACCAACTACACCGAAATCCCCTAGTTCCAGATGTGTACGCGCTGTTCGGGTTCCAGGTAGAGTTCGTCGTCCTCGGTGACGTCGAACGCCTCGTAGAACGCATCCATATTGCGGATGACGCCGTTGCAGCGGAACTCCGGCGGTGAGTGCGGGTCGATCGCGAGACGCCGGATCGCTTCGGCGTCACGAGATTTCGTCCGCCAGACCTGAGCCCAGCCGAAGAACACCCGCTGCTCCCCGGTCAACCCGTCGAGGACCGGCGCGGGCTCACCCTTCAGCGACAGCCGGTAGGCCAGCAGCGCGATCGACAGCCCGCCGAGGTCGCCGATGTTCTCGCCGACGGTGAACGCGCCGTTCACGTGGTGCCCGTTGCTCAACTGGCGGGGCACGTACTCGTCGTACTGCTCGATCAACTTCTTTGTGCGCGCGCCGAACTCGGTGCGGTCCTCGTCGGTCCACCAGTCGACCAGGTTGCCGTCACCGTCGTACTTGGCGCCCTGATCGTCGAATCCGTGCCCGATCTCGTGGCCGATGACCGCACCGATGCCACCGTAGTTGGCGGCGTCGTCGGCGTCGGCGTCGAAGAAGGGCGGCTGCAAAATCGCTGCGGGGAAGACGATCTCGTTCATGCCGGGGTTGTAGTAGGCGTTTACGGTCTGCGGCGTCATGAACCACTCGTCGCGGTCGACGGGCCCGCCGAGCTTGCGTAGCTCCCGCTCATACTCGAACGCGTAGCCGCGACGGTAATTGCCGTAGAGGTCGTCGCGCTCGATCACCAGGCCCGAATAGTCCCGCCACTTCTTCGGATATCCGATCTTCGGCGTGAACTTGTCGAGCTTGGCCAGCGCCTTCTCCCGCGTCTGCGGCGTCATCCAATCCAGCGAGTTGATGCTCACGCGGTAGGCCTCGCGGACGTTGTCCACGAGCTCGTCCATCCGCTCCTTGGCGTGCGGCGGGAAATGCCGCTCGACGTAGAGCTTTCCGACCGCGTCGCCCAGCAGGCCTTCCACCACCGACACAGCGCGCTTCCACCGGTCGCGGATCTGCTCGGTGCCCGAGAGCCTGCGGCCGTAGAACGCGAAGTCCTCGGCGACGAGGTCGTCGGTCAGCAGGAAGGCGCGGGCATGGATGACACGCCAGCGCAGCCAGCTTTTCCAGTTTTCCAGGTCCCCGCCGGACCACTCGGCGGCGAACGCGGCGAGGTAGTCGGGCTGTCGCACAACGACTTCGTCCGGCCAGCTGCGGTCCCCGAAAACGTCGGTGCCCAGTCCGGACACCCAGCCTGACCAGTCAAAGCCCGGCGCTTCGGCCGGCAGGTCGGCGAAGGCGCGCAGGTTGTAGGTGAGGTCGGCGTCGCGCCGCTTGACGACGTCCCAATGCGCGGCGGCCAGCTTGGTCTCCAACGCCACGATCCGTGCGGCGGTTTCGGCGTGATCGCCTGCGCCGTACACCAACTCGAACATCGCCGTGATGTGCTGCGGATATGCGGCGAGGATTTCGGCGTGCTGTTCGTCGCGGTAGTACGACTCGTCGGGCAGGCCCAGGCCCGACTGGGTCAGGTGCAGCAGGTAGCGGGTCGAGTCCTTGGAGTCGGTATCGACGTAGACGCCGGTTCCGCCGCCGATTCCGGTGCGCTGCAACGCGCCGAGCACGCGCGCCAGCGCCTCGGGGGAGTCGGCAGCGTCGATCGCCGCCAATTCCTCGAGCAGCGGTTGCACACCCCGCGCGGCGACGGCCTGCTCGTCCATGAAGCTGGCGTACAGATCGCCGATGCGCTGCTGGTCGGTGCCCGTCTCCGCGTTCGACGCCGCCGCCTCGGTGATCAAATCACGCACGTGTTCCTCGGCGCGGTCGTACAGCAAGCGGAATGCACCGTCGGTGGCTCGGTCGCCGGGCATCTCGTACTCGGTCAGCCAGCGGCCGTTCACGTGGCCGAACAGATCGTCTTGGGGGCGGGCGTCGGCGTCGACGTAGCTGAGGTCGATGCCGGATCTGATTGCTTCTACCGTCACCCCACCAGGGTGCCAGAACGCGCGGCCGGCTCCCCTGGCCGCTGCGGCACCGCCAGACCCGCCAGCGCTTCGGCGATGCGGTCGAAGGCGTTCTCCCCGCGGATCTCGCGGCTCAACCGGCGCGCCGCGGCGCGGTAGGCGCCGGTGCCGAGGACCGCCTCGAGCGCGCCGACGATCTCGGCGCGGCCGGGCCGTGAGGTGCCCAGGTTGATGCCGGCCCGCGCGTAGCCCACGCGGGCGGCGACCTCCGGTTTGTCGGCCGAACCGCCCGCGACGATCAGCGGGATGCCGTGCGAGAGCGCCTGATGCACGCCACCGTATCCCCCGTTGGTGATCATCACGTCGACGTGCGGCAGGAGTTCGGCATAGGGCAGGAAGTCGGTGATCCGCGCGTTGGCGGGCACGGGGCAGGGAAGCGTCCTGCGCCCCTCGCGCCCGGTCGTCGCCACCACCAGCAGATCTTCGCGGTCGGCGAGCGCCTCGACCGTGGGCACGACGAGCGCGTCGAGGTCGTCGTTGTCCCACGTGCCCTGGCTGACATGGACGACCGTGCGCGATTCGCCGGCCGGATCCCACGGCAGTCCCCGCTTCTGAGCGGCGGGTTTCGGTATCACCGGGCCGGTGTAGGAGACGTTCGCGGGCAGATCGCTGCGGGGATACTCCAGCGACGGCACCGTGAACTGCAGAAGCCGGTCGGCGAGCACAGGCCAGTCCGTCAGGAACACCGGAGACGGCGGAGCGCCGACGGCGGCGAGCGCGGCGTTCAAGTCGGCACGGACGTCGCCGAACAGCACCCGGTGCGTCACCCAGGTCATCGGTTCGTAGTTGGTGTTCGAACGCGGCGCCCACGCGGTCCCGAACGGTGGAGCGTCTGCGCTCGACAGGGTCAACGGGCCGACCCCGCACACGAGAATCCACGGCCGCGGCCGGTGGCCGGTCAACAGCGGCAGGGCGCCGGTGAAGGCGACATCGCACAGCACCGCGTCGAAGTCGTCGCGCTGAAGCGTCTTACGCAACGACCAATACTGCGCAGCCAGTGGCTCGATGAACACCGAGCGCATCTCGGCGCGCCCTCGATACCAGCGGTCGAGCAACCCGGGTAGACCACACAAGCCGCTGTCATCTCGCTTCGGCCGAGCCGCATCGGGCAGCTCCAGCGCCCCCAGCCCCCGCTCGAGGACCGCACCTTCGTATTCGGCGCCCGTCAGCACGGTCACGCGGTGACCGCGCTCTCGCAGGTCGGCGCCGACGTGCAGCAGTGGCATGACATGCCCGGGGATCGGGCTGGCGGCAATCAGATAGTGGGCCACGCATCCCTTTCACTTCACCGGTCGCAAGCCTGCATACCCGTCTTCTCGAATCTCCAGCACCCGGTGGGTGTGACCTTGACCGCTCACCGGCGTCCGGCCCACAGACCGGTACCCTCACGCGCATGCCCGAGGACGAGCCCACCGCAGTCGAGGACGGTTCCGTCTTCACCAAGTACGGCATCGCATCGGCGGTACTGGGACTGGTCGCGGTGGTGGCGGTCGCGCTGGCCGCCCTGATCTGGACCCAGCACCACGACCACACCGACGAGTTGCGTTACCGCGCCCGCGCCATGCAGACCGCGGTCGACTGGACCAACGTGCTGATCAACATGAACAAGGACACCGTGCAGGCCGACATGGTCCGGCTGCACGAAGGCACCGTCGGCCAACTGAACGCGGACTTCGACGCGGCCGTCGAGCCGTACCGCAGGCTCGTGCAGACCCTGCAGTCGCGCACCAGCGGGCAGATCGACTCGGTTGCCGTCGAGTCGATCTATCACCCGCCGCCCGGCCCGGACGGCGCGCCGCCGCGCCGACCCCAACCCGAGATCTCGGAGTTCGCGTCGCGTACCGACACCGTCATGGTGGTGGCGACATCGGTCAGCGAGAACGTGGGCGGGGAAGAGCCCAGGACGGTGCGCTGGAATCTGCGGCTCGACGTCTCGGATGTGGACGGCACGCTGATGATCTCGCGCTTGGAGCCGATCCGATGAGGAACGTCTTGCGGGTCGCCGCGATCGACGTGGCGCCTCCGCTGGCCGCGATCGCGGCGCTGGTGTACATCGGCATCGCGCTGGCGTGGCCGCTGTGGTGGGTTTCGGTCTGCTCGGTGCTGTGCTTGTTGATCGTCCAAGGCATGGTGGTCAACGTGGTGCTGGCGCGCCGCGACGCGGTGACGGTCGGCACCGACGACGACGGTCCTGGCCTGCGGCTGGCAGTGGTCGCTGTCGCGACGGCGGCGGTGGTGGCCGCGGTGCTCGTCGGCTATCTGAAGTGGACGGTGCCCGATCGCGCGCTGCGCAACGACAGCACCGAGGTCGTCGGCATCGCCAGCAGTGTGGCCGAAGCGTCGGCGACGTTCACCCCGCAGAGTCCGACGGCGTCGATCGACCGGGCGGCGGCCATGATGTCTCCGGAACGCGCTGATGCATTCAAGAATGAGTTCGCCACGGTGGCAAAGGATTTGGCGAACCGCAATGTGTCGGCCCAGGCCAGTACCGTCTCGGCGGGCGTCGAGGCGATCGGCCCGAACGCCGCCAGCGTCGCGGTGGTATTGCACGCCACGCAGAGTTCGCCGGGGAAACCGGCGGACACCGCGGTGCTGGCGCTGCGGGTCACGTTGTCCAAGACCGACGGCCGGTGGTTGGTCGACAACGTGTCGCCGATCCACGCGCGGTGAAGGGGCTAGCGGAGCAGCCGGGCGTGGTCGACCTTGATGCAGCGGTCCATCACGACCTGTAATCCGGCCGCCTCGCCGTCACGGGCCACCTGCTCGTCCCACAGGCCGAGTTGCAGCCACAGCACCTTGGCCCCGACGGCGATGGTGTCCTGCAGCACCTCTGGCAGGTGTTCACGCCTGCGGAACACGTCGACGAGGTCGGGCACGACCGGCAGATCGGCCAGCGACGGGTAGACCGGGGTGCCCTCGATGTCGCTGACGGTCGGATTGACCAGAAACAGGTCGTAGTCGGTGGTCGCCTTGAGGTAGGTCCAGATCTCGTGGCTGGCTCGGTCGGGGTTCGGCGACGCGCCGACGATCGCCACCGTGCGGGTCTCCCGCAGAATCTGTTCGAGGTCCATTCCCGGCGTATACCCAACGGGTCCGTCAACCGTTGGGTCGGCTCGAACGCATCCGGGCGAACCGCTCGGACAGCCGCTTCATCCGCACCATCAACGCCGCCGACGGGCTCGTCTGGCCGCTGACGAAGGACGCGAACTCATCGGGGGGCACGCCGATCCGCGATGCGAACTCCTGATGTCCCAGCCCGGAGTGCTCCAACAGTGCCTGGATGTGACGGGCCACCTCCGCGCGCTCGTTGGCCTCCAGATGTTCGCGCGTGCGGGTGAGCACCTCGGCCAACGCCTTGGACACGCCGTATGGCCGCGCGGTCTCGAGGACTTCCTCGACCTGACGCGCGGTACGGCCGAACGGGTCCCGCTTGATCGCCGCGACGATGCGTTGCCAGACGGCGAGGTCATCGGTCTCCAGGGCCGCGCGGATGGCCGCGGTCGGCCAGAATTCGACCGGGCGCTCGTCGACGGACTGCGTCGCGGGCGGCCTCGTGCTCTGCTCCGCGGAGACAGCCTCTCGGCGGCGGGTATCCCGGATGTCGGGAGTCACCGTCACCTCGCCTCCTCCAGCATCGCGACCGCCACCGAAAGGCAGCGCTCTCGAACTTTTGCCCACTCGGCCTCCGCCTCCGGACCGGACATCCGGGTGTCGTGCTCGTCCGAAGGCGCAGGGTCGGCCAGTCGGCGCACCAGCTGAGTCGCCACCCACTGCTTTCTTGACTGTGAACCAGAGTAGTACCGGTCCATTGTGCTCAACACTTCCGCCGCCGTGCGCGCGTCCATGCACTCGACCAGATCGGCGAATTCCGCGTAGTCGCGTGTGGTGTTGCGGCACATGATGAGGTAACCCTTCAGCCGCAGCGTCTCCGCGCCCGTCGGGATCTGCAGCCGGTCGCCGGTCGGCAGTTGGACGTTGGTGGTTTCCATCGGGCTGCGCCGCTCCATCGTGGCGTGCTCGCACTCCGATGCGGTCTCCAGCGCGTCCAGGGCCACCGCCAACCGGCCCCGCCACATCGTCACCGGATGCACCGGGGGCGGGGCGGTGGCCAACGCGGTACCTCCGCCGCCGCTGCGGTGCCCGGCGTTGAGCCGACCGATGCTGCGCATCTTCGTGGTCGGCGCGTCCGGGCTGCAGCCGCTGAACGCCAGCGGATCGGCGACCGTGACAGCTTGCGGTACAAGGGTTTTCAACTTCGCCGCCGACTTGACGACGGTGCGTAGCTCGGAGCCCTTCGGTCCCAGCGACGAGAGGTCGTCGGGGATGATGATCAGATCGGGGGTGTCAACCTTGGGCAGGGGCTTCTCGAAATCCACCGACGGCAGGATGCGGGCCAGCCAGTGCGGCAGCCACCAGTTCCACTCGTCGAACATGGCCATCAGAGCCGGTACCAGGACCAGCCGAACGACCGTCGCGTCCACCGCGATCGCCACCGCGCAGGCCACCCCCAGCTGAGCGACCAGCGGCATGCCCGCGAACGCGAACCCGATGAACACCGCGATCATGATGAGCGCGGCGCTGGTGATGGTCCGAGCGCTGGTGCTCACGCCGTAGGCCACCGCGTCGCGCGTGTTGCGGGTCAGCAGGAAGCGCTCACGGATGCGGGTGAGCAGGAAGATCTCGTAATCCATGGACAGGCCGAACGTCATCGCCAGGACCAGCGGCGGGATCGTGCTGTCCAGCGACGAAATCCGGTCGAAACCCAGGTCTTCGAGCCAGCCCCACTGGAACACCGCCACCAGGCTGCCGTAGGCGGCGGCCACCGACAGCACGGTCATCAGGACGCCCTTGAGCGCCAGGACCACCGAGCGGATCGCGATGAGCAGCATCAGGAATGCGATCAACGCCACGAAGAGGAACACGAGGGGCTGAGTGACGGAGACCCGGTCGTCGAAATCCTTGATCAGCGCGGTCGGACCGCCGACGTCGATCCGCACATTCTCGGTGCCGGGCGTCGACGGCAACTCCGCGCGCATCCAGTCGATCGTCTCGCGCGCGCCCATGTCCTCGGGGTCGACCGACAGCACCGCCGACAGCAGCGCGTGCCGGTAGTCCTCGCCGAACGACGGCGGGCTCACCGACACCACGTTCGGGCCCTGCGCCATGCGCTGGCGAATCGCGTCGAGCAGCGGTTCCTTGGCGGGTGCCGAAGCGGCGTTGCCGTCGGGGAAGGCCACCAGCACCCGGACCGGGCCCAGGGCTCCGGGGCCGAGCGCCTCGGCCGCGGCGTTGACGCCGCCGCGGATCTCGTGGGTCGGCTCGAACTGACGCTGCATGCTGTTGCCGAGCATCATCGAGAACGCGGGCGCGGCCAGCGCGATCAGCAGCGCGGCGGCGGCCATCGCCGACAGCCACGGCCTGCGCATCACCCAACCGGTCCACCGCGTCCAGAACCGTGACTGGGTGGCTTCGGGGCGTCTCGACCAATGCAGGTACGACGAGCGTCGCGCAGCAGACCGGCCGAATGTCGCGAGCACTGCCGGCGTCAGCGTCGTGGAGGTGAGCACGGCCACCGCGACCGCGAGGATGGCGCCGGTGGCCATCGAGACCAGCACGGGCGTCTGGATGAGGTAGATGCCGGTGACCGACGCGATGACCGTCAGCCCGGAGAGCGTCACCGCAAGCCCCGATGTGGCCATCGCGGCGTCGACTGCCTGATCCGGCTCGCGCCCGGCGCGCAGCTCCTCCCGGTAACGCATGAGGATGAACAGCGAGTAGTCGATCGCCAGCGCGATGCCGAACATCGACACCGTCGACGTCACGAACACCGACATCGTGGTGAACATCGACAGCAGGTAGACGAGCCCCATCGTCACCGCGACGGTGCAGACGCCGAGCACCAGCGGCACGGCCGCGGCGGCCAGCGACCCGAACACCGCGAGCAGGACGATCAGGACGATCGGCAGGTTCCACCGCTCCGCCTGGGCGATGTCGTGTTTGGTGGCCTGTGTCGCGGCCGCGCCCAGAGCGCCCTGGCCGATGACGTACAGCTTGACCCTGCCGTTCTCGATCTCGCCGGGGTCCTCGCCGTCGATCCCGACCTTCTGACGCAATTGTTTGGCGACGTCGACCGCGCCGGTGTTGTCGAAGTCCAGCTGCAGCGTGATGACGTAGGGCCGATCGGGCTGCGGCGGGGGCTGTTGCGGGTTCGGAGCGATCTTCACGCTGGGCACCTCGGCGGCCAGGCGTTCCAGGTGTGCGACGGCGGCGTTCATGTCCTCGTACGAGGCATCTGCGCGCGGTGCGGCGACCAGCGCCAGCGGTGAGGCGCCCTGGTCGGGGAAGTGCTCTTCGAGTTCGCGCTGCACGCGCAGCGACTGGGATCCTTCGACCTCGAAGCCGCCACCGGTGAGGTGGCTCGACTGGTTGAGCGCCAGCCAGATCGACGGGACGAGCAAGAGCACCCATACGGCGAAAACCGCCCAGCGATATCTGCGCAGTTTGCTACTCAAGCGCAACATGAATTGCTGGATTGGATCCCCCGCTTTCTCCCCGGCGTTTCGTAGCCGAAGCGTACAACAACCTGCGGTAAGGTGCCGGTCGCTTCGGCCTGCTCCCATACTGCCTGAGCGATCCGCAGCAACGCCTCACGATGTCCCAATTCGTTCTCGCGACCAAGCCGAACGGCGTTACGCCACCCGTGCGCATCGAGGCCGTTGGCCCCGCTGGATTGGCGGGGGTGAGGCGACCGGTGGCAGGATGTGGCTCGGCCGTTTTCGGCGTCGGGGACTGATTGCCGTCCATCGCGAGAGCATTTGCGGACCTGTCGAGATCGTCTGCGAATCGTTAGGAGTTGTCATGAAAACGACCACCGGGCTGATGCGTCGCCGCGCCGTTGGCATCGTCGCTGCCTCCGTCGCGGGCGGGGCCGTGTCGGCCGCGCTGGTTTTGCCGGCCCTGTCGTCTGCTCCGTCGGCGACCGCCGCCAAGGACCCGTGCGCGGCCAGCGAGGTCGCCAGGACGATCGGCGACGTCGCCACCTCGACCGGTGACTACCTCGACGCGCATCCGCAGACCAACCAGGCGTTGACGACGATCTCCAAACAGCAGGCCGGGCCGCAGTCGCTGGGCGCGCTGAAGGCGTACTTCGACGCCAACCCCGAGGTCGCCGAGGACTTGCAGCAGCTGCAGCAGCCGCTGGCCAGCCTGTCGGGTAAGTGCAAACTTCCGCTCACGCTGCCCCAGGTGATGGGGCTGATGCAGGCCGCGCAGCAGCAAGGCGCAGGTCTTCCGGCGGGTTTGCCGGCGGAGGCGCCGACCGCGAAGACGCCGCCGCTGACCGCGCCGGGGGCCACGGCCCAACCGCATGGGGCGTCACCGGTTTCGCAGGGCAACTCGCACGCACCGTCGTCGGCCATCGCGGGCCTGCCCTGACCCGAAACGACGCATAGCCACCCGCCGCGGGCACTTTCAGCTGCGGATTTCGAGTTTTCGGCGACTCGTTGACCGCAAGGCAAGAAAGTCTGCGGACATTCTGCTTAGCTTTTCTTCGTTGGTCCCAGTTGGTAGACGTCGCTAACCACCATGGTTACGGCCACCCCACTTCCGATGAAGGAGCTCACCCATGTTTCTCTCGGCCCGTTCTGCGCGTCGTGCGGTTGCTGGCGCGGTCGGCACCGGCGCGATCGCCGGTGCGATGTTCCTCGGTGCGACGCCGCTCGCTGCCGCGGAGCCGCCCAACTGCACCGCGGCCGATCTCGCCGGTGTGGCCTCCGGCGTCTCGGCGTCGACGTCGGCGTACCTGTTCACCCATCCGGACGTCAACTGGTTCTTCACCAGCCTCGAGGGCCTGCCGCGCGAAGAGGTCCGGGGCAAGGTGCAGGAGTACTTGAACGCCAATCCTCAGATCAAGGCCGACCTGACGGGGATCCGCCAGCCGCTGGTCGACATCAAGAACCGCTGCGGCGACACCAACGGTGACGGTCTCGCCGACAGCTAGGCCGGCGTCCGCCTGACCCCCGGGCCGTCCTCGGCCGTTTCTCCCGCGGCCGGGGCCCGGGGTCTGCGCGCGACCAGGGCGGTGTCAGCGGCGAATCATGACGTGAATGGCCGCGCGCCAGCCGAGTAACAGCACGGCGGTCGAGATCGAGGCCACCACAATGAAACTCGGCGCCACACCGGCAGACGTCAGCTTACGCAGCAGCATGCCCACCACGATGGTGCCCACCCATACCGCAAGACCCGTCGGGATCAGCGAATACGGCCGTCGCCACCCCAGCGACAGCACCCAGCCGGCGAGGGCGCCCGAGACGAACGGCCACGCGGTCTCGGCGATGCCGACGAGATTCAGACCCTCGTCGTGGCTGCGCCGTCCGATCGCGGCGAACACGATCAGGCAGGCGACGTCGGTGGCCAGCGCCGTCAGGGCGGTCCGGGTCTGTTCGGAGCTATCGATCGGCATAGGTCATCACGTCCAGTTCCAATGGCATGGCGTTCTTTTCGTCACGAGCGGTGAAGCCGGGCTGAAGCTTCGCGGCTTCACCCTCAAAAAGGGGTCCGTTGACGTCGTCATCGTCGACCATTCGCGCATCCACCCGGAAGTCGTCGAACACGAACGGCAATCCGTTGGAGCCCAACGGGTCCGGTGAGCTCATGACGTGGAAGTGCAGGTGTGGCGCCGTGGAATTGCCGGTGTTGCCGACCTCTCCGAGTACCTGTCCCGCAGTCAGTCGGTCACCGGGTTTGACCGCGACGGTCCCGGTCTTGATATGCGCGTACAGCGCGTAGTTCCCGTCGCCGAGGTCTTGTACGACGTGGTTGCCGGCGTACTGGTTCAGCGGTAGTCCGGTCGGGTTGCGGCCGGGCACCTGCTCGGGCAGGCCGTCGAGCACCGAGACCACCCGCCCGTCACGGACTGCGTGGATGTCGGCGCCGAAGAAGGCGAAGCTCTCGGGCTTCGACGGGTCGCCGGTGATCAGGCGTCGGTCGGGGTCGAGCTGGACGTAGTCGATCGCGAATCGTTCTGCGGCCCATAGGCGGCCGTTGATCGGGTTGAGCGCCGTGCGGTGGGCGCTGGTGCCGCAGCATCCGCCTGCGTCGACCCAACCGGCTCCTCTCAACGGGGGCCGGAGGACGACGGGTTCGCGGGGTTGAACTTCGACAGGGGCGATGTCGACGGTCTGGTCGGCGGGAAACAGTGGATCCTGCGGGTCGGGATTCGACAGCGCGACGGCGTGTGTCAACCGACTCGGCGTCTGCACGTCCTCGTCGAGCGCGACGTCGAACCAGACCACCGCCGTCTGTGCGGGACCGATTGCCGTTGTGGGGCTTGGTGTTCCGATGATCCGGGTCCATTGCGCCAATTGGTCGCCTTCGAGGTCGAGCAGGGCGACATCGCGGTCCAGTACGGTGATCGACTTCAGGGTCACCGTGTGCGGCAGCGTGTTGGTCAAGCTGACCTCGTAGACCAGATGTTTCCTGCCGTCGGTGGCGAGTACCGGCACGGGCTGGCTGATGGCGTCGCCGACGATCGGGGTGGCCACCGACGGGGCGGGACCTCGCAGCGGTCCCGGCGCCGTCGATGCCGTCGTGGTCTGGGGCGACGATTTGGCGGGCGATGTCGCGACGGGAGGGTCGGTGCCCTGCGAACAAGCGGCGATCAGCGCCGCGACGCCGAGAACGGCTACTGCCGGTCGCATGCGTCGGGGTCGACGTCGGTGTCGGTGCGGAACATGAAGAAGAACACCACCCATCCGATCGCGGCGATGAAGATCCAGCTGATGAGCCGGTAGATCAGCATTGCCGAGATCGCTGAGGCCAGTGTCATTCCGCTCGACACCAGGCCAGGCACCAACACCGCCTCGACCACCAGCAGCCCGCCGGGCATGAGGGGGATCGAGCCGACCGCGCGGGCGGCGACATAGGCCACGATGACCCCGAGTAACGACGGGCGCCCGCCGGCCGCGTAACAGGCGAACAGCAGCGTGCCCACGCCGGTGATCAGGGTGAACATCGACCAGGTGGACGCGACGCCGAGTTGGCGCCTGCTCAGCTTGACCGACTCGAGCTGAGTCAGTGTCTCCCGCCATTTGGTCAGCCCGTTGTGGGCGGGTTTGGCGCGCACGTAGTTCACCCACGACAGCACCCGCACCCCGATGCCGTCGAGCAGATCGGGTCGCGAGGCCACCGCCTGCGCCAGCACGATCAGCATGATGAACCCGGCCAGCGTGAAGATCAGCGAGAACGGGTTGTGCTTGGCGCCGAGAAAGAAGGCGCTGCCCAACCCCAACAGCGCCAGGCTGATCACCTGCAGCGCGCCCGACATCACCAGCTGCCAGGAGGCGATCACCGGCGTTGCGCCCCAGAGCCGCTGCTGGCGGTAGATGAACGTCGCCGACAAAACCGGTCCGCCGGGAAGCGTCGTGCTCAGGGAGTTGCCCGCATAGAACGCGGCCTGCGAACGCCATTGGCGCACAGGCACTCCCGCGGATCGCAACAGCTTGCGCTGGATGTCGCCGAAGAAGTGCATCGACGCCAGCGCGGTACCCACCGCCGCCAGCACCCACCACCACTGTGCGGTGTAGAGGCTGTGCCACGCCTTGGCGAGCTGATCCCACACCAATCCGAGTTCGACGCTGAGCACGACGACCGCCACGGCGAGGACGGCCCACCGCAGCCACCAGTACTTGCCGCGGAGGGTGCGCCCTTGGCTGTGGGCTGCACTCGCAGGCGCGTCGTGTGCCACGGAGTAAGGGTAAGGCGTGGTGCTGCGGTTTCGAGAGATCCGTCGCTGCAAGTGGCAGGCCGTTACGCTATCGGGATGCCTGGGGCCCCATCTGTTGATGACGAGTCCGTCTCACCTCTCGTTCGCAAAGGGGCAGCCTGGTCGTGGCGGCTGCTCGTCATCCTCGCCGCCGTCGTCGCCCTGCTGTGGGTGTTCAAGCGGCTGGAGATCATCGTCGTACCGGTCGCGCTGGCGACGATCCTGGCGGCCCTGCTGATGCCGGCGGTGGACTTCCTCGACCGGCGTGGGGCGCCCCGGGCCGGGGCGGTGGCGCTGATGTTGCTCAGCGGGTTCGCCGTGGTCGGCGGGATCATGTCGTTCGTCGTCACCCAGTTCATCGAGGGCGCTCCCGAGCTGACCCAGCAGGTCAGCCGCAGCATCGACGGTATGCGCAACTGGTTGATCGACGGCCCGCTACATCTGAGCCGGGATCAGATCGACAATGCGGGAAACGCCGCGATCGAGGCCCTTCAGAACAACCAGGAAAGGGTGACGACGGGCGCGCTGTCGACGGCGGGCACGGTCACCGAGATCGTGACCGGTGCCGTGCTGGTGTTGTTCACGCTGATCTTCCTGCTGCAGGGCGGACGCAACATCTTCGCGTTCGTCACCCAGATCTTCCCGGTCCACGTCCGTGACCGGGTGCGTGAGGCGGGCAAGGCCGGCTTCCATTCGTTGATCGGATACGTGCGTGCCACCTTCCTGGTCGCGCTCGTCGACGCCATCGGCATCGGCACCGGCCTGGCGATCATGGGTGTGCCGCTGGCGTTGCCGCTGGCCTCGCTGGTGTTCCTCGGCGCGTTCATCCCGCTGGTCGGCGCCGTGATCGCCGGTGCGCTCGCGGTGGTCGTCGCGCTGATCGCCAAAGGTTTCATCTACGCGCTGATCACGCTCGGTTTGGTCATCGCGGTACAGCAGCTGGAAGGCCACGTACTGCAGCCGTTGGTGATGGGCCGCGCCGTGTCGATTCATCCGCTCGCGATCGTGTTGGTGATCGCGGGCGGCGGTGTACTGGCCGGAATCGTGGGCGCGCTTCTGGCGGTGCCGGTGCTGGCGTTCCTCAACAGCGCCGTGCGGGTGCTGACGGCGCGGGATCCCGACGCCGAGACGGAAGCCCTCGAAGCCGACGAGGGTCCGCTGGTCAAGGCCGAAAGCGACGACGTCGACTGAACTTTCGCGACGAAGCGCTCTACAGCCGGCCTTCGCGCCGCAGCAGGTCCTGTGCGCTGACGCCGCCGCCGCGGCGCTGACGCTCGTCATCCTCGCGGGTGTTGAGCTTCTCGGTCGCCGCTTCGGCGTCGTCGCCCTGCTTGCCCGGGGTGGGGATGGCGGTCGTCGCGTCGGGGTCCTGCGTGGACTCGGGGTCGGTCGGTTGTGACCGCGGTGTCGGGATCGCCGTGGTCGGCTCGTTGCCGGGTGTCGGAGGCGCCACTCGCGGGCGCTGTCCCCGGCCTTCCGGCGCGGTCGGCATCGCCCTGGTGGGTTCGGCCGACGGCCGTTGCGGGGCGGGCGCCGGCGGGGTGGGCGGTGTGCCGGTGCCGCGCAGTTCGCCCAGCCACGACTCGATTTCGCGTTCCTCCCGCGGCGGGCGGCCCCCACCCGGACGCGGAGCCGCCGGAGCGGGTGCGGGCGGGGCGGGCGGCGCCGGTGGCCGGGCGGCCTGTCGCGCCGTCGCGGCGGCGTTGCTCACCGCGTTGCGAACGGCGTTCTTCGCGATCGACAACCGTGTGGTCTGCGGTTCGTCGGCCGGTGCGGCGGGTGGCGTGGTCGTGCTGGGGATGCGTGTCGTGCCGGTGGCCGACGGGACCCGCTGCGGCACCGCGCGGGTCGCGCCGGGACGCGGGCCCGAGACGGCGGGGTGCGTCGGATCGTGCGGCGGGCGCGGCCGAGGCGGCACCGGTGCGCCGGCACCGACCAGCGCTTCGGGGTCCTCGGCGGTCTCGCGCACCGCTGGACGCTTGCGTTCGTCGGGCAGCTCGGTCTCACCGAGGCCGAGGCGCTCCTGGATGCGCTTCATCCACCGCGGCGCCCACCAGCAGTCGTCGCCGAGAAGCTTCATCACGGCCGGCACCAGGAACATTCGGACGATGGTGGCGTCGAGCAGCAGCGCGATCAGCAACCCGAACGCCAGGTACTTCATCATCACCAGATCGGAGAACACGAACGCTCCTGCCACCACCGCGAGCACCAACGCCGCACCGGTGATCAACCGGCCGGTGGTCGCGGTGCCGACGCGGATGGCTTCGGCGGTGGACAGACCGCGCTCCCGGGCCTCGACCATGCGCGACACCAGGAAGACCTCGTAGTCGGTCGACAGACCCCAGATGACCGCGATGATCAACCCGATCATCGGCGCCATCAGCGGCTGCGGCGTGTAGTTCATCAGCCCGGAGCCGTGACCCACGACGAACATCCACGTCAGCACGCCCATCGTCGAACCCAACGTGAGCGCGCTCATCACCGCGGCCTTGATCGGCAACACCACCGATCCGAACGCGAGGAACATCAGGATCGTTGTCGTGACGATGAGGATGGTCACCATCAGCGGGAGTTTGTCGAACAGGCTGTGAATGCTGTCCTGCTCCAACGCCGGGGTGCCACCGACCGAGATCGACAACCCGCGCGGGGGCACGATGGCGCGAAGTTCCTCGACCTTCTTCGCCGCGTCGTTACGGTTCACAAGGCCGTTCTGGATGACCCGGACCGAGGGGTCTTGCGAGCCGCCGTCCTGATAGGGACGCGGCTGCCACATCTTGGTCGGGTCGTCCTCGGGTTGGATGAACCCCGGGATCGTCAACGCCTTGCTGCGGATCTCGGCGACCTGCTGATCGGTGACCGGTTCGCCGTTGTCGTTCTCGATTACCAGCGTCAGGGGTTCGGTGCGGAAACCGGGGAACGACCTGTCGAACGCCTCCTGCGCCTGGCGCACGGCGTTGTCCGGGGGCAGATACTTCTCGCTGATGCCACCGAGCGAGAGCTGACCCAGCGGGATGATCATCAGGATCATCACGATGACGATGGGTGCGGCGAACGCGATCGGCCGCTTCATCACCCGGTTGACCAGCTTGCCCCAGAAACCCTTCTCGACCTCGGCGCGGGTCTTGGTCTTCTGGGTCTTCTCCGCCAGCCAGTTCAGCCACCACACCGTCGGCTTGCGGACCAGCGGGCTCATGCTCGCCGCCGACAGCACCAGGATGGTGCCCGCCACGAATACGGCGATGGCCATCAACAGCCAGAAGATTCCCGTGCCGAGGGTGTCCTTCGCGGAGAACAGGCCGACGAAGATCCAGGCGAACGAACCGACATAGCCCAGCACCAGGCCGATCAGGGCGTAGTTGGCGCCCTTGTCATAGGTCCGTCGGATCTGCGCTCTGGCGATGTGCCCGACCGGAATCGCGGCGAATGGGACGAGCACACCGAGCGGGATCGAAGCGATCGCCAGCGGGTTGGTGCGGTCGGTGGTCTCCGCGTGCGACGGAGCCGGATAGGGCTTGGTGAACCGCAGCAGCGTGCGCACCCCGAGCGCGTCGACGTTGGGCCCGAGCAGGGCCAGGGCCGCGGCCAGCACCGTCACCGACAGGATCGCGGCCAGCATGACCGAGGCGATGATCGCGTAGGTGATCGACTTCAGGAAGCCCTGTGGGAACAGCAGCAGCGGCACCGACGACGCCACCAGGATGACCGCCGAGAACATGATTGTGCGGCCCGAGGTCATCACGGTGCGGCGGACCGCGGCCTCGGTGTCGTAGCCCTCGGCGATCTCCTCACGGAACCGGCTCACCATGAAGAGGCCGTAGTCCACCGCGATACCGAGGCCCATCAGCGTCACCACTGGCTGGGCGAAGAAGTGCACCGGCATGAACTCCGCGAGCAGGCGCATGATGCCCAGCGCGCCGGCGATCGTCAGACCGCCGATGAGGCCGGGGAGGGCGGCGGCGACGACGCCACCGAAGACGAAGAACAGCACCACACAGACCAGCGGGATGGCCGCGACCTCGGCGCGCCGCTGGTCCTCACCGATGCTGCCGGTCAGTTCACTGGCCAGCGGGTTCAGGCCGGCCAACTCGATGCGGCCGTCGTTGAGCTGCTGCAGGTCCGATTCGACGGCCTGGTAGTTCTTCAGGATCTCGTCGTCGGTATTGCCCTGCAGGGGGATGCTCACGAACGTCTTCGACAGATCGCTGGTCTTCATCTGCTGGACGGTCGCGTTCGCGGCGTCGGGCGCCCGCAGCCAGCCGACCCAGCTCACCACCTGGTCGGGATGGTCCTTGACGAAGGTGTCGAGTTCGCCGACGACGTCACGCTGCCACTGCGGGTTGTCGACCTTTTCCCCGTCGGGCGGGGTGAGGATCGCCACCACGTGGCTGGTCCGGTCGCGACCGAAGGCCTCGTCGGCCACCACCGATGCGTGGACCGACTGGCTGCCTTCGTCGTAGAAGCCGCTCTGGGTGACGTGATTGCCGAGACTGATCCCGAAGATGCCGCCACCGAGGCAGAGCGCGACCATGACGCCGATGACGATGTATCGATATCGGTACACCGTTCGACCCCACCAGGCGAACACGTAAGCTCCTTACTCGATTTTCTCGAAGTCGATGGCGACCCCTGAGCGGTTCAGTTGTTGACCCGCGAGGTCAATAGCGAGGACAGCGGCCGGAACGGCTGCAACCATGCCCCCTGCTCGGGCAGCGAATCGAGGCCGATTCGCGGTAGCGGCTCCCGGAAAACACCAGGGATGTCCTCCAGGTCGACGAACTCCAAGGTATCCGACGCTAGCGCCCAGCTCGCATGTTCGCGAAATCCGAGCACCTGGACGGGGATGCCGTCACGGGCGATTTCTTCCAGCGGTTGTTTGAAGGCCTGCCCGTCGGCCGAAGCCAGCAGCAGACCGGCCAGACCCTCGCCGCGGCGCAGCGCGATGTGGTCCAGCATGTCGCTGTCGACGTCGCTGTCCTCGTCGATCTTCGGCTTGGCGAAGACCGCGAACCCCACGTTGCGCAGCGCCTCCACCCACGGCCGGACGACGTCGGCGCTGCCGGGTGCGATGTTGGTGAAGACCGTGGCCTCCGGCTCCAGTGAAACCTCGGGACGCCCGGCGGACAGCTCGGCGGTGCGCGTCAGCAGCCAGCGGCCTAGCGCGTCGAAGCGCGGCCGGTGCGCGGCCGTCGGCCTGCCGCCCAGGATCGAGCCGAGCCCCATGTCGAGGTTCGGCGCGTCCCAGACCAGCAGTACGCGGGCCGTCGCCTCGGCCGGGGTCGGCGTCTCGGGTGGCGCCACATCCTCGATCTGACCGATGTCCTCGGTGAGGCTCATGATCGTCTGCTCTCCCCGTAGGCGTTACCCGCAAGCGGGCGGTACCCCCACATCACGTTCTCTCCCACAGCAGTTCGGCGACTGCGCTGCCGGCGTGCTGCGCCTTGCCTTCGTATTTGGTGACCGGTCGTTCGACGGAGATCGGAAGCGCGTCGGACGGGCTCACCCGGCGCAGCCGCGGCTCCGCGTCGCCGACCTCGGCGATCTGCTCGGCGTACCCGGCGTGGTCCGTCGCCGCGTGGAGGACGCCGCCGGGCCGCAGCCGGTCGGCGATCAACGCGACGGTGGCCGGCTGCAGCAGCCGACGCTTGTGGTGGCGCGCCTTGGGCCACGGATCGGGGAAGAAGACCCGCACACCGGTCAGTGAACCGGGTCCGAACATGTGGTGCAGCACGTCGACGCCGTCGCCGCGCACGAGCCGGATGTTGGGCACTCCCTCGCGTTCGATGCCGGACAGCAGCTGGGCCAGTCCCCGGCGGTACACCTCGACCGCGACGACGTCGAGATCAGGCTCGGCCTTGGCCATCGCCAGCGTCGAGGTTCCGGCCCCGCAGCCGATCTCCACCACCACAGGCGCCGAGCGCCCGAACCACGAGTCGGTGTCCACCAACGGAGCGGGGACATCGCCGTCGCGTGCCTGCATGCCGATCTCGGGCCACAGCCGATTCCACGTGGCCTGCTGCGCGGCAGACAGTGTGGTACGCCGCGTGCGGAAGCTGGTGACGCGGGGATAGCGGTGCTGCTGGCCGGCCGGTGGACGGGAAGCCTCGGGTCCCGAAGTCGACCCCTCGGCGACGTCGGGCCCGGGCAGCTGCATTCGTCCATGGTCGCTCATCGACAGTGGAGTACCCGCATCGTGGTACAGATTGATACCCAACAGTTGCCTTCGGCTGGTATCGGCGGCTATCCCCAGGAGCAGGCACGGCCGCTCCCACGACGCTGTGTGAGGTGTCACGATCGTCGGAGGCGGACCCGGGGTGAGGTCGCCGCGCCCACGACAAGGGGAAGGTCACCAGATTTTCGTCGACGCGCTGCTGCAAATCTGTGAAGAGCGCCGCGATCCGCGGCTGACGGCGATCGTCCGGCGCCTGTGCGCGCCGACGCGGGTCGCGGTGCGGGGTCGCGAGGGTGTCGGCCGCGCGACGGTGGCGGCGGCGTTGACTGCCGCGGGGGTCGGGGTCTCACCCGACGGTGTCGCCGACGTCGACGTGCTTGTGATCGCCGAAGCCCTCAAACCCGAGGACCGGGCGCTTCTCGACGGGTCCGGCAGGCCCGCCGTCGTCGTCCTCAACAAGGCCGACCTCACTGGCTTCGGCGGGGCGGGGCCGATGGCGCAGGCGTATCACCGGGCCGCGCGGTGTCGGGCCTTGACCGGGCTGCCGACGGTGCCGATGGTCGCGCTGCTCACCGACGTGAATCTGACCGGCGAACTGCTCGATGCGCTGCGGACTCTGCTCGCCGAGCCTGCCGACGTGTCGTCGACCGACGCGTTCGTGGAGGCGCCCCATCCGCTGCCGCGCGAGGTGCGCGAGCGGCTGCTGGGCACGCTGGACCGGTTCGGCATCGCCCACGCGGTGCTCGCGCTGGACCGGGGCGCGAGCGTCGATTCGCTGCCGAACCACCTGCGCAAGCTCAGCCAGCTCGACCGGGTCATCGAGCACATCGATGCGGCGGGTGCACCGCTGCGGTACCGGAAGCTGCATACCGCGGTGGCCCAGTTACGCGCGCTGGCAACGCAATCGGACGATCCACGGTTGGGCGACCTGTTGGCGGCCGACGACGCCGTCCTCGCGGCGATGACGGCGGCGGTGGACGTCGTCGAGGCCGCGGGCGCGCGAGTCGACCGGGGCGACGACGCGGACGCTCATCTGCGCCGCGCCGCCCAGTGGCGGCGGTACGGCAACGGTCCCGTCAACGCGTTGCACCGGGCCTGCGCCGCCGACATCAGCCGCGGTTCGCTTCGCCTGCTCGGGCGGTCGCGATGACGGCGGACGTTACGAGCACCGATCAACTCGCGGCGGCCGATGCGGTGGTCGCCGACATCGAACCCGGACTCGCCCCGCCTGCGGTGCGCGCCCGCGACGTCGTGCTGGTGACGGGTCCCTGGCTGGCAGGCAGCACCAGCGTGGCCGCGGCGCTTCGGGAGCGGATGCCCGAGCACACCTTTGTCGAGGCGGATGATCTCACCCAGTCCGAAGCGCCCGCCGCCGTGGTGTTCGTCGTGTCGGCGGTCTCGCCGCTGACCGAATCCGACTGTGAGCTCATCGATTTGGTCTCACGCCATACCGATCTGGTGGTCGGTGTGGTGTCGAAGATCGACACGCACCGCAACTGGCGCGAGGTGCTGGCTGCTGATCGCGCGATGCTGGCCGACCGGTCGCCGCGCTACGCCCCCGTGCCGTGGGTGGGGGCGGCGGCCGCACCCGATCTGGGGGAGCCGCGCGTCGACGAACTCCTGGGCCTGCTCCGGCAGCGGTTGACCGACCCCGAGCTGGCGCGACGGAACCGCCTGCGGGCGTGGGAGACTCGGCTCGAGTCGGTGATAAGCCAATACCGCACCGACGGCGAGGGCGCCCATCGACGCGCCCGCGTCGCGGCGCTGCACCAGAGTCGCGACGACATCGTGCGCAATCGGCGCGTCGCGAAATCCGAACGCAGCATCGCCCTGCGCACCCAGATCCAGCAGGCCCGTGTCCAGTTGGGGTACCTGGCGCGTAACCGCTGCACGTCGGTGCGGGCCGAACTCGCCGAGGACGCGTCCGCGCTGGGCCGCAGGGCACTCGCGGACTTCGAATCGCGGGTGCGGGAACGTCTCGGCGTGGTCGTCGGAGAGGTTGAGCAGGGCGTCACCGCGCAGCTGGCCGACGTGGCGGCCCAGGTCGGATTGACGGCTCCGGCGGTGTCCGACGCGCCGGCGGTCCCGGAGATCGCCCCGCCGCGGTTGACGTCGCGGCGGCTGGAGACGCAGCTGACGATGATCCTCGGCGCCGGCTTCGGTCTGGGGGTGGCGCTGGCGGTCACCCGACTGTTCACCGGCCTGGCCCCCGGTCTGACCGTTGCCGGTCTGGTGGCCGGTGGTCTGGTGGGGCTGGTGATGACCGTGTGGGTGGTCGGCATCCGCGGGGTGCTGCAGGACCGGGCGGTACTGGACCGCTGGCTCACCGACGTCACCGGCACGATCAAGGCGGCGCTCGACGAACGTGTGGCGACGCGGGTGCTGGCCGCCGAGAGCGCGCTGGCATCGGAGCTGGCCACCCGGGACGAACGCGAGGCCGCCACCGCTGCGAAACGGATCGCCGCGATCGACGCCGAACTGCGCCAGCACGCGCTCGAGACCGCACGGGCCGCCGCCGAGCGTGACCGCAGGCTGCCGTCGCTGCAGCGGGCACTCGACGCCGTTCGCGCCGATTTGTACGGGCGTGCGGATCCGGCGAGGAGCTCGGCGGACGGCCCCTAACGGATCGGGGATACCGATTTATACGGTTGACACACGTCAACTCACGGCGCCCGGGGCGCAAAACGCCTGTGAAACAGGCTTCTGAATCGTTCCTGTGAGTGATCGGACACACTCCCGATTCACCGCGGGCTTCCCACCCGCGATAACCTCGGTATAGGGAGACCGCAGCGCCGCCTGTCCCTGTCTGGGTGGCGCATACGGAGCCTTGGGGCCTGGCAGCAACAGACACAGGAGATTTTCATGACCGCAGCGACCATCCCGGGTTTGGACACCGCACCGACGAAGCACAAGGGTCTGCTCGCTTGGGTTCAAGAGGTCGCCGAGCTGACGCAGCCCGACCGCGTGGTTTTCACCGACGGCTCTGACGAAGAGAACGCCCGACTGTGCGATCAGTTGGTGGCGGCGGGCACCTTCAAGAGGCTTGACGACAAGAAGAAGCCGAACTCGTACCTCGCGCTGTCCGACCCGTCCGACGTGGCCCGCGTTGAATCGCGGACCTTCATCTGCACTGAGCGCGAAATCGACGCCGGTCCTACCAACAACTGGAAAGACCCCGCCGAGATGCGCGGCATCATGACCGATCTGTACCGCGGCTGCATGCGTGGCCGCACCATGTACGTCATCCCGTTCTGCATGGGTCCGCTCGGTGCCGAAGACCCCAAGCTGGGCGTCGAGATCACCGACTCCGAGTACGTCGTGGTGTCGATGCGCACGATGACCCGGATGGGTAAGGCCGCGCTGGACAAGATCGGCGACGACGGCTTCTTCGTCAAGGCGCTGCATTCGATCGGCGCGCCGCTGGAGCCGGGGCAGAAGGACGTGCCGTGGCCGTGCAACGACACGAAGTACATCACCCACTTCCCGGAGACCCGCGAGATCTGGAGCTACGGTTCGGGTTACGGCGGCAACGCGCTGCTGGGCAAGAAGTGCTACGCGCTGCGGATCGCCTCGGCGATCGCCCACGACGAGGGCTGGCTCGCCGAGCACATGCTGATCCTCAAGCTGATCTCACCGGAGAACAAGGCGTACTTCGTCGCCGCGGCCTTCCCGTCGGCGTGCGGTAAGACCAACCTCGCGATGCTGCAGCCCACGCTGCCGGGTTGGCGGGCCGAGACCGTCGGTGACGACATCGCCTGGATGCGGTTCGGCAAGGACGGCCGCCTGTACGCGGTCAACCCCGAGTTCGGCTTCTTCGGCGTCGCGCCCGGCACGAACTGGGACTCCAACCCGAACGCGATGAAGACCATCGAGGCCGGCAACACCGTGTTCACCAACGTCGCGCTGACCGACGACAACGACGTGTGGTGGGAAGGCCTCGAGGGCGACCCGCAGCACCTGATCGACTGGAAGGGTCGCGATTGGGAACCGGGGTCGCCGGACAAAGCCGCGCATCCGAACTCGCGCTACTGCACCCCGATCTCGCAGTGCCCGACGCTGGCGCCGGAATGGGATGACCCGCAGGGTGTGCCGATCTCGGCGATCCTGTTCGGCGGCCGTCGCAAGACCACGGTGCCGCTGGTGACGCAGGCCCGCGACTGGCAGCACGGCGTGTTCATCGGTGCCACGCTCGGTTCCGAGCAGACTGCCGCCGCCGAGGGCAAGGTCGGCACCGTCCGCCGCGACCCGATGGCCATGCTGCCGTTCCTGGGCTACAACGTCGGCGACTACTTCGCGCACTGGATCGACATCGGCAAGCAGTCCGACGAGTCGAAGATGCCGAAGATCTTCTTCGTCAACTGGTTCCGCCGCGGCGACGACGGCCGTTTCCTATGGCCGGGCTTCGGCGAGAACAGCCGCGTGATGAAGTGGATCATCGACCGCATCGAGCAGAAGGCAGGCGGCCGCACCACGCCGATCGGCATCGTGCCCACGGCCGAGGATCTCGACCTGTCGGGTCTGGATGTCGACGCCGCCGATGTGGACGCCGCGCTGGAGGTGAACGTCGACGAGTGGCGCCAGGAGCTGCCACTCATCGAGGAGTGGTTCGAGTTCGTCGGCGAGAAGCTGCCCACCGGCATCAAGGACGAGTTCGACGCGCTCAAGCACCGCCTCGAGGCCGAGTAGCCCCTCGCGTCCTCCCTCCCTCCCTCCCTGCCCCGCGAGCGTGCGCGTCTGCACATGACACGCCGCGCAATAGCGACACTTTGAGCACGTTCACCGTCAGGTGAGCGTGCTCAAGTGTCTGTCGGCGCCCTCTCGGACCGTCGGATCCGATCGATGGCCTCGAGCGCGTACGCGGCCATTGCCGCGTTGCTCATGGCTCGGCCTTCGCGCGCGAGCGACTCGTACCGCTCACGGCCCAGCGTCTCGCGCAGAGCCGTCACTGCGTCGTGGATCTCCGGGTACGTCGAGCTGGCATCCGATTCGACCACGAACGCGGCAGTCGTTGCAGCGGCCTCGTGATGCCCGAGTCGGAAGAGTAGGTTCGCCAGAATCAGAATGGGTGCCGACATCATGTAGAAGCTGCCTGAGTCGAAATAGTTGCGGAGGGCTTGGGCCAGAAACTCGCACGCCTCCACCGGGTTTCGGCGCACTGTGGCGATCCGGCCGAGACTCACCGCGTGGATCGATGCGATCTGCCTGTTACCCGTCTCCTGTGCGATCGACAGGCCCTTCAGATGAGCGGCGTATGCGGCGTCGGGATCGACGTCACGGTAGGCGAATCCGTATGCGAGGAGCCCCGCGGAGCGTAGATGGGGGTTGTCCGTGGCTTCCGCGTCGGCGAGCAGGCCTTCGGTCTCGGCGATCGCCTCATCGACGCGACCGGAGATAACGAGAGCGAACACCAGCGATTGCCTTGTGTAAAGTCGGTTTTCGGCGCTAGCAGCGAGCAGTGCCCGGCAGCGCTCGACGCACCACCCAGGGTCTCTCATCATGTAGCCCGCGTGGATGGTGGCCTCCATCGAATCCGGCACCGGGTCGTACCGGCCGCTCTCGATGGCGGCGAGGGCGGCCCTCGAGTACCGGAGGTAATCATCGCTTCTCCCGCTTACCGAGCATTGGGCCGCTGCGACGTAGAGCATCGGCAGTTGCGGATGCTTTTCTCGGCGCGCCGGTTCGAGCACCTCCTCCGCCCACGAGACCGCCTCGAAGACCTCGACCCAGTAGCCGATGAATGTGGTGAGTACGACGATATCCACAGCCCCATCGAGATCGGCGTGGTCGCTGGCCCAGCGGAAGGCGCTGCGCAGGTTGGGTAATTCGGTGTTGAGCCAGTCGTGCGCTTCCCGCTGCCGGGGTCCGTCCCAGATGGCGATGAGATCCCGCCTGCGACCGGCGAAGTATCGGGCGTGCGCGCAGCGGGCGTCGTCTGCCCCGCCGGAGCTCACAAGCTGCTCCTCGGCGAATTGCCGGATTGTCTCCAGCATCGAGAACCGCGTCCGCCCCGAGGTCTGGTCGGCGACCAACAGCGATTTGCGGACCAGCGACTCGAGTAGGTCCAAGATCGCGAACTTGTCGCGCGTGTGCGCCACCGCCGCTGCGCCGTCGAGGTCGAATCCCCCTGCGAATACCGAGCATCGGGTCAGCAGGTCCTTCTCGGCATCGTCGAGCAGATCGTAGGACCATTGCACGGCGGCGCGCAGGGTCTGGTGGCGTTCGAGGCCGCGCCGGGAGCCTACGAGCACCCGGAACCGATCGTCGAGATGGTCGCGCAGCTCCGTGACGGTCACCGACATCAGCCGTGACGCCGCCAGTTCGAGCGCGAGCGGGATTCCGTCGAGTCGGCGGCAGATGTCGACGACGGCGTCGGCGTCGGGTTCGAGCGTGACCGTCGGCGAATCCGCGGACGCCCTCTCGACGAAGAGCGTCGGGCCGCTCGACCGGACGTCGAGGGGAGGCACCGACCGTAGTTGTTCGTCGTTGAGCCGCAATCCTTCCCGGCTCGTGGCGAGCACCGTGACGCTGTCCGTCGCATCGAGGATCTTGCCGATGACGTCGGCCGCCGCGTCGAGGACATGCTCGCAGTTGTCGAACAGCAGGAGCCGTATGCGCCCCTCCAACGCGGAGGCCACGCTGTCTGCGACGCTCAGCCCCGGCTGCTGGTTGAGACCGAGGACCGCGGCGACCGCGTCGGGTACGGCGGCGGGATCGGTGACCGGACCCAGCTCGATCATCCACACCCCATCCGGAAACTCCGGTTGCAGTCGGGCGGCGACTTCCTGTGCCAAGCGCGTCTTGCCGACGCCGCCGACGCCCGTGAGAGTCACCAGGCGATGCGATTTCAACGCGGTGGCCACCTCGGCCACTTCGGATTCTCGGCCCACGAAGCTGGTCGCGGGCGGGCGCAGGTTGCCCTGGCTCGCGTCGAGCGTTCTGAGCGGCGGGAATTCCGACCGCAGTCCTTCTGCCACGACCTGGAAGACGTCGACGGGCCTGGCGATGTCGCGTAACCGCCGTGGACCGAGGGCGACGAGGTCGACTCCGGAGACGAGATCGGCCGTCGTCCGGTCGATCAGGAGCTGTCCGCCGTGGCCGGCCGCCATCAGGCGCGCGGTGCGGTTGCACACCGCGCCGAAATAGTCGCCCTCCCGACATTCGGCTTCGCCCGTTGCGATGCCCATCCGCACCGGCAGGTGCAGCGACCGTTGAGCATCGACGGCCGCATCCACCGCTTGACGTGGCGAGGAGAACGCCGCACAGATGCCGTCGCCCGTGTGCTTGAACAACCAGCCGTCGTGCACCTCCACCGCATGGCGCATCGTGTCGTCGTGGGAGGCCAGGGCGCGCCGCATCGCATCGGCGTCGGCTTCCCAACGTCGGGTCGACCCTTCGATGTCGGTGAACAGGAAGGTGACAACCGCGGAGGGTGCCGCTTGGAGCCCGCCATTCATCCGGTCACCGCCGCACCCCCATAGCCTGCGGATTCATGCTAAGTCGGTGAGGGCGGGAAAGGGCAGAATCGACCACTTGACACCTGTCAACTCGGCGCATCGTAGAGTCAGCCCATGCAGATCCGCGAACATGCCGAGGCGACGCCCGACAAACCCGCCGTCATCATGCATCCCAGTGGCACCACGGTGACGTTCGGCGAGCTCGAGGCGCGCGCCAACCGGTTGGCCCACCACTTCCGGCAGTCGGGGCTGGTGGAAGGGGACACCGTCGCTGTCCTGATGGAGAACAACGAACATCTGCACGCCGTCATGTGGGCGGCCCGGCGCAGCGGTCTGTACTACGCGGTGATCAACACGCACCTGACCGCAGCCGAGGCGGCCTACATCGTCGACAACAGTGGCGCCAAGGCAGTCATCGGATCGCAGGCGATGCTCAAGGTGTGCGAGGAGCTGGAAGAGCACCTGCCCAACGGACTACCGGAGCTGCTGCTCATCGCCGACGACAACCTCGACGGCTGGCAGCGCTATCCGGAATGCGTCGCCGATCACCCGGAAACCCCCATCCCCGACGAGATCGAGGGTGACCTGCTGCAGTACTCGTCGGGAACCACCGGACGCCCCAAGGGGATTCGGCGCGAGCTGCCCCATGTCTCCCCCTCGCAGGCCGGCAATATGCTGTCCGCCCTGTTGATGGCCATCCAGATGGACAGTGATTCGGTGTATCTCAGCCCGGCGCCGCTGTATCACACCGCGCCGTGTATGTGGACGATGTCCGCGCAGGCCATGGGCGCTACCACGGTGATCATGCGGAAGTTCGAGCCCGAGGAGGCGCTGATAGCCATCCAGAAGTACGGGGTCACCAGCGGGCAGTTCGTGCCCGCCATGTTCGTCCGCATGCTCAAACTGCCGGCCGAAATCCGTGATTCGTATGACCTCTCGTCCATCCGCAGAGTCGTACATGCCGCCGCGCCCTGTCCGGTCGACATCAAGAAGCAGATGATCGACTGGTGGGGTCCGGTCATCGATGAGTACTACTCCTCCTCCGAGGGCGCGGGTATCACCTTCATCACCGCCGAGGGCTGGCTCAACCACCCGGGCTCGGTGGGCAAGCCGCTGCTGGGTGAGGCGCATGTGCTCGGTGAGGACGGCGAGGAACTGCCGCCGGGAGAGCCCGGTCAGATCTATTTCGACATGGGCCCAATGAGTTTCGTCTATCACAACGATCCGGTGAAGACGGCCGAGTCGCGTGAGAAGCACGGGTGGGTGACGGTCGGTGACGTGGGCTATCTCGACGAGGACGGCTACATGTTCCTCACCGACCGCAAGCACCACATGATCATCTCCGGCGGGGTGAACATCTACCCGCAGGAGGCCGAGAACCTGTTGATCACCCATCCGAAGGTGTTGGACGCGGCGGTTTTCGGGGTTGACGACGAAGAGATGGGCCAGCGTGTCAAGGGTGTGGTGCAGACCGTCGAGCCCGCCGACGCGACCGACGAGTTCGCCGAGGAACTGCTCGAGTGGCTGCGTGAACGCCTGGCGCACTACAAATGTCCGCGGTCCATCTCGTTCGAGGCCCAACTGCCACGTACGGAGACCGGCAAGATGCTCAAGCAGGAGCTGGTCAAGAAGTACTCGTGACACACGTCGAGTTGCCGTCGGGCATCGTCGTGGCGATCGAAACGCCAACTGACGACGCCACATTCACCTTGTCGGAATACGACTCCGACGACAGCCGGGTCGTCACCGTGGCCTCCGTGGCCGACACCCTCGCCGAAGTGACAGAGCGGTGCGCCCAGTGGCCGCACGCCGCGGGCATCTGCGACGACGTCCTTCGTGCCGTCGACCCGGCCGCCCCCGCGTTCGGCGGCGTCATCACCGAGTCGCTGGCATACTCCACGCTGCAGGCAGGGCCGGAGTTCGCGCGTTGGCTCGACGAGCGCGGACCCTCGCAGGTCCCCGAGATCCCCGATCCCGTTGTGGCCGAACGCATCGACGACACCGTCTATGTGCGGTTCAACCGGGTGCGGCGGCACAACGCGTTCTCCACCGACGCTCGCGGCGCGCTGCTGGAGGCACTCGAGGTGGCGCGCGTCGACCCGTCGGTCACCGAGGTGGTCCTGTCCGGCAACGGACCGTCGTTCTGCAGCGGTGGGGATCTCGCCGAGTTCGGGGGTTTCCTCGATCCCGCGAGCGCACACTTCGCCCGCACCCGCTACAGCCCCGCGCTGGTGCTGGCCGAGCTGACCGACCGGCTCGGCAACCGCTGCCGCGCGCGAGTCCACGGTCAGGTGCTCGGCAGCGGATTGGAGATGGCGGCGTTCTGTGGCCACATCGAGTCGAGCCCGAGCGCCGTTTTCGGGTTGCCGGAACTCAGCCTCGGGCTGATCCCCGGCGCAGGCGGAACGGTGAGTATCACTCGCCGGATCGGCCGTTGGCGCACAGCGTATCTGGTGTTGTCGGGCCGAACCATCGATCCGCCGACGGCGTTACGGTGGGGGCTCGTCGACGAGATCGCTGACTAGCCCGAGCGGCGCAACGTCACCCGGTAGGTGTACTGCTCGGGCAGGAAATGGCTGACCGACAACTCGATCGGTCGGCCTTGCGCGTCTGAGTACAACCGGTCGACGCGCAACATCGGATGCCCCGGTTCGCAGAGGACGGCGTCTGCCACCTCGGCATCGGCGGGTGCGACCGTGATCGACTGTGCGGCTTCGACGATCGGTGCACTCAGATGCGGCTCGAGCAGTCCGATGACGGTCTGCGTCCCGGCTGCCCCGTCGGCCAACTCCGGCGAGTCCGCCACCGCCGCTGCCACTGTCGGCGCCAGATGCACCGTGGTCAGTACGAACGGCACCCTGGGGTCGGTGCCGTGCAGCCGCCGGAACACCACCGTGTACACGATGTCGTCGTCGAGTCGCAGCCTGCTGGCGCCCTCGACGTCCACGCGACGCCGCAGTCCGCCGAGCACCTCCATTGTGGTGTCGTCGGACAGGCTCATCAGGTCCTCGATCGAGCCGAACTGGCGCAGGTAGCGCCGTCCCGAACCGCTTGCGTACGTCCCGCGACCCGGCACCCGGTACACGACACCATCGGCCACCAGGTCCTGAAACGCGCGGCGCACAGTCTGTCTCGACAGACCATGAGCAGCAACGAGTTCCGACTCCGTCGGCAACCGCGCTCCGTCGCGGTAGCGGCCGGCCGCGATCTGCTCGCGCAACTGGTCGCGCAGGGTCTGGTACGCCGGCGCGGGCCTCATCGCCTACAGGCCGCCTCGTGCCACCAACTGCGAGGCGATGACGTTGCGCTGGATCTCGTTGGTGCCCTCGCCGACGATCATCAGCGGCGCGTCGCGGAAGTACCTTTCGACGTCGTACTCCGTGGAATAGCCGTAACCGCCGTGAATGCGGACCGCGTTGAGCGCGATCTCCATCGCGACCTCGGAGGCGAACAGCTTGGCCATCCCCGCCTCCATATCGCAGCGTTCGCCGCTGTCGTAGCGCTCGGCGGCATACCGCGTCAGCTGGCGGGCGGCGGTGAGCTTGGTGGCCATGTCGGCCAGATAGTTGCCGATGGACTGGTGCTTCCAGATGGGTTGCCCGAAGCTCTCGCGCTCCTGGGCGTACCGCAGCGCATCCTCCAACGCGGCCGTCGCCACGCCGAGCGCCCGTGACGCGACCTGAATACGGCCCGTCTCAAGGCCTTGCATCATCTGGGCGAAGCCCTTACCCGGCTCTCCGCCGAGGATCGCCGACGCGGGCACACGGCAGTCCTCGAAAATCAGCTCACACGATTCGACGCCCTTGTACCCGAGCTTGGGCAGGTCCCGAGACACCGACAACCCCGTCATGCCCTGTTCGACGAGAACCACCGAGATTCCCTTGTGGCGCGGAGTGGCCGTCGGATCGGTCTTGCACAACAGCGCGATCAGCCCGGATCTGCGCGCGTTCGAAATCCAGGTCTTCGATCCGTTGATGGTCAGGCCGTCGCCTTCGGACGGCAGCGCCGTGGTGGCCATGTTCTGCAGATCGGACCCGCCGCCAGGTTCGGTCAGCGCCATCGTGGCGCGGATCTCGCCGGTCGCCATCGTGGGCAGATAGCGGCGCTTCTGCTCCTCGGTGCCGAACAACACCAACAGCTTGGCGACGACGGTGTGTCCGCCCATCGCCCCGGCCAGGCTCATCCAGCCGCGGGACAGCTCCTGGGTCACCTCCACGTAGCAGGGCATCGACACCGGCGAACCGCCGTATTCCTCCGGGATGGCCAGACCGAAGATGCCGATCTGCTTCATCTGCTCGATCCACGCCTCGGGATATTCGTTGGCGTGTTCGACGTCGCGCACTCGCGGTTTGACCTCGCGGTCGATGAAGGCCCGCACGGTGGCGACCAGCATCGTCTCTTCCTCATTCATGTACGGCCATATTGACACTTTGTGCGGCCCAATGCCAGAGTGGGCCCGTGAGCGGCCCGTACTTCGACGACCTGCACGTGGGGCAGGTTTTCGACACCGCGCCGCCGATGACGTTGACGTCGGGTGCGGCCGCGGTGCATCAGTCGATCGTCGGCGATCGTCTGCGGCTGGCGCTCGACGGCGAGTTGGCGACGGCGGTCACTGGTGCGGCCGGTCCGCTGGCGCATCCGGCGCTGGTCTGTGACGTCGCGATCGGCCAGACCACGCTCGTCACCCAGCGGGTGAAGGCCAATCTGTTCTACCGCGGCTTGGTCTTTCACCGGTTCCCCGTCATCGGCGACACCCTGTTCACCCGCACAGAAGTGGTCGGGCTCAAGGAGAACTCCGTCAAGCCGGGCCGGGCGCGGACCGGATTGGCCGCGCTGCGGATGACGACCGTCGACGAGCTCGGCCGCTTGGTGCTCGATTTTCACCGCTGCGCGATGCTGCCGCTGCGCGACGGTGCCGGCGAGACGGGGCACGCCGACGACCTGTCGACGATCGGCGCTGAGACCCCGCCCGTACCCGATCCGACCTCGGACTGGGACGCCGAGACCTACCGCGCGAAGGTACCTGGGGCCCACTTCGATCCCGGATTCGCGGGGGCGGTGCTGCACAGCACCGGCGACGTGGTGAGCAGCGCACCCGAGCTGGCCCGGCTGACGTTGAACATCGCTGCGACACACCACGACTGGCGGGTCAACAACCGTCGGCTGGTCTACGGAGGCCACACGATCGGGCTGGCGCTGGCTCAGGTGACGCGGCTGTTGCCCAACCTTGTCACCGTCCTCGGCTGGCAGTCCTGCGACCACACCGGGCCGGTGTACGAAGGGGACACGCTCTACAGCGAGGTGCACATCGAGAAGGCCGAGCCGCTTGCGGACGGTCGCGGTGGCGTGCTGACGGTGCGGTCGGTGGTGTATGCGGTCGATGACCAGGATCGCAACGTGCTCGATTGGCGCTTCACCGCGCTGCAATTCTGAGCCGCGCCCACCCCCGGCGGCACCCGGTTGTGAAGTTGGCGACAATGGGGAGCGTGACGTCGACGATGTTGGCTGTCCCCACCGCCGTGCTCGACCGGGCCGGACGGGTAGCCGACGCCTTCGCAACCTTCACCGGCGTCGAGGTCGACGCCGCCGAGTTGATCGGCGGGCGTGCTGCGCTGCTGGGCCTTTCGCCTGCCGGTCAGGTGTCGGCGGGCGGCGCGACGCGCCTGATGCGCAGCCATGACAGTTGGTGTGCCCTCACGTTGGCGAGGCCCGACGACATCGCCGCGGTTCCCGCGCTGATATCGGCCGACGAGGTCGACGATCCATGGCAGGCGGTCCAGGACTGGGTCGCCGAGAACGACTGCGCCGACATGACCGAGCGCGCCCGGTTGCTCGGCCTGCCGGCGGCGGGCCTCGCCGAGACCCCGCCCGAGGCCCCGCGGGTGTACCCGTTCGGTGCGGCCACCGCGACGCGAGGCCCTGCTGACCTCCTGGTCGCGGACCTGTCCGCGATGTGGGCCGGGCCGCTGTGTGGGCGGTTGCTCTCGTCGGCGGGTGCGACCGTGGTCAAGGTGGAGAGCGCCGCACGACCCGACGGCGCCCGTCACGGACCGCAAGCGTTCTTCGACTGGATTAACGCCGGAAAACTCTCCTACAGTGTCGATTTCGACGAACCGTCCGGTTTGCGGGCGCTGCTGGCCGCCGCCGACGTCGTGATCGAGTCGTCGCGGCCCGCGGCGTTGGCTCGTCGCGGGCTCTCCCCGACGGACGTGGCGCCGCGTGAAGGCCGGGTGTGGCTACGGGTCACCGGCCACGGCACCGACGGTGACCGTGACAACTGGGTCGCGTTCGGCGACGACGCCGCCGTGTCGGGCGGCCTGGTCTGTGGTGAGCCCGACGAGCCGGAGTTCTGCGCCGATGCGATCGCCGACCCGCTGACCGGGCTCCAGGCAGCGCTGGCCGTCGCGCGGTCGTTGCGCAGCGGGGGAGGGGAGCTGATCGAAATGTCGATGGCCGCCGTCGCCGCCACCTATGCACAGCTACCGCGGGACGACCAATCACCCTGTGGCGCAGCGCCGCAACTGTCGGCAGCCGCGCAACCGCTCGGGGCGGACAACGAGGAAGTGGAGCAGCTGATCGACCAGCGACGGCCCGCGTCTTGCTGATCCAGCGCGCGACGCTTCTCGACGGCACTTCCGTCGATATCCGGGTGGCCGAAATGATCGTCGCCGTCGAGCCGGAGCTGGAGCGTATTCGCGGCGAGCCGGTCTACGACGCGGCCGGTCGCACCGTCATACCGGGGCTGCACGATCACCATGTCCATCTGCGTTCCGCCGCAGCGGCTTTACGCTCGGTGCGGGTCGGTCCTGCCGAGGTGCGCAACCGGGCGGAACTGGCCCGTGCGTTGGCGGATGCGAAGCCCGGTGCCGATGGCTGGGTCAGGGCGGTGGGCTATCACGAAGCGGTTGCGGGTCACCTGGTCCGCACCGTTCTCGACGAGGTGGCGCCGTCGGTTCCGGTCCGCGTGCAGCACCGCAGCGGTGTGCTGTGGACGCTGAATTCGGCGGGACTGGTCCGTGTGGGAATGGCTGACCACCCCGACGGACGCTTGCGCAGTGCCGACCGCTCCTGGTCGGATAGTCTGCAGCGCAACGAGAGCGGTCTGGGTGAGGTGAGCGAGCGGCTCAGCGGCCTCGGCGTCACCGGCGTCACCGACGCCACCCCCGACCTCGAGATCGACGACATCGTCCGGCTTTTGGAGGCCCACCGCCGCGGGGAACTGCGCCAGCGCGTGCTGTGCCTCGCACCGGGCAAGCGGATTCTGCACGATACCGACCTCGACCTCGACGGCCTCACCTCGTGGATCTCGGAGCGGCACGGCGAGGGCGCACCGGTCGCCGTGCACTGTGTGACCGCCGCACAACTCGTCGTCACGCTCTCCGCGCTACAGGCGACCGGAACGCTTCCGGGGGACCGCATCGAGCACGCATCCGTCGTGCCCGACGACGGCATCGGCGCCCTTGCCGCGAGCGGCGTGACCGTGGTGACGCAGCCGAACTTCGTCGCCGAGCGCGGCGATCAGTACCTCGACGACGTGCCCGCCGGCGAACACCATGAATTGTGGCGCGTCGCTTCGCTGTTGCGCGCGGGCGTGCCGCTCGTGCTGTCGACCGACATGCCGTTCGGCGAGGGCGACCCGTGGGCGACGATGCGTGCCGCGGTGCGACGGATGACCGGCAGCGGCGCGGTGCTCGGCGCGGACGAACGCATCACCGCGCTGGAAGCGCTCGGCATGTTCTTCGGTACCGGGCATGACCCGCTGCAGCGCCGAACCGTCGCGCCCGGCCAACCGGGCGATCTGGTGGTGCTGGAACCGTCGCCGCGCGACGTGCTCGAGACATTGGCGTCGGACATGGTGGCCGCCACCGTGATCGCGGGCGAGGTGGTGTTGGACCGCGGGTGACTCAGGCGGCCGCGGGTGCCAACGCCCGCTGTAGCATCGCGCACTGACTGTCGAAGAACTGTTGTGAAACAGAGGCTTTGGGCGCGATGCCGTCGAATCCGTGGAACGCGCCCTCGACGATCTCGACGTCGCACGGCACTCCGGCGGCCTTGAGTCGTTCGGCGTACTCGAGATCCTCGTCGTGGAAGAGGTCCAGCGTTCCGACCCCGATCCACGCGGGCGGCAAGCCGGCCAGGTCGTTTCTGCGCGCGGGCACGGCCACGGCGGGATCGGCGTCACCGAGGTAGGCCGCCCAGCCGAACTTGTTGCTCGACTTGTTCCACAGTCGAATCCCGGGGTTGTCCAGTTCGCGGCGGTCCACGGTGCGGTCGTCGAGCATCGGATACACCAGCAGCTGGGCCGATGGGGTGACCTCTCCGCGGTCGCGCGCCAGCAGCGCCAACTGGGCCGCCAAACCGCCGCCTGCGCTGGCACCCCCGATCGCGACACGGCTTGAGTCCACCGACGGCAGCGCCACCAACCACTTCAGCGCCGAATAGCAGTCCTCCACCGCGGCCGGGTAGGCGTATTCGGGCGCCAACCTATAGTCGACGGAGGCCACCGTGACCCCCAGGCGCCGGGCGAACCGGCGGCACAGCTCGTTGTCCTGGCCCGGATGGCCGATGAGATAACCCCCGCCGTGAATCCACAACAGCGCGGGGCCCTTTCGCATGCCCCCAGGCGGCCGATACAGCCAGACGTCGACTCCCGACGGCAGGGTCAGCGCCTCGACATCGCGGGGCACTTTGCGCCACATGCGCCGGGTCACCATGCGCACGATCGGCAGCGTCGCGGGTGTGATCACCTGCTTGGGGGCGAGGCGGGCGGCGCGGCGCAGGTCGGGATGGAAGTCGGTGAACGGCACCCGACAAGTATTACGTCACCGGCAGCCGAGGGGTGCCCCATATTGTTTATACAAACAGACTTGTATAAACTAACGGCAGCTCGTGGTAGGAGACGCCGTGACGCACAAGTCAGCCCCTTATGTCGCACTGGAGCATGAACACCGCGAGATCGACCGCGCGATCGAGGACTTCGTGGGCAAGCTTCGGGCCGGCGTCCTCGAAACCGAAGTGCTCACCTGGGCGCTGGACAAGCTGCGCCGCCACATCTACCTCGAAGAGGTCATCGTGTTCCCGCCGATCCGTGAGGCCGGGATGGTGATGCCGATCTTCGTGATGATGCGTGAGCACGGCCAATTGTGGCGGACCATGGACACATTGGACGGCCTGCTCGCAGCGTCTGACACCGACCGGATCGAGGCGGCCTGCGGCGTACTGCTGGATCAGTTGCACGAGCACAACTCTAAAGAAGAGCCAATTATCTACCCGCACATAGACATTGATCTCACCGCGCATATGCGCGCGGAGTTGACTCGGTCCGTCGAATCGGGCCGCGCCCCCGGGGGATGGGTCTGCCGGCACGCCAGTGTTGTGGGCGCAATGTCCGGTCCGGCCGATGAGAACTGAACTGCTGATCAAGTCAAGGAGGCGTCATGCGTGTCGTAGTGGATCGCGATCGGTGTGAGGGCAATGCGTTCTGCGTGAAATATGCGCCCGAAGTGTTCGAACTCGACGACGACGATTACGCGGTGGTGATCGCCGACCCGGTACCGCCCGAGTTCGAGGCGCACGCGGCCAAGGCCGTCGACGAATGCCCGCGCGCGGCGATCACCCGCCACGACTGAGGACCTTCCGGTCGATGACACGACGCGATGAGGTACTGGCGGCGCTGCGGGCCGCGGGGACGCCCTTGAGCGTGCTCGACGTGGCCGTGCGGTTGTCGATCCATCCCAACACCGCGCGCTTCCATCTGGAGGCCTTGCTCGAGCGCGGCCGGGTCGAGATGATCAAGCCCAGCCGCACGAAACCGGGCCGGCCCCCGCTGATGTTCCGCGCGACAACGGGTATGGACCCGGACGGCCCCCGCGACTACCGCGTGCTGGCCGGGGTGCTCGCCGATGCATTGGCGCGCCAGAACGACCCGCAACGACGTGCGGTCGCTGCCGGCCAAGCATGGGCGAAGAAAGAGGCTGCCACCAACGGCGCCGTCCAGCCGCTGGACCGGGATCAGGCCTTCGAGCGCCTCACGAGTCTCCTTGCCGAAATGGGATTCGCCCCGCAAGAGCGCTCGCGCAACGACGATCTTGATGAGATCGGATTGCACAATTGCCCGTTCCTCGACCTGGCGGACACCCACCGCGACATCATCTGTCCCGTGCATCTCGGTCTGATGCAAGGGGCGCTGGCGGCCTGGGATGCGCCGGTCACCGTGGAAGCACTGGTCCCGTTCGCCGAGCCCGGTCTCTGTATCGCGAATCTGACACCGAGAAGGAGAGTCTCATGACCGCTGCACACTCCATCGCAACCGCGCTCGCGTTCGTCTGGCTCGGCATGGTGCTCGCGATCTCGTTCATCGAGGCCCCGCTGAAGTTCCGGGCGCCGGGGGTGTCCCTACAGATCGGACTCGGCATCGGCCGGTTGGTGTTCCGCGCGCTCAACAGCATCGAGGCCGCGCTGGCTGTGGTCATGGTGATCATCATCGTGATGGACCGACCGTCGACCGGTGCCACCGTCGCCCTCGGCGCAGCCATTGTCGCGTTGGCTGTTCAGTTGATCGCGGTCCGTCCCGCATTGAACCGGCGCTCCGATGCCGTCCTGTCGGCGCCGGCGGGAACGACCCCGGCAGGGCGGTCACGCATCCACTACGTCTACGTCGCCCTGGAGGCCGTGAAGGTTGTCGCGCTGACTGTCGGCGGAATCACGTTGCTGGCCTGACTATTTCAGCAACGGGTCTCGCGGTAGGCCGAGGATGCGCTCGGCGATCGTATTGCGGGTGATCTCCGAGGTGCCTCCGGCGATCGTCATGGCCCGGTTGCCGAGGTAAGCCAGCGTCAGCGTCGGGGTCTGCCCGACGACGGCCGCGGAACCGGCCAGCTCCATGGCCAATTCGGTCATCCGCTGCCCCGATTCGGCCACCAGGAGTTTGGTGACGTTGCCCTCCGGGCCGGGGTCCGAACCCGCGATCGCGCGGGTCACCCGCCGCAGGTTCAACAGCCGCAACGTGTGCGTCTCGGCGATCACCTCGCCGGCCCGCCGCAGATACGTCGTGCGCTTCTCGGGAGACGCATTGTCGAGCAGCTTCACCAGATCGGTCGCGGTGAACCCGGTGGTGCCGCCCGAACCGCCGCCGATCGAGATGCGCTCGTTGCCCAGCGTCGCGCGGGCCACCAGCCAACCCTTGTTCACGTCGCCGACCACGTCGGCGTCAGGGACGAAGACGTCGTCGAAGAACACCTCGTTGAAATGTGCGTGGCCGGTCAGCCCGCGAAGCGGATTGACCGTCACCCCAGGCGCTTTCATGTCGATGGCCATCATCGTCACGCCGGCGTGCTTGGGGGCGTCGGGGTCGGTGCGCACAGTGGCTAGGCCCCACTGGCACTGGTGGGCCAGGCTGGTCCACACCTTCTGGCCGGTCACCCGCCAGCCGCCGTCGACCTTCTTGGCCGACGTCCGCACGGCCGCGGCATCCGAGCCCGCGCCGGGTTCGGAGAACAGCTGACACCACATCACCTCGCCGCGCAGCACCGGTTCGACCCAGCGTTCCCGTTGGTCGTCGGTGCCCGCCTGGGCGATGGTCAGCGTCACCCAGCCGGTGATGCCCAGGTCGGGCCGTTCGACGTCGGCGAACTCCTCCTCGATGACCAGTTGTTCGAGCACGTCGGCGGCGCGTCCCCACGGTTTGGGCCAGTGCGGCACCAGGTAGCCGGAGTCGACGAGGAAGTCGCGCTGCTGGTCGGCGGGCAGGGAATGCAGCGTGGCGACGGCCTCTCGCGCCTGCTCGCGGAACTGCTCGGCTTCCGGCGGCAGCGTGAACGTCGCACCGCGCGCCTGGCCACTGCGCTGAGCTTCGACGACGTCGAGCAGCGGATCGCCGGCCTCGGCCATCAACGCCGCGAGCGTCCTTGCGCGCCGCAGATACAGGTGGGCATCGTGCTCCCAGGTGAAGCCGATCCCGCCGTGTAGCTGAATGTTGGTCTCTGCGTTGAAGACCTGTGTTCGGATGGCGTGCGATGCGGCGACTGCGGCGGCGAACGACGCGCTGTCCAGGTCGTCGGCGCGGGCGGCATCCCACGTCGCGGCGGTCGTCACCTCAGCGTCGACGAGCATATTGGCCGCGTGGTGCTTGACGGCCTGGAATGTCCCGATCGTTCGGCCGAACTGCTCACGGACCTTGGCGTATTCGACGGCCATCTCCATGCTGGCCCAGCTGACACCGACCGCCTCGGCCGACGCGAGGATGCGAAAGACCGTGTGCGCCTTGCGTGCCGCACCGCGAAGCAGTCGTTCCTCGGTGACCGTCACACCGCTCAGCGCGACCGAGCCGAGGCTGCGCGAGGTATCCATCGATTCGAGCGGGCTGATCGTGACGCCCTCGGCGACAGAATCGATGACGACGACGTCCTCACCGGCGACGACGACCAGCAGGTTCGCGTCCGGCGCACCCAGCACCGCGGGACTCTCACCGGTCACGACCAGGTCGGATCCGACCGTCACATTGCCCGAGACCGCGAGCGCACCGACTGTGCTGCCGTCGGCGAGACCCGGAAGCAGTTGTGCGCGAGCCGCTTCGGAGGCACACCGGTCGATCACCACAGCCGCGGCCACGGTGGGCAGGAACGGGCCAGGGCACAGTTCGCGTCCCTGGGCTTCGAGCACCACCGCCAACTCCGCGAGCCCGAAGCCGGACCCGCCGTGTTCCTCGGCAATGGCCAGCCCGGTCCATCCCAGGCCCGCCGAGGCCGACCAGATCTCGGCGGGATGCGACGAACCGCCCTGAAGCGTCGATCGGGCGGCCGCCCGGCTGTTGACACGGTTGAGCTGGCCGATTGCCGCATCGGCCAGGTCGACGTGCTCTTCTGTGATGGCGAGCGCTGACTTACTCACGTGAAAGTCCTCTGCGAAGTTGACGGTCGGCAAGTCACGCTAGACCATCTGCGCAGGTCACGGTATAGGCGACCGAGATCCCGAAATGTCTCCGGTAGACACTTCGAAAAGATGACATGTGCCGAACATGCCCCGCGGTACAGTCGCGCAATGGCGGTGCGACCGGATGCCCGGTACCCAGGTCCGACGTTCTGGACACGTGCGCGATGGTTGCTGAACGCCGGCCCGTCGGATTACATGCTGGCGACGAGCGTGGCCGCGGCTTCGCTGCCCGTCATCGGAAAGCACCTGGAACCGTTGGGCACTGTGACCGCGGTCGGCGTATGGGGTTTCCGTCACCTGCCCGATTTCCTGGGTTCGACGGTCAAATCGTGGCTTAGCCCGGGCGATGCCGAGCTAAGGCAGTCCGAGCGCGACAGCACCAACGCTGTCACCGAGGCCGCGCTGCGCGGTGTGGTCAACGCCAAGGACCTCGCCGTCGACTGGCCTGCGCCGGAGTCGGCGCCGCCGTTGTGGAAGCTGCGGGAGCATCGGCGCAGCGTGTACCGCACCTCGGTGCAGTACGGGCCCCGGTCTTCACAACTGCTCGACGTGTGGCGGCCCAAGGAGTTGCCCGCCGAGCCGGCGCCGGTGCTGATCTTCGTGCCGGGCGGGGCGTGGGTGCACGGCAACCGGATCCTGCAGGGGTACGCGTTGATGTCCCACCTCGCCGAGAAGGGCTGGGTGTGCCTGTCGATCGACTACCGGGTGGCGCCGCACCACCGGTGGCCGGCCCATATCCACGACGTGAAGACCGCCATCGCGTGGGCCCGCGCCAACGTCGACAAGTTCGGCGGCGACCGTGACTTCGTGGCGGTCGCGGGCACGTCGGCGGGCGGTCACCTCTCAGCGCTGGCAGGACTCACCGCCAACGATCCTGAGCTGCAGGCCGAGCTGCCGGAAGGCTCCGACACGTCGGTGGACGCGGTGGTGGGCATCTACGGTCGCTACGACTGGGAGGACAAGTCCACCGTCGAGCGGGTGCGCTTCGTGGACTTCCTCGAGCGCGTCGTCGTGGGACACAAACTCACCAAGCGTCCGGACGTCTACCGCAAGGCGTCCCCGATCGCCCAGGTGCATCCCGAGGCGCCGCCGTTCCTGATCGTCCACGGCACCGGCGACAGTGTCATCCCGGTGGCGCAGGCCCGTTCGTTCGTCGAACGGCTGCGCGCGGTGTCCCGGTCGGTGGTCAGTTACGTCGAACTGCCCGGCGCCGGGCACGCGTTCGACATGACCGACGGGGCCAGGACCGGCTCGGCCGCGATGGCAATAGGATTGTTCCTGAACCAGATTCACCGAAACCGGACGCTGGTGGGGGCTAAAGAGGTTATATAGGCTCCTCCGGAGGGAGGGGTCCGCGACGTGAGAAGGCTCAGCGGCTGGGACGCGATCCTGCTGTACAGCGAAACTCCGACGGTGCACATGCACACGCTCAAGCTGGCGGTGATCGACCTCTCCGAGTTGGGTGACCGTCCCTTCGGCATCGAGGAGTTCCGCCGCGTCATCCACGGGCGGCTCTACAAACTCGACCCGTTCCGATACGAGCTCGTCGACATCCCATTCAAGTTCCACCACCCGATGTGGCGGGAGAACTGCGAAGTCGACCTCGAGTACCACGTGCGGCACTGGCGGGTGGACAGCCCAGGCGGTCGCAGGCAACTCGACGAAGCAATCGGCCAGATCGCCAGCACGCCGCTGGACCGCAGCAGGCCGCTGTGGGAGATGTATTTCATCGAGGGTCTGGCCAACGGACGAATCGCGGTGCTCGGCAAGATCCACCACGCCCTCGCCGACGGGGTCGCGTCGGCGAATCTTTTGGCCCGCGGGATGGATCTGCAGCTAGGCCCGCAAGCCGAGCGTGACTCGTACGCAACGGATCCGCCGCCGGGCAAGGCGGAGTTGGTGCGGACCGCGTTCGCCGACCACATGCGCCAAATCGGCCGGCTACCGAGCGTCATGCGCTATACGGCGCAGGGTCTGCAACGCGTGCGCAAGAGCGCGAAGAAACTCTCACCCGAACTCACCCGGCCGTTCACGCCGCCGCCGTCGTTCATGAATCACCGCGTCGACGCGCAACGCAAGTTCGCCACCGCCACCCTGGCGCTCGCCGACGTCAAGGAGACGGCCAAGCATCTGGGCGTCACCATCAACGACATGGTGCTCGCGATCTCGGCGGGCGCGTTGCGGGAACTCTCCCTGAAGTACGACGGTCAGGCCGACCATCCGCTGTTGGCTTCCGTCCCAGTCAGTTTCGACTTCTCACCGGATCGGATCTCTGGCAACTACTTCACCGGTGTGATGATGACGGTCCCCATCCAGCTCGAGGATCCGCTGCAGCGGGTCCAAGCGGTGCACGACGCCGCGGTGGAGGCCAAGGAAACGCATCACCTGATGGGCCCGGAGCTGGTGAGCCGGTGGTCGGCGTACTTCCCGCCGCGCCCTGCCGAGCGGCTGTTTTCCTGGCTGGCCGAAAAAGACGGCCAGAACAAAGTGTTGAACCTGCCGATCTCCAACGTGCCCGGTCCGCGGCAACCCGGTCGCGTGGGCGGCGCGCTGGTCACCGAGATCTACTCCGTCGGACCGCTGACCACCGGCAGCGGGTTGAACATCACGGTGTGGAGCTACGTCGACCAACTCAACATCTCGGTGCTGTCCGACGGCGCGACGCTCGAGGACCCGCACGAGTTGACCGACGCGATGATCGCCGCATTCATCGAGATCCGCGGGGCCGCAGGGCTTTCGAGTGAACTGACGGTGGTCGAGTCCGCCATGGCGCAGTAGGACGGCTTCCGCTCAGACTTCTACGCACCCGCGGATTCAGCCTGCGGCAGTTGACCGCTCGGCGCGTGGCGCTGCGCGTGCACCCAGGACAGGAAACGTTCGACGGCCTGCGCCGTGTAGTGCGCCCGTGGTGACCCGTAGAAGTCGAATGCATGCTGGGCGTGCGGGATTTCGGCGTAGGCCACGGTGGACGTCGACACCTTGCGAAGCGCCTCGACGAAATCGCGTCCCTCCTGCACCGGAATGATCGAGTCGTCCTGACCGTGAAGCACGAAAAACGGTGGGGCGTCGCGACGCACCCGCATGATCGGGGAGGCGTCGACATAGGTCTGCTTGTTCTCGCTGATGGGCTTTTTCACGACGAACTTCTGCAGGAAACCGATGAACTCCTTACGGCCGGAGCCTCGTGCCGACACCCAGTCGTAGCGTCCGTAGATCGGGACCGCGGCCGCCACCGACGTGTCGGCGTCCTCGAAGCCCGGCTGCCACTGCGGATCATCCGGCGTCAGCGCGGTCAGCGAGGACAGGTGCCCTCCCGCCGAGCCGCCGGTGATCGCGACGAAGTCGGGATCCCCGCCGTAGTCGGCGATGTTCTCCTTGATCCAGGCCAGGGCCCGTTTGACGTCGATGATGTGCGCGGGCCAGGTGTGCCGCGGACTGACGCGGTAGTCGATCGAGACGCACACCCAGCCCCGCTCGGCCATGTAGCTGAGCAGGGGATAGGCCTGCGGCCTGCGCATGCCGATCGCCCACGCACCCCCCGGCACCTGCAGCAGCACCGGCGCCTTGCCGTCGCGCGGCAGGTCGGCACGCCGCCAGATGTCGGCGCGGTTGACCCGGCCGTGCGGGCCGTACTGAACGGTGTTGGCCCGCTCGACGTAGCGGCGGCGCAGCAGTTCGTTCGGGGGAACGCCGACGTTTGCGAGCCGACGCCGCCTGCCGGGCTGCGACGACGAGGCCACCTGCTTGTAGTCGTCGCCGAGTGCCTCACGCAGCGGTTCCTCGAAATAGCGCTTCGACGTCACGTTGCGGTACATGATCAGGCCGAGCAACGCCCATGCGATCGCGGTGAGCGCCAACGCGATACGGCCGGGCGCACCGCGGAAGTCACCACGCAGGCCGCGCCGTATGGCGTCCAGCACCGAACCGGTCAGGTACAGCGGCGCGGCCTCGGTCGTCGGCCAGCCGAATGCGAACACCGGCAGCGTGATGTAGCCCTCGCGCCCGAGCGGCTGCACACCGTTGGCGGCATTGGCGAGTTCGGCGGCCGCGCGCAGCAGCGGAAAACGGCGTCTAGTCATCGAGGTCCGTCATATCCCCCAGACGGCTGTCCAAAACAAGTCTCAGCCGAGGATCGGGAGGCGGCGCTCGGTGGCCAACTCGTCGAGGGCCCGCTGCATCACCCGGCGGACGTGGGCGTCGACCTCGTCGATGTCGGGGTCTTCGCCGAACTCGGCGACGATGTCGATCGGCGGCAACACCTGCATGACGATCTTGGACGGCAGCGGGATGTTGGGCGGCACCACCAGTGACAGGCCGAACGGGAAGCCGAATGAGACCGGCAGGATCTTGGTGCGCGCCAGGCGCGCGATCGGGCCGAGACGCTCGGCCAACCAGGTGCCGCGCGACAGGAAGATCTGGGTCTCCTGGCCGCCGATGCCGACGGTCGGGACGATCGGGACACCCGCGTTGAGGGCGGCCTTGATGTAGCCGGTTCGCCCGCCGAAGTCGATGACGTTCTCCGAAAACGTTGGCCGGTACACGTCGTAGTCACCGCCGGGGAACACCACGACCAGACCGCCGGAGCGCAGTGCCCGGTCGGCATTCTCGTGGTTGGCGCTGATGTAGCCGATCTTGCGGAAGAACTCACCGGTCGGTCCGACCATCAGCATGTCGTGGCTGAGCGTGTAGATCGGCCGGTCGTAGCCGTGATGCTCGTAGAAGTCCGCCGCCAGGATCGGCACGTCCATCGGCAGCATGCCGCCGGAGTGGTTTGACACCAACAGCGCACCGCCCGCGGGGATGTTCTCGAGTCCGCGCACCTCGGAGCGGAAGTAGCGCTTGAGGAGCGGGCGGGTGACGGCGAAGAAGCGCTCGGTCAGGCCCGGGTCCCATTTTGTGAGCTGCGACGGCTCGGCGTCTCCGGTGGCCACCGCACCCCCTCTGATCGGAACTGAAACGTGTTCTAGTTTAGCGGAGCGCCCCTGTGCAGGACAAACGGCGAGCGTTTGCGCTCAAGGGGGTGCGGCTACCTTATCCGCATGGACGGCCGCGACCTACTTGCGGACCGCTACGAACTACGAGGTGTACTCGGTCGCGGCGGGATGGCCGAGGTCCACGACGGCTGGGACACCCGGCTGCACCGGCCGGTGGCGATCAAGCTGCTCTATCCGGCGTTCACCGCCGACACCGATATGCGGCGACGGTTCGAGGAGGAGGCCCGCGCCGCCGCGGGGCTGAACCACCCCAACATCGTGTCGGTGCACGACAGCGGCGAGCATGACGGCAGCCCATTCATCGTCATGGAGCGCCTGCCGGGACGGACGCTGCAGGACGAGATCGAGACGGGGCCGATGCCGCCACCGCGTGTCCGCTCGATGCTGCACGACGTGCTCGGCGCGCTGGGCTGCGCGCATGCGGCGGGCATCGTCCACCGTGACATCAAGCCGGGCAACGTGCTGATCGCGCCGAACAGCGGTGCGATGAAGGTCGCCGACTTCGGCATCGCCAAGACGGCGGGCTCCGCGCTCACCGCGACCGGCCAGATCGTCGGCACGATGGCCTACATGAGCCCGGAGCGGGTCGCCGGCGCACCGGCCTCGGTCGCCGACGACCTCTACGCCGTTGGCGTGATGGGTTATGAGGCGTTGACCGGGCGGCGGCCGTTCCCGCAGGAGAATCCCGCTGCCCTGCTGCACGCCATCCTCGATGCACCGCCGCCTCCGATCAGCGTGGTGCGTCCCGACATCGACCCGGCGCTGGCCGCGACGATCGACCGGGCGATGGCCCGAGACGCGAGCCAGCGGTTCACCAGCGCCGAGCACATGCGCGCCGCGCTGATGGGCGCGCCCTCGATGATGGGACCGGCACCCGCAGCGGCGCCACGACCCGCCACGAAGATCCTCGCCGAACCGCTAGCGCCCTCCGCCAACTACTTCGTCGCTCCCGCACCGCGGCGGCGGCCGATGAGCCGTGAGCGCAAGCTTCTGATCGCGGCCGCGGGGTTCGTCGCGTTGGTCGTCGCCGGCCTCGCCTTGGCGCTCGACCCGTCGTCGACCACGCAGCCGCCGCAACAGGTCAGCACCAGCACCCCGGCGCAGCCGCCACCGCCCCCGCCGACCACCAGCGCCGCGCCGCTGCCGCCACCGGCGCCCGTCTTCGAGCAGCCCGAACCGCCCAAGCCGCCGAAGAAGGGCGGCCCGGGCAATAGCAACGGACGGGGCAACGGGAACGGCAAGAAGGGCGACTGACGCGTTTAGGCATCGCACCCCGCGGCTATCCACCGTCGACAATCGGGTCGGCTCGGGTTTCCTCCGCACCGCAGCGGAAGGGCGGACCGCGACCGTTGAGCAAGTTCGGAGCGATGGCGACAAGTCAACGACTGATCCCCGGCATGGCGATCGGGGGCCGTTACCGGCTGCTCGCCGCACACGGCAGCCGCCCGCTGCTGGAATTCTGGCAGGCGCTCGACATCGCCTCGGGCCAGCATGTCGCGCTGACCGTCGTCGATGTTGCGCACGAATTGCCCGACGAGTTCGTCCACGAGATCCTCGCGCGCACCATCCGGCTTCGTGGCCTCGACACAGCGGGTATCGCCCCGGTGCTCGAGGTGATGCATACGGGAGCCTTCGGTGTCGTGGCGTCCGACTGGCTTCCCGGGCAGAGCCTCCGTGACGTCGCAGACGAGGGACAGGCGCCGGAGTCCGTCGCCGCCATGACGCGAGCGTTGGCCGCGGCCGCCGAGGCGGCACACCGTGCGGGCCTCGTGCTGTCGGTCGACGATCCTGCGCGGTTGCGGGTGGGTGCCGACGGACACGTGGCGCTGGCATTTCCCGCCATCCTTCCCGAGGCCACCGCGCAGACCGATCTCCGAGGGATCGGCTGCGTCCTGTACACGCTGCTGCTCGGCCAGTGGCCGGACGGTGCGGCCCAACCCGAGGAGCCGGCCGAAGTCGATCCCCGGATCCCCTTCCTGATCTCCACGACAACCTCGGCGCTCCTGCGGGACAATGGTGGAATCAACAGCGCCGCAACGCTTCTTACATTGCTGGAGCAGGCTGCGGCGTCTGACATGGAGTCGACTCACCGAGTGATGCCGCCCCTGCCGACTGTCAAGTCCGGACGCTATGCCGAATTCCGCAACTTCGGACCCCAGGAACAGAAGGAGGCGGCCCGCCGCGCCATCCTGCGCACGGGCCTCGGTGCCGCCGCGGCGATCGTTGCGGTCGGGATGCTGGCGCTGGGCTCCTCGCTCAACGGTCTGCTGGAGACCAACGACGACAACGTCGCGATGGACGCGGACAAGCTCGGGCTGGTGCCGACGACGACCGCGGCGCCCCCACCGCCCGAGCAGACCAAGACCGTGCGCGGACTGGCTCCCGGCGACCGCATCCCGTTGGAGGCGGCGACCGTCTTCTCCCCCGACGGATCTCCGGACAGCCCCGGCGATGCCGGATTGGCGATCGACGCCAAGCCCGAGACGTCCTGGTCGACCGACCGCTACTACGACGCCGATCCGTTTCCGAAATTCAAACCCGGCGTGGGTCTGCTCATCTCGTTGCGCGAACCCACGCCGATCACCGCGGTCACCGTCGACCAGAACAGCGCGGGCTCGCTGATCCAGGTACGCGGCACCGACAAGACCGATGACCCGAAGGCGCTGACCGACACCTTCGAGCTCACGCCCGCCACACCCGTGGAGCCCGGCGTGACGCGGATTCCCGTGACGGACTCGCGGCCCGTCGCGCGGGTGGTGGTGTGGATTACGAAGTTGGGCGCCGCCGACGGTCAGAACCGTGCGGCGATCGCCGAGGTCGGCGTGCACGCGCCCGCTGCGCCCGCATGATCTCATCCGCGGACCGTTACGATCGGCCTCGTGAGTGACAACACTGAACCCGTCGTTCTTGTCGAACAGCGCGACCGCATCCTGATCATCACCATCAACCGCCCGCAGGCCCGCAACGCGGTGAACGCCGACGTCAGCCGCGGCCTTGCCGACGCCATGGACCGACTCGACGGCGATGCCGGCCTGTCGGTGGGCATCCTGACCGGAGCCGGCGGCTCGTTCAGCGCGGGCATGGACCTCAAGGCGTTCGCGCGCGGCGAGAACGTGGCCATCGAGGGCCGCGGCCTGGGCTTCACCGAGCGCCCGCCCGCCAAGCCGCTCATCGCCGCGGTGGAGGGCTACTGTCTCGCCGGTGGCTGCGAGCTCGCGCTGGCCACCGACCTGATCGTGGCGTCGAAGGAATCCGCGTTCGGCATTCCCGAGGTCAAGCGCGGGCTGGTCGCCGGCGGCGGCGGACTGCTGCGGTTGCCGCAGCGGCTTCCCTACGGCCTCGCGATGGAACTGGCGTTGACCGGTGAGAGCCTGTCCGCGCAGCGCGCCCACGACCTCGGCATGGTCAACGTCCTCGCCGAACCGGGTCAGGCGTTGGAGGCGGCGATCGCCTTCGCCGAGAAGATCACCGCCAATGGTCCGCTCGCGGTGGCCGCGACCAAGCGGATCATCGTCGAGTCGCGCGACTGGAACTCCCAGGAGATGTGGAAGAAGCAGGTCGAGATCTTCGGACCGGTCTTCATGTCCAACGACGCCAAGGAAGGCGCGATCGCGTTCGCCGAGAAGCGGGCGCCGAAGTGGACGGGAACGTAACGGGTTTCATAACCGCCGCCCGGGGCAACCGTTAGACGTGGAAACGTTGTCCCGAGCGCGGAACGCGCAGAAGCGCATCTTCAAGGTGCAGCGACGAGTGTGGTTGGTGCAGGCCGCGATGTGGCCGACGCTGGCGCTCGCCGGTATCGGAGCGGTCGCCGCGGTGATCGCCCGTTATCGCGGACGCGCCGACGGGTCGGGGACAGCGATCCCCTCGCCGGCCGACGGCCTACCTCACCTGTAAGGAGACAGCGCATGGCGCAGAGCGACGACCTGCCGATCACCGACTACGACCAGCTGCCGTTGACCGAGCTGCGGCACCGCATCCGCGCGCTCGACGAGCCCGCGCTGCGGGCGGTGTTCGACCACGAGACCGCGCACGGCAACCGCATCCCGGTGCTCGAGGTGCTGCACGCGCGGCTCAAGGAGTTGACCCATGGCGCCGAGCCGTCGTCCGGTGACCCGAGCAACGCGCCCGAGGTGAGCGGTACGGCGGGCGGTTCGCCCGTGCAGGAGTCGACGGCCGCGCAGGCCAACACCCCGCTTCGGCACGGCGTCGCGAATCAGACGCCGGCCCGCGGCAAGCCGTAGGTTCGGCCGCGCTGCCGCGCGGAGTCTCGCCGCCGCGCGGCAACGGTTGACCTGAACGGCCGTTGAGGTCGCAAGATGTGGGCATGGCAACCGACGTGACGGCCGCGCTCGACGTGGCGGCCTATCTGGACCGGATCGGCTACACCGGCTCGACGGAGCCGACGCTGTCCACACTGCGCGCCCTGGTGGCGGCGCACAACCGGTCGATCCCGTTCGAGAACCTCGATCCGCTCCTGGGCATTCCCGTCGTCGATCTCAGTGCGGGGGCGCTGGCCCGCAAGCTCGTGCGCCGTCGCCGCGGCGGTTACTGCTACGAGCAGAACGGCCTGATGGGTTACGTGCTCGAGGCGCTGGGCTACGGCGTGCAGCGGCTCGCGGGCCGGGTGGTGTGGATGAACCAGTCGGGCGCACTTCCCGCGCAGACGCATCAGGTGCTGTCGGTGCGTGTCCCGGCAGACGACGGACCGTGGTTGGTCGACGTCGGGTTCGGTGGGCAGACGCTGACCTCGCCGATCCGGCTCGAAGCCGGGCCCGTGCAGGCGACGCGCCACGAGCCCTACCGGCTGCGCGAGCACGACGAGGGCTTCCTGTTGGAGGCCGAGATCCACGGACAGTGGCAGCCGCTGTACACGTTCGAGACCCACCCGCGCCCGCAGATCGACCTGCAGGTCGGAAGTTGGTACGTGTCAACGTTTCCCGAGTCGGGATTTGTCACCGGTCTGTCGGTGGCGCTGGTCACCGACGACGCGCGGTGGAACCTGCGCGGCCGTAACCTGGCCATCCACAGCGGGGGAGACACCGAACGAGTGCGCCTCGACACCGCCGCCGACGTCCTCGCCGAACTGACCGGCCGCTTCGGGATCGACCTGACCGACCTCGGTGACCACCGCGACATCGAAGCCCGGGTGCACGAGGTGCTGGACAGCTGAACGCAGCAGGAATCGTCATGTTCTTACGCCCGCGGCGCGACCATACTCGGTGATCGTGACCACCGAAGCGCGCCGCGACCGCCTGCGCGAACTGCTCGACGCGGTCGTCGCTGCCGACAACAGCGGGGTGGACCGCATGGCCCGCAGCACGCACGCCTCCGAATTCCACTTCTCGCGGGAAGTGCGCCGCCTGACCGGCGAGTCGCCCGCGGCGATGCGCCGCCGCATCATGCTCGAACGCGCAGCGTGGCGACTGCAGCAGGGTGAGCGCGTGACTGCCGTCGCGGCCGACGAAGGCTGGTCGTCGGTCGAGGTGTTCTCGCGCGCCTTCCGACGCACCTTCGGTGTGCCGCCGTCGAGGGCCGCTGACGTCGAGTTCCGGGTGACCGCGCCCAACGGCCTTCACTTCCACCCGCCGCACTCGCTGTGGCTCGACAACGCCGGGGACGCGAAGGAGCCCGACATCTCCCAACTGATGGTGGCGCACGACGTCGCCGACACCGCGTATCTGATCGACTGCGCGCGCAACCTGACGAAAGAGCAGTGGCAAGAGGAGATTTCGCCTGGGCAGGTGGTCCTCGACTGGGACGGTCCCGAACCCAGTGTCGGAGCGGTGCTCGGTGCGATCGTCTGGACCAAGCAGGTGTGGCTGGCCACGATCGAAGGACGCGACTTTCCTGACCGCTCGGCCACCCGAGGAGAAACGACCACCGCCGCGCAGCTGGCTCGACATCACGACGATATCGCAAAGCGCTGGACGGCAATGGTTTCCGAGTACGCCGCCGACGGTCGGATGGGGGACACCGTCATCGACGCGCTGTGCGATCCGCCCGAATCGTTTCAGCTGTACGGCATCGTCGCACACGTGTTGGAGTACGCAGCCCTCCGGCGCGGACTGGCCCGAGGAATGCTGGCCCACCACGGGATCGACGTCCGCATGGGGGATCCGTTGGAGTGGATGAGGGGCAACTGACTTGGCAACGGTGTACTACACGGCGGCCAGCTTGGACGGTTTCATCGTCGACGAACACGACAGCCTGGACTGGCTGACATCGCGCGACATCGACCGGGACGGACCGTTCCACTACGACGAGTTCATCGCCACGATCGGCGCCGTGGTGATGGGTTCGGCGACCTACGAATGGATCGTGCGCAACCAGCCCGGTGACTGGATGTACGAGCAACCGTCCTGGGTGTTGACGCGGCGACCGCACATCGTCGAGCGCAGACACGATGTGCAAACCTTCGCCGGCGACGTCGCCGATCTGCATCCCGAACTGCTCGCCGCCGCGGCGGACAAGGACGTGTGGGTGGTCGGTGGCGGCGATGCCGCGCGACAGTTCGTCGAGGCGGATCTCATCGACGAGATGATCGTCAGCTACGCGCCGTGCTCGCTCGGCGCGGGTTCGCCGGTGCTGCCGATCCGTTCGGAATGGGAACTGGTCGAGGCGGCGGTGAACAGAGACTTCGTCTGCGCGCGATGGCGCTCGGCTCAGTTGCGGTCGGGCACGCCGTAGCGGCGGATGAAATCCCTTGACCTGATCAGGAATTCGACCTGCTGCGCGACATCGTGGAGCGGGTTGGCCGAGCGGGTCGACCGGCACAGCACCACTGCGCCCTCCAGCGCCGCGATGCAGGTGATCGCAAGGGAGGCCGCGTCGGACTCGTCGAAGCCGTCGGAGACGAAGGCACGGGTCAGCGCGTCACGCCAGTGGCCGAAGATGCTGCCCGCCACGCTGGTCAACTGCGGTTCCTCGGCAGCCGATCCGATCGCCGCCGCCACCACCGGGCAGCCGGCCACGAAGTCGCTCTCGACGAGCAGTTCCTCCCAGAACGCCACGAAGTTGCGGACCAGGTGCATTCCGCCCTTGGCAGCTGCCTCGTCGATCTCCTTGGTGATCGCGTCACCGGCGTAGCTCAGCGCCTCGCGCAGGATCTGGTTGCGGCCCGCCGGGAAGTGGTAGTAAACCGATCCGCGTGGCGCGCCGCTGCGGGCGAGCACTTCGTCGATCGTGACGCCTGCCGCGCCGCGCTCCCGTAACACCTCGACCGCGGCGATCAGCATCTTGGTGCGCGTCGAACCGCGCTTGTTGGCGGTCTTCGTCCCGATGGAAGACAGGTCAACCTCCAATGGGGCGATCAGGCTGCGGGCGTGCGACGCAGGTGCGCCGGACGCCAACCGAACGTACGGGGGCTGAAGCGGAAGACCCGGCGGTCGTGCACGCGATGGGTGAACCGGTATCCGGCGACGTTGACTTCAATGACCCACATCGGGTGCCTCCCTGGCTATGACGAACAGCATAAAACCGTCAACACAAAGGAGCAATCAATGTATTCCACATCACAGCTTTGGCTTGGATCGGCCCAGCTAGACGGGCTTGTCTAGCGGCGTCAACCCTGCCGAGCCGCAGACCACGATTATGGGAAATACCATAATCCGATCGTGGTCAGGCACCTGAGCTGAAGTGCAGGTCGCGGCGCCTTCGGGCGGCTACGCTCGGCTCCACGCGAACGAAAGGCGCTCGTGATGGGCCACTACAGAAGCAACGTGCGGGATCTCGAGTTCAACCTGTTCGAGGTGCTGGGTCTCGACAAGGCGCTGGCGACCGGCGAGTTCGGCGAGCTCGACGGCGATTCGGTGCGCCAGATGCTCGACGAAGCCGCCCGGCAGGCCGAGGGTCCGCTCGCCGAGTCGTTCGCCGAATCCGATCGGCACCCGCCCACATTCGATACCGCCACCCATGAGGTGACGCTGCCCGAGCCGTTCAAGAAGTCGTTCAAGGCCTGGCAGCACGGCGAGTGGTTCCGCGTTGGGATGGCCGAGGACATCGGCGGGGTGGCGGCACCGGCCGCCGTGGAGTGGGCGATCAACGAGTTCGTCCTCGGCGGCAATCCGGCGGTGTTCATCTATCAGGCCGGGTCGAAGATGGCGGACATCCTCTATGGCATCGGCAACGAACAGCAGCGACACTGGGCCGGGCTGATGGTGGAGCGCGACTGGTGCGCGACGATGGTCCTCACCGAACCCGACGCCGGTTCCGACGTCGGCGCCGGCCGCACCAAGGCCGTCCAACAGCCCGATGGCACATGGCATCTCGACGGGGTGAAGAGGTTCATCACCAACGGCGACGCCGGCGACCTCTTCGAGAACATCGTGCATCTCGTGCTGGCCCGCCCCGAGGGCGCGGGACCGGGCACCAAGGGTCTGAGCCTGTTCATCGTGCCGAAGTTCCACTTCGACCCCGAGACCGGTGAACTCGGCGAGCGCAACGGCGTCTTCGTCACCAACGTCGAGCACAAGATGGGGTTGAAGGTGTCGGCGACGTGCGAGCTGACCTTCGGTCAACACGGGGTGCCCGCCGTGGGCTGGCTGGTCAACGACTCCCACAACGGCATCGCCCAGATGTTCAAGGTCATCGAGTACGCCCGAATGATGGTGGGCACCAAGGCGATCGCCACGTTGTCGACGGGTTACCTCAATGCGCTGGACTATGCCAAGACCCGGGTGCAGGGTGCGGACATGACCCAGATGACCGACAAGACCGCGCCGCGGGTGACGATCCTGCACCACCCGGATGTGCGCCGGGCGCTGCTGACGCAGAAGTCCTACGCCGAAGGGCTGCGTGCGCTCTACCTCTACACCGCCGCCCACCAGGATCCCCCCGTCGCGCAGATCGTCTCCGGAGCCGACGCCGAGATGGCAGGCCGCGTCAACGATCTGCTGCTGCCGATCGTCAAAGGTGTGGGGTCGGAACGGGCATATCAGTGCCTGACCGAATCCCTACAGACCTTCGGCGGTTCGGGTTTCCTGCAGGACTATCCGATCGAGCAGTACATCCGCGACGCCAAGATCGACTCCCTGTACGAGGGCACCACCGCCATCCAGGCGCAGGACTTCTTCTTCCGCAAGATCGCCCGCGACCAAGGTGCCGCGCTGGCGCACCTGGCCTGTCAGATCGAGGAGTTCATCCGCAGTGACCTCGCGCGTGCAGAACTCGCCGACGGTCGCGCCCGGCTGGCCACCGCGCTGCAGGACGTGCAGGCGATGGTCGCGGCCCTGACCGGATACCTGGTCTCGGCGCAGGAGAACCCGCGCGAGCTGTACCGCATCGGCCTGGTCTCGGTGCCCTTCCTCCTCGCGGTCGGCGACCTGGTGATCGGCTGGTTGTTGTTGCACCAGGCCGAGATCGCGCTGGCCGCGCTGGACGGCGACGTCTCCGCGGGCGACCGGGCGTTCTATACCGGCAAGGTCGCCGCGGCGAACTTCTTCGCCGAGCACATGCTGCCGCTGTTGACCTCTGCGCGCGGCATCATCGAGACCATCGGCCTCGACGCGATGGACGTGCCCGAAGACGCGTTCTAGTCCTCGGGGGTGTAGCCGAACGGCAGCAGCACGCTCTTGTGCTCGACGTAGGCCTCGATGCCCTCCGGACCGTTCTCGCGGCCGATGCCGGAGTTCTTGTAGCCGCCGAACGGAGCGCCGGGATCGAACGCGTACATGTTGACCGCGTAGGTGCCGGTGCGGATCTTCGACGCGACCTCGAGCGCCTTCTTGTTGTCGGTGGTCCACACCGAGCCGGCCAAGCCGTACACCGAATCGTTGGCGATGCGGATCGCATCCTCTTCGGTCTCGTAGGGGATGACCGCCAGCACGGGTCCGAAGATCTCCTCCTGGGCGATCGTCATCGAGTTGTCGACGTCGGCGAACACGGTCGGCTCCACGAACCAGCCGTTGTCCAGACCCTCCGGGCGGCCACCACCGGTGACGAGGCGCGCACCCTCGTCGACGCCCTTCTTGATGTAGGACTCGACGCGGTCGCGCTGCTTCTCAGAGATCAGCGGGCCGATCGCGGCGTTCGGGTCGTCGGGCAGGCCGACGGGCATCGCGCCGATGAAGTTGGCGATCTTTTCCACGACCTCGTCGTAGCGCGACCGGGGCGCGAGGATGCGCGTCTGGGCGACGCAGGCCTGGCCGCTGTTCATCACACCCGAGAACCCGAGCATCGGCAGGGTGGAATCCAGGTCGGCGTCCTCGAGGATGATCGCGGCGGACTTACCGCCCAGCTCCAGCGTGCACGGCTTGAGCTTCTCGGCGGCGATCTTCGCGATCTCCTTGCCGACCGCGGAGCTGCCGGTGAACGTGTACTTGTCGATCTGGTCGTTGGCGGTCAGCGCGCGACCGGTCTCGGGGCCGCCGGGCACGATCGACAACACGCCTTCGGGCAGACCGGCCTCGGCGAACATCTCGGCCATCGCGAACACCGACAGCGGTGTCTCGGCGGCCGGCTTGAGCACGACGGTGCAGCCGGCCAACAGCGCGGGGCCGAGCTTGTTGGCGGCCAGGAAGAACGGCACGTTCCACGCGGTGACGGCGCCGACGACGCCGATCGGTTCGCGTACAACCATGGTCTGGCCGTAGATGCCGTCGCGGATCTCTTTCCACGGGAACTTGTCGGCCGCGCCCGCGTAGTACTGGAACGACGACATCGCCGCGCCGTACTGCATCATGTCGACGATGGTCTGCGGCTGGCCGGTCTCGGCGGCCAGCAGGAACTTCAGCTCGTCGCCGCGCTCCTCCATCAGCTTGACCGCAGCAGCCAGCACCGCGGCCCGCTCCTGCGGCGTCTTGTGCGGCCACGGACCCTCGTCGAACGCCTTGCGGGCCGCGGCGCATGCCGCGTCGACATCGGCGGCCGACGCCAGCGGCACCTTGCCCACCAACTCGCCGGTAGCGGGCGAGTGCACCTCGATCACATCGGAGGTGGCCGGCTCGACCCACTTGCCGCCGATGAACAGCTGGTCCCATTCGGTGCGATACGCGGTGCTCTGTGTCATGACCGTCACACTACCTAGGAAGCCGCCGAAGTAGAACCTGTTGCAGTCGGCCGCTTACGGCGCCCGCAGAACCAGCACCAGGTTGCTCACCAGGAACTCCCTCACAACCGGTACCTTCGTCAGCGACCACGCCCATCTCGGGTGGTAGCGGGGGAAAGCGGCGACCAACGCACCGGTGCTCGCCGCCCACTGCAGGCCGTCGGCCGCCGACACCGCAAACAGTGACGAACCGTAGTTGTTCTTCGGCGGATGGCCCTGCCTGCGGGTGTACCGGCGTGCGGCACGGGCGCCGCCGAGGTAGTGCCACAGCCCGGTCTCGTGCCCGCCGAACGGACCCAGCCACACCGTGTACGACAGCACCACCAGCCCGCCGGGCCGGGTCACCCGAAGCATCTCGGCGCCCATCCGCCACGGCCGCCGCACGTGCTCGGCCACGTTCGAGGACAGGCAGATGTCGACGCTGTCGTCGGCGAACGGCAAAGCCGTCCCGGATGCCCGCACGTAGGTGCTCGCGGTCACCATCCCCGGAGCGGCGTGCATCTCGGCCGGATCCGGTTCGACCCCGATATAGCGAAAACCCTTGTCGACGAACGCTTCCGAGAAGTAACCGGGCCCGCCGCCGACGTCGAGCACCGTGCGCCCGGCCGGCGTCGATCCATCCGTGGCCAGCCACAGGTCGGCGACCATGTCGGCGGTGTCCTCGCCGAGAGCGCCGTAGAACCGTGCCGGGTCGCTCTGCTCGAAGCGGAACTGCGCGAGCAGGCGCAGCGACCGCGACAGTGTCGCCCGCTCGGCGAACCGGTCGGTGACTGGCATGGAACCGAAGACTACGCAGCGCCGCGATCCGACTACGCTGTTGCCGATGTCTGCCCGTCCGCTCCGATCGGTGTTGCTGCTGTGCTGGCGCGACACCGGCCACCCCCAGGGTGGCGGCAGCGAGGCCTACCTGCAGCGCATCGGCGCGCAGTTGGCCGCGTCGGGTATCGAGGTCACGCTGCGCACAGCGCGCTATCCGGGAGCCGCGCGTCGCGAGGTCGTCGACGGGGTCCGCGTCAGCCGCGGCGGCGGGCGCCACACCGTTTACATCTGGGCGGGGCTGGCGATGGTGTTGGCCCGCTTCGGGCTCGGGCCCCTGCGGCGCGCGCGACCCGACGTCGTAATCGACACGCAGAACGGCATCCCGTTCATGGCGCGACTGGCCTACGGGCGGCGCGTCGCTGTGCTCGTGCACCACTGCCACCGCGAGCAGTGGCCGGTCGCCGGGCCGGTGAAGGGCCGAATCGGCTGGTTCGTCGAGTCGAGGCTCTCGCCGCGGGCGCACCGGCGTAACCAGTACGTCACGGTGTCGCTGCCGTCGTCGCGTGATTTGGCCGCGTTGGGCGTGCGTCCCGGGCAGATCGCGGTGGTGCGCAACGGGCTCGACGAGGCGCCGGCCTCGACGTTGGCCCCCAGGCGCGCGCCGGCACCGCGGGTCGTGGTGTTGTCACGTCTGGTGCCGCACAAGCAGCTCGAGGACGCGCTGGAGGCCGTCGCTGTGCTGCGGCCGCGCTTGCCAGGGCTGACGCTCGACGTCGTGGGTGGTGGCTGGTGGGAGCAGCGGCTGGTCGAACATGCAGCCCTGCTCGGCATCTCCGATGCGGTGACGTTTCACGGCCACATCGACGACGAGGCCAAACACCGTGTGCTGCAAGAGGCGTGGGTACACGTGCTGCCCTCGCGCAAGGAGGGTTGGGCGCTGGCGGTCATCGAGGCCGGCCAGCATTCGGTGCCCACGATCGGCTACCGGTCGTCCGGTGGACTGACAGACTCCATCGTCGACGGCGTGACCGGCGTGTTGGTCGACGACTTCGACGGTCTGGTCGACGGTCTGGCTGAACTGTTGTCCGATCACGTGCTGCGCGAGCAACTCGGAGCCAAGGCACATGTCCGCTGCGGTGAGTTCTCCTGGCAGCAGAGTGCCGAGGCGATGCGCACTGTGCTGGAAGCGGTGCACCGCGGCCAGTACGTCAGCGGCGTGGTCTAGCCTTCGCGACGCTCCCCGTCATCGAACCGTCCCCCTCGGGTGCTAGAACGGCGGCGGATCGTCCAGCAGAACTCTCGGATCGGTCGGCGGACCGGTGCCCAGCGGGTAGAAGCTGCCGAAAGTCTGGGTGGCCGGCGTGGTGTTTTCCGCTCGGATCGTGGCGTTGAGGGCGCGTTCGCGTTGGATGCGCCGCTCGCGGTTCTGGCGGCGGGAGCGTCGGCGGGTGGGCATGCAGATCCCGCGTCCCGGTGTCGCTGCAGGCACCTCGGGCAGGTGAAGCGTGCCGGTGGAAGCGCCGAGTTGTGGAAACAGCATCGCTCCGAACGGAGTAGTGGTGTGTATGCGCCCGGTCGGGCTGGTGAATATGACGGCGCCGTCGGGTTTTTGGCGCACGATCCAGCCGCCGGGTCCGCAGTAGAACGTCTTCATCAGGTGGTGCAGCCGGCAGAAACAGGCGTTGTTGGACGGATGGGTGGGCCCGTAGGGCCAGGGCGCGGCGTGGTCGATGTCGGATCGCCAGGCGGGACGGTCGCAATTCATCCACCGGCAGGTCAGGTCGCGGGAGCGAACGAAATCGGCAAGCGCGGTCGAGGGACGGTACTGCGGTTCGGGTGCTGCGTCGTCGGGGATCTCAATGGGGCGCCGCTTGGCGTGGCGCGCTACGTCGGCGACGGTCGACGCCGGAACCGGACCCAATCCGGCTACGTACCCCGGTGTCGTGCCGGTGCCTTCGACGGTGTCCCGCTCGGCGAGCATATGGACCAAAACGGTAGTTGCCGTCCTGCCAGTGGCGGGACAGTCAGGTCGTTCGCATAGGCACGCCATCGCGTCCTCGTGGGCAAGCACCGCCGCGATCGCGTCCGCCCGGCGCTGGCGATGCGTTCGTGGATCCTCCCGGCAGACCGTGGCGGCCAGCGCGTCGAGTCGCTGACTCAAAGCCACCCCGTCGACGCCGCGTAGGCAGGCGACGATGTCGGCCATTCCGTACTGGCCAGGTATGACATCGAAATGGCGGTCGTCGTCACGGGATTTGGCTCGGCGCACCGCGTCCGGGTCGATCTGAAGGACCAGCCAGTCGACGACCTCGACGAGCTTGTTGTACGACAGGTGGTTCCACTGGGCGGCCCGGTCGGCGAAGATCGCGTCGATCAGTGCGCAGGCGTCCTCGCTGACCATCAGGTCGGTGCGGTAGATCAGCATGTTGACCACCTGCCACTCGATCTCACCGGCAGCGAACAACTTTGCCACCTTGGGAAGCCGTTTGATCAGGGCCTGGCCCGAGCTCATCATGGACGAGGCCCGTCCGCGGCTGATGCCGAGTTCGGCACCGATCTCGGCAGCCACGACCTCCCAGTCGTCGACCACCTTGTCGTCGTTCTCGCCGTCACATTCGGGAACGCGGCGCGGGCTGAAGTGCCCGATTGCCAACAGCTGACGCGCGATCTCGACCCGGCTGGCGCGCTGCGCCTGGCCCATCAGGTCGACCAACCCTGCGTCGCTTGTCGTATCGAACATGTGTGCGAGTATGCCATCGCCCACCGACATTTCTGTTCCGCCGGCGACGCCGAGGTCATCGACGGTGAGGTGCTTTGACTCGCGGCGGCGACTTGCTCAACCGTCGCGCCATCAGGGCGCCCGCACCGCCGAGCAGCATCGCCAGCCAGGCCCAGTGTGCGGCCAGCACCAGGGTCCGACCGTCGGCCTGCGGCGACGATCCGCTCACCCGGTACAGGGTGAGGTCTTCGTCGGTGTAGGCGACGGGCAACGGCAAACGCTCTGTCGGAGCGCCGGATTCGACCACCACCCATCCGACCCCGGCATCGGCGAGCAGGTTCTGGTCCGCGCTCTCGACGAGGATCTCCTGCACGTCGCGTGCGCGCTGCCCCTCCCCGTACACCGTCCGCTCGCCGATGTGCAGATCGCCGGTGGTCAACACATCGGCACGCACCCACCGGGGCAGCGGGTCGAGCACGGGAGCCTCACCTGCCCACTCGAAACGGCGCATGCTGCCCATCGGCATCACCGCGACCGTCCGCGGGTCGGCGTTGATGATCGCGGCCACCTTCGCCCATCCCGGCGGGTACTGCACGGCGGTGACGCGGCCACCCGCGCCCCACGCCAAGTCCGGCAACGTCGCGATCAGCGCGACGCAGCAGAGTGCCGCGGTCGCCGCCGCCGGCAACCAGCGTCGGGCGAAGATCACCGCCGCCGCGCCGGCAACCACATAGCCCGGCATCGCCAACGCCACCCACTTCTGCGCGTCGCGGACCACCCCCAGGCCGGGCACGGGGCGGACGGCCGCCTCGACGAGGACGAGCCCGGGTCCGGTGGCCATGAGCGCGGGCACCACGACGGCGAACCCCGCCAGCACCATCAGCGGTACGGCCGCCGGTCGGCGCAGCACGACCGGTAAGCCGAGGGCGACCACGCCGAGCAACACCGCCGTGCCCACGATCGCGAAAAGTGTTGTGCGAGAGGGTGGTACGGCCTCTGCGTTCCAGATGCCGCCCAGCCCGGCCAGGCTGAGCAGTGTTCCGAGGCCCGGTTCGGCGCGCGCGGCGAACGCGAGGACGCCGTCAGCCTGCGACGACTCCAACGCCCGCGACACCGTCGCCGCGACCAGCCACGGCAGCGCCGCGACGACCGTCATGGCCATCGTCACGCCCGCACACCGCCACCGGCCCCACCCTTCGCCGGGCGCGGCGACGCACACGAGCGCGACGGTCGCCGCCAGCATCAGCCCGGTGGGCGTCAACCCGGCCAGTGCCAACCAGAAAGCCAACGCCCACAACGGGGTCCACCGCGCCGACTCCCGCATCTGCAGCACCGTCGTGGCGACCCACGGCAGGCACCCGTAGCCGACGAGCAGGCTCCAGTGCCCTTGCAGCAGCCGCTCGGCGACATACGGGTTCCATACCGCGACCGTCACCGCCACGCACTGACCGGCGAGCCCCGACTCGGGAACCACCGCGGCGGCCAACCGCGCCGCGCCCCAGCCCGCCAGCCACAATCCCGCGATGAGCAGTGCCTTGGCCACCACGCCCCCGTCGACCACCGAGGACACGACGGCCATGAAGAAGTCCTGCGGAAGGGCCCGCGGTGCCGCCTCGGACAGTCCCAGCGCGGCATCGGACAGATACGAGCGCGGCGTGGACACCGCGTCGCGCAACAGCAGATACCCGGGTGCGAGCAACGGCGCCGTCACCACGAGGGCGAGCACCAACGCGTAGGCCGGTGCCACGACCGACCGCCCGATCAGACCGGTCTGTCCGGGGGCAGGTCGGTCGGTCGAGATGTCGGGATCTTCTCGGTCTTGGCTTCGGCTCCCGGGACCTTGATGCCCTGGGTGTCGAAGAATCCGTGGTCGGCCTCGTCGAGACCGGGGTCGATCAGCGCGGACTCCGCGCGCAGGCTGAACGAGCCGAGCAGCGCGCCGCCGACCAGCAGCACCAGCCCCATCGCGGTGAAGGTGATCGGCAGGATGCGGCCCCACAGCGCGACCCGGTCGCGCTCGTCGCTCGCGCTGGTGACCTGGGACTCGACGGTCTCCTCGTTGAACGCGACCTTGTAGTCGACGAACGTGACCTCGGGCTTGAGCGGCTCGCGGGCGTAGTAGTGGTAGCCGTGCTCGTCCCTCTTGACGATCGTCCCCGACACCGGGTCGACCCAGAAGGTGCGCTGCGCGGCGTAGTACCGCGACATCGTGATCGGCTCGTCGGGTTCACCGGGCACACCCCACATCGCCGCGCGGGCGGTGACCTCGCTGTCGGCGTCGTCTTCGTAGAGCGACGCGTACTTCACCGGCTCGACGAGCTTGCCGTCGGAGTCGTAGCCGACGTTCTGGGTGAACCGGTAGGTGGTCAGCCCGTTGACGTCTTCTTCGCCGTCGTAGTTGGCGTCGAACGCCTTCTGCGCGATCGGGTCGAAGACGGAGTAGGTCTTCTTCTCGGTGTCGAAGGGGAACCGGTAGGCCAGTCCCTCGTGCGGCAGCGCGATGTTGGTCGGCGGCTTGTCGTCCTCCATGGCGCGCGGTTTCTGCACCGCACCGCCCGGATTGCTCTCGCTGGACACCGCCTCGGCGGTACTGCGGTTGACGGTCACCGTGTCGACAAGCGCCAACAGCAGGCCGGCCTCCTGCTGCTTGTCGGTGCGGCGCAGCGTGGAGCCCACTTGAAGCGTCACCACGTCGGCGTTCGACGGGGACTCGACGGTGAGCTGCTCCTGCTGAACCATCGGCACGTCGCGGTCGACGACGAACCGTTCGCTGTTCAGCGATGCCGGGTCGAAGGCTGTGCCGCTGCCGTCGCTGATCAGCGTCGCATCGATGTCCAGCGGAATCTTGGCGATCTTGCTTTGGGTGTAGGTGGACAGCAACAGCGCGGCGATCAACAGGGCGGCACCCAGCCCCAAGATCCCGCAAGCCGCAATCCGCAGCGCCACTGCGCGGTTCAAACCGTGCCTCCTTCACCTGCGGTATGCCCGCAGAAACCCGTTTGACCCTAACAGCACAATTTAAGGTCGTCGTCGCTCCAGACGCATCCGCCGACCCGTGGTCACCGTCTTCGGCTTCACCGGGCACACTGATTTCGTGGCAGTTGCGGTGGCCGGCGAGACGCGCGAGGAGCAGGTGGGCGGAACCCGCGGGTTCCTGCCTGCGGTGGAGGGCATGCGCGCCTGCGCCGCCGTCGGCGTCGTCGTCACCCACGTGGCGTTCCAGACCGGGCACACCGGCGGGGTCAGCGGACGACTGTTCGGCCGATTCGATCTCGCGGTGGCGCTCTTCTTCGCCCTCTCGGGTTTTCTGCTGTGGCGCGGGCACGCCTCGGCAGCGCGCGGGCTGCGGCCGACCCCGCCGACCGGCCACTACCTGCGCTCCCGGATCGTGCGCATCATGCCCGGATACCTCGTGGCGGTCGTGGTGATCCTGTCGCTGCTGCCGGAGGCCAAAGCGGACCTCACCGTGTGGTTGGCCAACCTCACCCTGACCCAGATCTATGTGCCGCTGACACTCACCGCGGGGCTGACGCAGATGTGGAGCCTGTCGGTCGAGGTCGCGTTCTACATGGCGTTGCCGCTTCTCGCGCTCCTGGTGCGACGCGTCCCGGTGCGGGCGCGCATTCCCGTCATCGCCGCCGCGGCGCTCGTCAGCCTCGGGTGGGCGGTGCTGCCGATCGCGACATCGGCCGGCGTCAACCACCTGAACTGGCCGCCGGCCTTCTTCTCCTGGTTTGCCGCGGGCATGCTGCTCGCCGAGTTGACCGTCACGCCGGTCGGATGGCCGCACCGACTGGCCCGGCGGCGCGTCCTGATGGCGGTCATCGCGGTCGCGGCGTTCCTGGTCGCCGCCTCGCCGATCGCCGGACCCGAGGGCCTCACGCCGGGCACGGTCAGCCAGTTCGTCGTCAAGATCGCGATGGGCGCCGTGGTCGCCGGTGCGCTGCTCGCCCCGCTCGTGCTCGACCGCCCCGACACCTCGCACCGGGTGCTGGGCAGCACGACGATGGTGACGTTGGGGCGATGGTCCTACGGACTGTTCATCTGGCACCTCGCCGCACTCGCGATGGTGTTCCCTGTCATCGGCGAGTTCGCGTTCAACGGCCACATGCCGGTGGTGCTGGTGCTGACGGTCGTGTTCGGGTTCGCGATCGCCGCGGTCAGCTATGCGCTGGTGGAGTCACCGTGCCGAACGGCGTTGCGGCGCTGGGAGTATCGCCACGCCCGTCCGGTGCCGCCGTTGGACTCGTCGGTCAGCAGCGTGCCTGAGCCCGTCGCGAGATGACCTCGTCGCGGACCGCTGACCGGCGCGCTTTACCCGCGTCGTCGCGCAGCGGCTCATCGGTGATCTCGACTGTGCGGGGCACCTTGTAGCGCTCGAGTCGCTCGGACAGGAACGCGACGACGGCCGCTGCGTCGAGCCCACCTTCGGCATGCACCAGCGCATGCGGCACCTGACCGAGGTCGTCGTCGGGGACGCCGACCACCAGACACGACAGCACCGCGGGATGCTCGGACAACGCCGACTCGATCTCGGCGGGATAAACGTTGCGGCCGCCGACGGTGAACATGTCCACCCGCCGGTCGCTGAGGTAGAGGAAGCCGTCGGCATCGAAGTACCCGAGGTCGCCCAACGAATCCCAGCCGTCGCGTGATTTCGCCGTCGCGCCGACGTAGCGGTAGGTGGGTCTGCTGCCCGGCGACGGCCGCATGTAGACCTCGCCGACCACACCGGGCGGGCACTCGTTGCCGTCGTCGTCGAGCACCTTCATCTCGCCGGCGACGACGACACCGACCGACCCCGGGTGGGCCAACCACTGACTTCCCGAGATGAACGTCAACGCCTGTAATTCGGTGCCGCCGTACAGTTCCCACAGCACATCCGGTGCAAGAATCTCGATCCAGGCGCGCTTGACCGCGGGTGGACACGGCGCCCCGACATGCCAGAACCGCCTGATCGAGGACAGGTCGTAGGCATCGGGGTCGGCCCGGTAGACCGGAATCAGGCGCTGCATGATCGTCGGTACCGTCGTCAGGAACGTCACGCGGTGTTCGGTCACGAGCCGGAGGAACTCGTGCGGTTCGAACCGCGGCATGATCACCAGGTGATGGCCCTGAACCAGCCCGATCGCGAAGGTCGTGAAGCCGGTGTTGTGGCTCATCGGCACCGAGATCAGGTTGACGTCACCCTCTTGCGCCCCAAGGGGATAACCCACCATCGGCGGGTAGCGGCTGTCGTTGCCCGCCTCGATCAGCTTGGGTCTGCCGGTGCTGCCGCCCGATGCCATCGCCTTGAACACCGGCGACACCTTCTCGGGTAACGCTGCATCCGAGAGGTTTTCATCGGGCACGTAACCCGCTGGCACGCTTACTATTCGGCCGGTGGGGTCGGCGCGGCCGACGACCAGGGCGCGGGGCCGCAGTTCGAGCAGCCCGGTCAGTTCGACATCGGGAAGCCTCGGAGAGAGTGGTTGGGGGATCGCACCCAGCTTCCACGTCGCGAGCACCGCCTGCACCCACTCGATGGAGTTCGGCAACACCACGGTGACGTAATCGCCTTCTCGCACACCGAGTCCGGCGTAGGCGCGGGCCAGCCGGTTGGTCGACGCGTCGAGCTCACCTCGGGTCAGGGTGACGCCTTCGCAGGTGATCGCGGGCGCGTCGGGTTCGGTCTCGGCCAGCCGTGAGACCTGCACGCTGATCGGCGGAGTCTGTTCGGGCATGTCAGTAAGCGCCCCGGGTCTCGAAGATCCGGCGCGGGTTGTCGACGAGCATCGTCGTGAGCTGCTCGTCGGAGACGCCTCGCTTCTTGAGGGCCGGGATCACGTCGTTGTGGATATGCAGGTAGTGCCAGTTGGGCATCGTCTGCGGGACGAGTCCTTCCGGAAGCCAGTCGATGAAACAGGACGCGTCGTGCGACAGCACCATCTTGTCGGCGTGGCCGCGCTCGCACATCCGCGCGACGGTGTCGACCCGCTCCTCGAAACCGAGGAACACATCGACCCCGAACCGGTCCATCCCGATGTAGGACCCGTTGTCGATCAACCGTTCCAGGTAGTCCAGATCGGTGCTGTCGCCGGAATGCCCGATGACGACACGCGAGAGGTCTACGCCCTCCTCGCTGAACACGCGCTGCTGATCCAGGCCTCGCTTGGTCGCGGCGTGCGTATGCGTCGAGATCGGGACGCCGGTTTCCCGGTGCGCCTGGGCCACCGCGCGCAGCACCCGCTCGACGCCCGGTGTTAGGCCGGGTTCGTCGGTCGCGCACTTGAGGACCGCCGCTCTGACCCCGGTGCCCGCGATTCCGCTGGTGATGTCGCGGACGAACATGTCGACCATCGGCTCGCCGAGCGGGGTCTCCGGCCCGCTGAAGTGGAAGAACATCGGGACGTCGTTGTAGGTGTAGACGCCGGTGGCGACGATGATGTTGATGTCGGTCTGCGCGGCGATACGCTCGATACGCGGAATGTAGCGCCCCATTCCGATCACCGTGAGATCGACGATGCTGTCGACCCCGCGCGATTTGAGCTCGTTGAGGCGGACGACGGCGTCGGCCTCCCGTTGGGCCTCGTCGCCCCAGACCTCCGGATAGTTGGTCGAGATGTCGAGGGACTGGATGAAGACGTGTTCGTGCATGAGCGTGACGCCCAGGTCGGTGGTGTCGATCGGTCCTCGGGCGGTGTTCAGTTCCGGCACGCGGCCGATGCTACGAGATAGCGGTCGACCAATCGGGTACTTGAAACTCGATTCATAGCGAAAGGCCAGAACCGAATGGCGACATCGTCGAGCGTCCGCACCGCGCCGTCGGCGTGGGCGCCGCTGCGGTCGCCGATGTACCGGGCGTTGTGGATCGCGCAGTTCGTGTCGAACCTCGGGACCTGGATGCAGACGGTCGGCGCCCAGTGGATGCTGGTGGCCGATCCCGGCGCCGCCGTGCTGGTGCCTCTGGTACAGACCGCGACGACGCTGCCGGTGATGCTGTTGGCGCTGCCCTCCGGTGTGGTCGCCGATCTGGTCGACCGGCGACGCCTGCTGATCGCCACGCAGTCGGCGATGGCGGCCGGCGTCTCGATCCTGGCGATCTTGACCGGTGTCGGGTTGACGACGCCGGCGGTTCTGCTGATCCTGCTGTTCCTGATCGGCTGCGGACAGGCGCTGACGGCTCCGGCGTGGCAGGCTATCCAGCCCGAACTCGTTCCGCGCGAACAGATCCCCGCTGCGGCGGCGCTGACCAGCCTGGCCCTGAACAGCGCGAGGGCGATAGGGCCCGCGATCGCCGGCCTGCTCGTGGCCTTGTCCGGGCCGACGACGGTGTTCGCGCTGAACGCGGTCTCGTTCGTCGGAATCGTCGTGGTGCTGTTCACCTGGCGCCGGCCGGTTGAGGAACGGTTGCTGCCGACCGAGCGGCCGTTGTCGGCGCTGAGCGCGGGCGGACGGTACATCCGCAGCTCGCCGGTGGTGCGACGCATCCTGCTGCGGGCGCTGCTGTTCATCGCTCCCGGCAGCGCGCTGTGGGGGCTGCTCGCGGTCATCGCCGATCGACAACTGCACCTGTCGTCGGCGGGCTACGGCGTGCTGCTGGGCGCCCTGGGTGTCGGCGCGGTGTGCGGGGCGATGGTGCTGTCCCGGCTGCAGGTCCGGTTCGGGCGCAACGCATTGTTGACGGTGGGCGCGGTCGGTTTCGCGCTCGCCACCGCGGTGCTGGCGCTGGTTCCGGTGCTCGCGGTGGTGATCGTCGCGATGATCGTCGGCGGACTGTCGTGGTTGCTGACCCTGTCGACCCTGAATGCGTCCATGCAGCTGAGCCTTCCGGCCTGGGTGCGGGCGCGCGGACTGTCGGTCTACCAGCTGGTGTTCATGGGTGGACAGGCGATCGGCTCGCTGGTCTGGGGGCTGGTGGCCGGCGCGACCAACAGCGTTACCGCGCTGCTGACCGCGGCCGGGTTGCTCGCCGCGTGCGCGGTATCTCTGCTGTGGTGGCCGCTGCATCCGGGCACCGGCAACCTCGACGTCGAACCGTCGGGGCACTGGCCTGAACCAGCGCTCGTGTTCGAACCCGCCCCGCCCGACGGCCCGGTCCTCGTGCTCAAGACGTACCGGGTCGCATCGGAGAACGAGGCGGCGTTCGTCGCGGCGATGGACCGGGTGAAGCGTTCGCGGCAGCGTACCGGGGCCGTGCAATGGCGGTTGTTCCGTAGCGGCGAATTCCCCAACACATTCGTCGAGGCGTTCGTCGTGCGGTCGTGGTACGAGCACCTGCACCAGCACGTCATCCGGCAGACGGGCCAGGACCTGATCGCCGAGCAGGAGGTCGACAAGTACGTCGTCGGCGAACCCAAGCTCGAGCATCTGATCGCGGTCAGCTGAGCCGTTTCTCCGTCCGAATCGGCACGGTCGACGCCGCGACCGCGGCCACCGAGACCAACGCCAGTAGCTGCACGCCCCACGAATGCCCGATGTAGCCGTCGACCGAGCGCCACGGATACTGACTCAACACCGCACCGGCCAGGATCAACCCACCGGCCGCGGTGCCGACCGTGACTGCCTCGCAGAGGTTTTCGCGGTGGCGCAGCAGCCAACGGAAGCCGACCGCCAGTCCGACCACCGCCACGCCCGCCACCCCCGAGATCGCCGCACCGACGGCCAGCGCCGCGGCGCCGACGGCGACGGGGGGCGGTCGCCACACCGGCACCGGCTCAACCGGCGCGGGGCGCCTGCGCATCGGCAGGAAGGCGAGCAGTGCGAGCACCGGCAGCAGCGCGAGCCCGCCGATCAGCCCGGCGCGGTAGGGCGCGTTCGTCGGGAAGCTCAGCGTGACCGGGCCCGCCGTACCCGGCGGCAGCACCCAGCCCTGCTGCCAGCCGTTCACCGTGATCGGCGTCAGTTGTGACCCGGCGCTGTCGTGGGCGACCCAGCCGGGGTTGATGCTTTCGGGGACCACGAGGACCCGGGACGCCGACGACGGTGCGACGGTCACCTCGCGGTGGTCTGCGCTCCATTGTCCGGTCTGCGCGGGAATGGTTGACGCCTCGCGTATTTCACCGGCGCGCGGCCCGGCGAGCTGAGCGCCGTCGACGATGAACGCCGCGCCGGGGCTGATGACCAGTTCCTGTTGGCCCTCGGGCAGCAGGATCGGCTCGGCCCGGCACGGGCGTGCCGCCACGGGCTCACCGTCGAGGAGGGCGCCGACGGTCGTACTGAGTGAGGTTTGCACGAACTCGCCGGCGACGCCGATGACCGGGCCCTTGCCGCACGGCATGTCGATGGTGCGGTTCCGGTTGGCCGCGGCATCGGCCGCCGCGATCGGTTCGCCGCGAATGTCGAGCGCGGTCACCTCGGCTAGGCCGGGGGGTTTGAGTTGGTCGAAACCGAGCGCCGTGCGGTCGATGACGTCGTCCCAGTCGAGAAGGGAGATCGTCACGGTGTCGGTGGCTCTCGGTTTGAGATCCAGGGTCTGGGCGCCGGCATCGCCGGCGACCGGACGGATTTGCGGACCGTCGCCGAGGTCGACGGCCACCAGCGTCGGACGTGCGGGCAACTCCGACGAACTCGGCGTCACCCGCAGGCCGGCAACTTCGGTCCGCTTCGGCAGTTTCAGCGTCAGTGTCGGCGGCGTCCCCTGCTGCACGACCCGCTGCGGGGCGGTCCAGGCGGTGCCCGCATCGCCGTCTGCGGCGGCGTAGGCCGAGCCGAGCACGTCGATCGGATCGGCTTCGCCCACCGCGCGGGCGGTACCGGGTGCGCTGATGAGGTCGGCCAACTGGGGACCCTGTCGGGCGCGCACCCACACCGTCGGCGTCACCGCGATCGGCGTCGGAACCGTCAGTGTCCGGCTGAGGTTCACCGGCTCCTCGGCCGACAGCGCCATCAACGCGGCGCACCGGTAGCCGGTCGGACTCTGCGCGCAGCCCGAGCGTCCCAGCAACTCCGAACCCAGATCCCATTGCGCGACAGTCGAATCCGGGGGAGGGCCCGGTACGACGACGGTGTGGCGCAGGCTGACGGGGTGGGCGAAGCCGTTCGCGTCGTACTGGGTGACCGCGAGGTCGGTGATTCCGAACTGCACGCCGGGCGAGCCGTCGTCGGTGGCTACCGCGGTGAGCCGCACCCACGGCGACTCGCCGTAAGGCAGTGCCGCGGTGAGCGGCTTGCCTGCCTCATCGAACCGCAGGGTGCTGGTGCCGTTCACCGTCGAGATCTCGATGCGGCGGATCTGTGCGCCGACGGCGGTGGCGCTGGGTGTGACCGTGATGGTCGCGTTCGTGACGGGGTGGTCGAAGCCCACCTGCATCCACTGGCCGATCGCCGACTGCAGCGAGTTGGAGACCCAACTGGTCGACGGGTCGGCATCGACTGCGGCGGCCGGACCTGCCGCCGGCGCAACGTTGGGGAGCGCGGTGGAATCGGCCGCCGAGCTCGACACCGAGACGCGGCCACCGTTCCACTGCCCGTAGACGAGATCAGTTCCGGGAGAGGGGTAGTCGATGACCCGGTTGTGGGTGTGCCGCAGATCGTCGGGGGTGCGGATCGCCGACGAGTGGTCGTCGACGCGGCCGTAGTCGGTTTCCCGGGCAAGCGGGGTGTCGGTGACGGTGACCAGCGGGGTCGGCACGCCCGCGCGTTCGGCGTCGGCGGTCAGGAGCATCGGGCCCAGCGGCGGGCGGTCGAGCAGTCGGCGGCGCTCGTCGAGCCGTAGCAGCGCCTCGGGTGCGCCGTCGACGCGCGCCATGCGGTCGGTGTCGACGAGGTAAGGCGTCACCGGGGTTTCGGCGTCAACCCGGTAGATCTCGACGGCGGGGTAGCGCGGGCGCAAGCCGCTGTCGGAGACGAATCCGGCCAGGGTGCCCGCGCCGACCGGATCGCCGAACTCGGCGACCTTCTCCAGGCCGGGGGAGCCGTCGATGGCGCGGTGCACCAGCAGCGGTCGCGCCGAACGGGATGACTCCGGGTCCAAATCGTTGCGCACCACGACATACGAAATTCCTTGGCGGGCAAGGGTGTCGGCCAAGCCTGCGGAGGGTCGGCCCGCGGCGAACAACCGCTGCACGGAGTCGAGCGCGCGGATGGTCTGCGGTGGGGTCAGCGGGATCGAATCGCGGACCCCCCAGGCGCTTTCGCCGAGCACCTGCAGCGGTTCGTCGTGGCTGTTGCCCCACACCTGGGTGGCGAACGGAGCACCGGGCGCCACCAGGACGCGGCCGCCGGTGTTGTTCTCATCAAGCCAGTCGGCAGTGTCGTGCCAGTACTGCGGGATGGCGTCGAATGCGCCTGGCGGAGTAAGCCGTCCGGTCCATGCCAGCGACGTGCCCGCCACCAGTGCGACCAGGACCACCATTCCCACGGCGACACGCTTGTCGCGTTCGGGATGCGCCAGCGCGGTCGTCCACTTCGCTCGTGGCGCGCTGCCCGGCAGCGGGATGCGGCCGAGCAGATGCGCCAACCCCAGCGCCAAGGGCAGTCGCAGCAGGGGTTCGAGCTTGTGCAGGTTGCGCAGCGGGGTGCCCGACGCGTCGAGGAACGCCTGAACCTGCAGTGCGACAGGCGAGCCCAACCCGCCCGAGTAGCCGACGGCGAGCAGCGTGACGCCGGTCAGCAGTATGACGATCAGCCGACCGCGGGCGGGCATCGTCTTCATCGCCAGCCCCGCCAGGCCCGCGGCGGCGACCAACGTGGTGGCCAGCACGGCGACCGAACCGGTCACCAGGGACGCGCCTGCCGTCGCGTTGGGCGCAACGAACGGGGTCCAGACGTCGGTGCCGCGCAACATCTCGGTCAGCGACATCCACCGCGTGGTGACGCCGGAGGATTCGATGAAGTCGAGGAACGGTGGGCTGACCCGGCCCAGCATCACCAGCGCGACCGCCCACCACAGCACCGCCAGCGTGATGCCGAGCGCCCACCACGCCGTGAACCGCCACCACAGCTTGGTGGGCCGATGACATAACAGCCAGATGGCCGCGCACAGGCAGCCGGTGAGCGTGGCCACCGCGTTGACCGCCCCCATCAACGCGATCGCCACCGCCGAGCGCATCGCCAGCGCCCGCACGCGCGGGTCGCCCCCTGTTTCTCCCGCCCCTCCGGACCCGCCCTTCAATACCAAGATCACCGGCAACAGGACCCACGGCGCCAGCATCATCGGGAGCGTCTCCGACGAGATCGCGCCGATGGTGGTCAGCGCCCGCGGCGAGAGCGCGTAGGCGACCGCGGCGATCACCCGCGACGTCGGGCTGCCGACGCCGAGCGCCTCGGCCACCCGCAGCACACCCCAGAACCCGACGACCAGCAGCAACGCCCACCACAGCCGCTGGGTGACCCAGCCGGGCAGCCCGACGATGTCGCCGATCAAAAAGAAGGTGCCGTGCGGGAACAGATACCCGTAGGCCTGGTTCTGGGCCTGGCCGAAGGGCAGCTCGCTGTTCCACAGGTTGAACGCGCGCGCGAGGAACCGCAACGGGTTGGCGGTCAGGTCGAGCTTGGTGTCGGGTGAGATCTGTCCGGGTGACTGGGCGAAAGTCAGGACCAGCGCCGCCGCAGCGGCCACCCACAACCAGCGCCGGGAGAGCGGGGCCGTCTCAGTGGCGGCCCGGGATTCAGCTGCGGTCGCCGTACTCGACCCTGTTGAGCACCGAAGACGCCGGATCGCCCGCTTGCAGAGGAGGCTTGTTGTCCTGCTGCACCATCAGCGTCACACCGAAAACAGCCGCCGCACCCAACAGCAGACCGACCACGATGCTGGCGGCGGCGGGCACGAGGAACCGATCCATGCGGCAAAACTAGCATGCGGCCCATGTGCCCAGCTGAACCCATGTTCTGGCCGCACACGCCGACCACGAGATAGAACTGAGCCACCACAGCCGTTAGTGTCGAGGCCCATGGCCTTGCCCCGCGCATTGTGTGCCCTTGTTGCCGCTCCCGTATTGCTGGTGGCGTGCTCGCCTGCCGCGCAGGAAGCCGCGCCGTCACCGACGTCTGCGCCCATCACCAAGGCGGCCACCGCCGTGCCCGCGGCCCCGGCCGCGCCGGCGGCCCCCGCGTGCGGAGCCGGTGAATCGCTGCTGTCGTCGATGTCGACCCGTGACAAGCTCGCCCAACTGCTGATGGTGGGCGTCTCCAATGCGGGTGACGCACGCGCGGTCGTCGACAACCACCACGTCGGCGGCATCTTCGTCGGCAGTTGGACCGACCTGTCGATGCTGTCCGACGGCTCGCTGGCAGCCATCGCTGGATCGGCGACCCCGCTACCGCTCGCGGTCAGCGTTGACGAGGAGGGCGGCCAGGTGTCGCGGCTGGCCGGGCTGATCGGCAGCCAACCGTCGCCCGCCTCGCTGGCGGCCAGCAGCACGCCTGACGAGGTGTACAACATCGCTCTGAAGCGGGGCCAGGCCATGCGCGGGCTTGGTATCACCGTCGACTTCGCGCCGGTCGTCGACGTCGATGGGGGCGGGTCCATCGGCGACCGGTCGTTCGGCTCCGATCCGGCCGTCGTCACCGACTTCGCCGGCGCGTACGCCCGTGGTCTGCGCGACGGCGGCGTGATGCCGGTGCTCAAACACTTCCCCGGCCATGGGCGCGCCTCGGGCGACTCGCACACGGGCGGCGTCACGACGCCACCGATCAGCGACCTGCAGACCACCGATCTGGTGCCCTACCGGACGCTGACCAGCCAGGCACCGGTCGGAGTGATGGTCGGTCACCTGCAGGTGCCCGGGCTGACCGGCAGCGATCCAGCCAGCCTGAGCCCGGCGGCCTACGCGCTGCTGCGGTCGGGCAACTACGGCGGCCAGCCGTTCAACGGCCCGGTGTTCACCGATGATCTGTCCGGTATGCGGGCCATCACCGACCGGTTCGGGGTCGCCGAGGCGGCGCTGCGGAGCCTGCAAGCGGGCGCCGACGTCGCGCTATGGCTGAGTACCGGTGAGGTGCCCGCCGTGCTCGACCGGCTGGAGAAGGCGTTGGATGCCGGTGAGCTGTCGATGTCGAGCGTCGACGCCTCCGTGCTTCGGCTGGCGGGAATGAAGGGGCCCAACCCGCGCTGCTGATTCCCGCCCACGCCCACTGCTGGTCCCCGATCACAGCCCGCGGCTGACGCCCTGGTGGCGCGCATTGCTTACCCTGGTGGAATGGCCGGAGGTACCAAGCGGTTGCCGCGCGCGGTGCGCGAGCAGCAGATGCTGGACGCGGCCGTGCAGATCTTCTCGGTGAACGGCTACCACGAGACGTCGATGGACGCGATCGCCGCCGAGGCGCAGATCTCCAAACCGATGCTGTACCTGTACTACGGCTCCAAGGAGGAGTTGTTCGCGGCGTGCCTGGATCGTGAGCTGGCGCGGTTCGTCGACGAGGTGCGCAGCCAGATCGATTTCAAGCAGAGCCCGAAAGACCTGTTGCGCAACGCGGTCCTGGCGTTCCTGAACTACATCGACGCGAACCGGGCGTCGTGGATGGTGCTCTACAGCCAGGCGACCAGTTCGCAGGCGTTCGCCCACACCGTGCGCGAAGGCCGGGAGCGCATCATCGACCTGGTGGGCAGACTGCTGCGCTCGGGAACCCGAAATCCCGAGCCCGACACCGACTTCGACATGATGGCCGTCGCCCTCGTCGGCGCCGGCGAGGCAGTGGCGTCGCGGGTCAGCACCGGCGACGCCGGCGTGGACGAGGCCGCCGAGCTGATGATCAACCTGTTCTGGCGTGGCCTGAAGGGCACCCCGTCCGAACATTCGGACTCATCGGTTCACTCTGCGGCTGCGGCACAATTGTCGGAGTAGGCGACGCCCTCGGCGCAGAGTCAACGCGACTACAGTGAGCGCACCGTCCCGAACAGATGCGGCTCGCGCTTCTTCATGTCGCGCAACGTCAGATCCCAGCCGTCGGACACGCGGTCGACGTACAGGCCGGCGTTCGCTGGCAGCACGACCGGCTTGGCGAACTTCACCGAATACTTGACCGCATCCGGCAGCTGACCCTCTATGTTCGCCAGAACCGCTGCCGCGCTGAACATCCCGTGCGCGATGACCGTCGGGAAGCCGAACAGCTTGGCCGCGATCGACTTGGTGTGGATCGGGTTGTGGTCACCGCCCACGGAGGCGTAGTGCCGGATCTGCGCGGGGGTGATGCGCAGCATCGCGTTCGGCGGGCCGAGTTTCGGCGGCTTCTGCGGCGGCGGCTTCGGCTCGTCGGACAAACTCGTCCGCTGCTGGTGCAGGAACGTCGTCACCTGGTGCCACGCCTGCTCATTGCCGACGTTGACGTCGGTCACGATGTCGACCAGCAGCCCTCGGCGGTGCTCTCGCAGATTCTCCGCGTGCACCTTCACCGAGACGGAGTCGGTGACCCCGATCGGGCGGTACTGGGTGATGTGGTTCTCGATGTGCACCGATCCCATTGCCGCGAAAGGGAAGTCGAACCCGGTCACCAACGACATCAACGTCGGGAACGTCAGCGCGAACGGATACGTCAGCGGCACCGTGTCCCCGAACTGCAAACCCGTCACCGACGCGTAGGCCGCCACGTTCTCGGAATCGATGCTCAGATCCTCGACGGTCAGCGTGCGATCGGGCAGAGTCTCGCCACGCGGCACGAACGGCAGGGCGCCCGCCGCCGCGCGCGCCAGGTTCATCAGGCCCGACGGTTGGCTCATGTCACGCCCCCAGCCAGGCCTGGCCGCACACCCGCACCGTGTTGCCGGTGACGGCGTTGGACGCGGGGCTGGCGAAGTAGGCGATGGTCTCGGCGACGTCGACCGGTTGGCCGCCCTGGTACAGCGAATTGAGCCGCCTGCCCACCTCGCGGGTGGCCAGCGGGATCGCCTCGGTCATCTTGGTCTCAATGAAGCCAGGCGCCACCGCGTTGACCGTGACGCCCTTGTCGGCGTAGGCCTCCGACAGGCTGTCGGTCAGCCCGATCATGCCGGCTTTGGTCGCGGCGTAGTTGGTCTGCCCGCGGTTGCCCGCGATGCCGGCCATCGACGACAAGCCGACGATCCGGCCGCCCTCGCCCAGCACACCGTTGCTCACCAGCCCTTCGGCGAGGGCAAGCGGCGCAACGAGATTCACCGCGACGACGGAGTCCCAGCGACCCTCGTCCATGTTGGCCAGCAGCTTGTCGCGGGTGATGCCCGCGTTGTTGACCAGGATGTCGACGCGACCGTCGTAGTGGTCGCGCACGTGCTCGGTGATGCGGTCGACCGCGTCGTCGGCGGTCACGTCCAGGGCCAGCGCGGTCCCCCCGACCTTTGTGGCGGTCACGCCGAGCGCTTCCTGCGCACCGTCGACGTCGATGCAGATCACCTTCGCCCCGTCGCGGGAGAACACCTCGGCGATCCTCGTGCCGATGCCGCGCGCGGCACCGGTGACGATCGCGACCTTCCCGTCCAGCGGCCGGTCCCAGTCCGCGGGCGGAGAAGCGTCGTCCGCACCGATCCGGAACACCTGCCCGTCGACGTAGGCCGACTTGCCCGACAACAGGAACCGCATCGTCGACTCCAGGCCCGTCGCGGCGGGCTTGGAGTCGGGGGAGACGTAAACGAGGTTCACCGTCGCGCCGCGGCGCATCTCCTTGCCGAGCGAGCGGGTGAAGCCCTCGAGCGCGCGCTGCGCGATGCGCTCATGTTCACTGCCCGCCTCCTCGGGGGTGGTGCCGATGACGACGACGCGGCCGGACGGTCCGAGGTTGCGCAACAGTGGGGTGAAGAACTCGTAGAGCCCCTTGAGGCCGCTCGGTTCGGTGATGCCCGTTGCGTCGTACACCAGCGCGCCGAACGAGTCGGCCCAACGACCGCCCAGGTTGTCGGAGACGACGTCGTAGTCGTCGGCCAGCGCGGTGCGCAGCGGTTCGACGAGTCGGCCCTCGCCGCCGATAAGCAGCGTGCCGGCCAGAGGCGGATCACCCGGCTTGTAGCGGCGCAGCGTCTCGGGCTGGGGGATGCCCAGTTGCTTGGCGAGGAACGATCCGGGCGTCGAGTGGACGATTTGCGAGTACAGATCCGATGCCATGAGGACGAACTTACTCCAGAGTAAGAAGGGTGGGTACTATGGGTGCATGCCTAGTGATACCCGCCGACGCGTCGCCATCCTCGGTGGCAACAGAATTCCTTTCGCCCGCTCCGATGGCGCGTACGCCAATGCGTCGAACCAGGACATGTTCACCGCCGCCCTGGGCGGCCTGATCGAGCGCTTCAACCTCGACGGGGAGACGCTCGGCGCGGTGATCGGCGGTGCCGTGCTCAAGCACAGCCGCGACTTCAACCTGATCCGCGAATGCGTGCTCGGCAGCGCGCTCTCGTCCTACACGCCCGCGTTCGACATCCAGCAGGCGTGCGGGACGGGTCTACAGGCGGCCATCTCCGCGGCCGACGGCATCGCCGCGGGGCGCTATGAGGTCGCGGCGGCCGGCGGCGTCGACACCGCTTCGGATGCGCCGATCGCGCTCGGCGACGACCTTCGCCGCACGCTGCTCGGGCTGCGCCGTGCGAAGTCGAACGTCGACCGGCTCAAGCTCGTGGGCAAGCTACCCGCCTCGGTGGGCATCCAGATCCCGGTCAACAGCGAGCCCCGCACCGGCATGTCGATGGGCGAGCACGCCGCCGTCACCGCCAAGGAAATGGGCATCAAGCGCGTCGACCAGGACGAGCTGGCCGCCGCCAGTCACCGCAACATGACCGCCGCCTACGACCGCGGCTTCTTCGACGACCTGGTCACGCCGTTCCTCGGCGTGTACCGCGACAACAACCTGCGTCCCGACTCGTCGGCCGAGAAGCTGGCCAAGCTCAAGCCCGTCTTCGGTGTCCGCAACGGCGACGCGACGATGACGGCGGGCAACTCCACGCCGCTGACCGACGGCGCCTCGGTGTCCTTGCTGGCGACCGACGAGTGGGCCTCGGCGCATGGCATCGAACCGCTCGCCTACTTCGTCGACGCGGAGACCGCCGCTGTGGACTACGTCAACGGCAAGGATGGACTGCTGATGGCGCCGACGTATGCGGTGCCGCGGCTGCTGGCCCGCAACGGCCTGACCCTGCAGGACTTCGACTTCTACGAAGTCCACGAGGCGTTCGCGTCGGTGGTGCTCGCGCACCTGCAGGCGTGGGAGTCCGAGGAGTACTGCAAGGAACGCCTCGGCTTGGATGCCGCGCTCGGGTCGATCGACCGGTCGAAGCTCAACGTCAACGGGTCGTCGTTGGCCGCGGGCCATCCGTTCGCCGCGACCGGCGGGCGGATCGTGTCGCAGTTGGCCAAGCAGCTGGCCCAGAAGAAGAAAGAGACCGGTCAATCGGTGCGCGGGCTGATTTCGATCTGCGCCGCCGGCGGGCAGGGCGTGGCGGCCATCCTGGAAGCCTGACCAGCCCTGCAGGACCGCATCAAATATATTTACGGCAGCGTGTAACGCCCCCCGGAAGCGCGCCGATACACCGGATAGCTCCGTGCTGCCGTCTGACCCCCCGACCCGACGGCAGCACGGGGCTCTTAACTTTTCGGGCCTCAGGCCCGGGCCGTGTTCCAGCAAGCGTGAAGGCTCGCCGCCGGTCGTGCTTCGATGGTGGGGTGCAGACCAGCGTCGCCCTCACCGGGCTCATCAGCGATGCCGACGGCCGCTCGCCGCTTGACGGCGTGCTGGCGAAGCTGACGCCGTTACGCGACGAAGGGTTCCGCCGGGTGTGGATGGCACAGCTGCCTTACGACCCCGACCTGTTGACGATCCTGGCCGTCGCGTTCCGTGAGATCGACACCATCGAGGTGGCCTCGGGGGTGATCCCCATCCAGGTGCAGCACCCCACCCAACTGGCGCAGCGCGCGTTGACACTGAACGCCATCGCGGGGGGCCGCTTCACCCTCGGCATCGGACTGAGCCATCGCATGGTGACCGAAGGGGTGTGGGGCATCTCGTACGACAAACCGGTGCGGCAGATGCGCGAGTACCTCGACGCGCTGCTGCCCCTGCTGGCCGGCGAGCCCGCCGACGCCTCCGGAGATATCTGGACGACCCGAGGTTCGTTGAAGGTGCCCGGCGCTCCGCGGCCCGACGTCTACCTCGCAGCACTCGGCCCGCAGATGCTGCGCCTGGCCGGTCGTCGCAGTGCCGGGACGATGACGTGGATGACGGGTCCCAGGACGCTGGCCGACCACGTCGTCCCGACCCTGCGCACGGCCGCAGTGGAGGCGGGCCGCGACGAGACCTCGGTTCGGGTGGTGGCGTCGTTGCCTATCAGCGTCACCGACGACATCGACGCCGCCCGGGCCGAAGCCGCCGAGGAGTTCGCCATCTACGGACAGTTGCCGTCGTACCGCGCCATGCTCGACCGCGAGGGCTACGCAGAACCCGCGGACGCGGCGATCATTGGCGACGAGGAAACGGTGTCACAGCGGCTCGACGAACTGGGCGCCGCCGGCGTCGACGAGTTCGTCGCCAGCGTCTTCGACTCCGACCCCGAGGCGCGTGCGCGCACCCGGGCGCTGTTGCGGTCCAGGGACGCCTGACCGAAGAAAATTCGCACTGGTGTGATCGAGATCACGGGCGTACGATCGGTCGCACGACGGGTTCGGGAGTGACTTTTCCGAAGAGTCGGCAAGGGTTGAAAGCCGACCGCGCGAGACTGATGTGACGCACCTGGTGTCCTCCCGAACCCGCCCTTATGTGAACTTGATTCCGATGCAAAACGCCCCCGGGAAGAGACCGGGGGCGTTTTGTTTCAGCGAAGCGACTGAAGGCTCTCTTAGAAGGCCGCCTCGTCGAGTTCCATCACCTCGTTGTCGAGGTTCTCGATGATCTGACGCGTGCTGGTGAGCATCGGCAGGAAGTTCTTCGCGAAGAACGACGCCACCGCGACCTTGCCCTCGTAGAAGGCGCGGTCGTCACCGGACACACCCGCGTCGAGCTTGTCGACGGCCACCGCGGCGTGCTGCTGCAGGAGCCAGCCGATGACCAGGTCGCCGACGCTCATCAGGAAGCGCACCGAACCCAGGCCGACCTTGTACAGCTCGGTCGAGTTCTCCTGCGCCGCCATCAGATAGCCGGTGAGCGAGGCCGCCATCGCCTGGACGTCCTCCAGCGCGGTCGCCAGCAGCGCACGCTCGGCCTTGAGCCGGCCGTTGCCCGACTCGTTTTTGACGAACTGCTCGATCTGGCCGGCCACGTGAGCCAGCGCCACACCCTTGTCGCGGACGATCTTGCGGAAGAAGAAGTCCTGCGCCTGGATGGCCGTGGTGCCCTCGTAGAGCGAGTCGATCTTGGCGTCACGGATGTACTGCTCGATCGGGTAGTCCTGCAGGAAGCCCGATCCGCCGAGCGTCTGCAGGCTCTCGGTCAGCTTGGCGTAGGCCTGCTCCGAGCCGACACCCTTCACGATCGGCAGCAGCAGGTCGTTGACCCGCGCCGCCAACTCGGCGTCCACCTCGTGCACGGCCTTGGCGACCGCGGCGTCCTGGTAGGTCGCCGTGTAGAGGTACAGCGCGCGCAGACCCTCGGCGTAGGCCTTCTGGGTCATCAGCGAACGACGCACGTCGGGGTGGTGCGTGATGGTCACGCGCGGAGCCGTCTTATCGGTCATCTGCGTCATGTCGGCACCCTGCACACGCTCCTTGGCGTACTCGAGCGCGTTGAGGTAGCCGGTCGACAGCGTGGCGATTGCTTTGGTGCCCACCATCATTCGAGCCTGCTCGATGACCTCGAACATTTGCGCGATGCCGTTGTGCACTTCGCCGACGAGCCAGCCCACAGCGGGAACCCCGTGCTGCCCGAACGAAAGCTCGCAAGTCGCGGAGACCTTGAGGCCCATCTTGTGCTCGACGTTGGTGACGAACACACCGTTGCGCTCGCCGGGTTCACCAGTCTCGGGGTCGAAGTGGAACTTCGGCACGAAGAACAATGACAAGCCCTTCGTGCCGGGTCCGGCGCCCTCGGGGCGAGCCAGCACCAGGTGCATGATGTTCTCGCCGAGATCGTCGGCGTCACCGGAGGTGATGAAGCGCTTCACCCCGTCGATGTGCCAGGTGCCGTCGGGTTGCTGCACGGCCTTGGTGCGGCCGGCGCCGACGTCCGAGCCGGCGTCGGGCTCGGTGAGGACCATCGTCGAGGTCCAGCCACGCTCCGCGGCCAGCACGGCCCACTTCTTCTGCTCGTCGGTGGCCTGGTTGTAGAAAATTTGCGCGAAGCCGGCGCCCATCGCATACATGTAGACCGCCGGGTTGGCGCCCAGCACGTGCTCGACCAAAGCCCACTGCAGGGCCCGAGGCATCGGCATACCGCCGAGTTCCTCCAGGACGCCGATCTTGTCCCAGCCGCCGTCGACCAGCGCCCGCACCGACTTCTTGAATGACTCCGGAAGGGTCACCGTGTGCGAGTTGGGGTCAAAGACCGGGGGATTGCGGTCGGCGTCGGCAAACGACTCGCCGATCGGGCCCTCAGCCAACCGGGCGATCTCGCCGAGCATCTCGCGGGCGGTGTCCACGTCCAGTTCGGCGTAGTCACCCTCGCCAAGCGCCTTGTCAACGCCGAAGACCTCGAAAAGGTTGAATACCTGGTCACGAACGTTGCTCTTATAGTGGCTCACGGTTCCTCCTCGGTGAGACGGCCACTGTTGGTTGGGTACTTTTTGCTTAAGTTACCCACCAGTAACTGCCCGAACTATACCCATCAGTAACTTCAACTCAAACCACCTCGAAACAATTTCCGGGACCTAACTAACCCCCCAGTTGGTCGGGGAACCAAATCCGCAGTTGACAGGTGTCTGGCCAGGCGTTGATGCCCATTGTGAGAATCGTCACGCGGGTCCGGATAGGGTGTTGCGATGCTTCGTATCGCGGTCTGGGGGACGGGCAACATGGGGGCGGCGGCCATCCGCTCAGCGGCGGCCTTTCCGGGCTTGACACTGGCCGGCGTCATCACGTCATCGCCGGACAAAGCGGGCAAGGACGGCGCCGCGTTCGCCGGACTCGACGGGTCGACCGGCGTCACCGCCACCACCGACGTCGACGCGGCGCTCGCCGACTGTGATGCCGTCGCCTACATGGCTTCCGGCGACATTCGACCGGACGACGCCGTCTCTGACATCGAACGCTGCCTGCGGACGGGCAGGCACGTGGTGACGCCGTCGCTGTACTCGCTCTACGACCCGCGTTCGGCGCCACCTGAATGGGTCGACCGGCTCACCCGCGCCGCCGAGGAGGGCAACTCCACGCTGCTCGTCAGCGGCGTCGACCCGGGCTGGGGCAACGACGCGCTCGCGGTGATTGCCGCCGGTCTGTGCACCAGGATCAACAGCATCCACTGCCAGGAGATCTTCGACTACTCCACCTACAACCAGCCGTTCGCGGTGAAGGTGTCGTGTGGTTTCGGGGGGTCCATGGACGAGACGCCGATGATGTTGCTTCCGTCGATCCCGACGATGGTGTGGGGCGGCAACATTCGGCTGGTGGGCCGCACCCTCGGAATGGAGATCGACGAGATCGCCGAGGAGGTCGAACGACGCCCGCTTGAGGAGCCCGTCGATACGGTGATGGGCCGGTTCGAGAAGGGCACCCAGGGCGCGTTCTGGTTGAAGGTGATCGGAAAGTCGGGCGGACGCGAACGAATCGTCATCGACCACATCACCCGCATCCACTCATCGTGTGCGCCGGACTGGCCGTATCCCGACGAGGGCGTCGGCGACCACCGCGTGATCATCGACGGCGATCCGCGATTGACCATCACGACGCGCGCCGACGTGCCCGGCGGGACCCGCGCCGACGGCGGCAACACCACCGCCGCCAATCGGCTGCTCGGCGCGCTTGCCTGGCTCGTCGAGCAGAAGCCGGGCATCTACGACGGGCTCGACGCGCCGCTGCAGACGACGCTGCCTCCCGAGGTGCAGGCGCAGCGCTGGGCATAGCACTCTGGCGTACCTCTCCTTTGACCAGCGCTCTTCTGATGAGAGGACGAACACAACTGTGCGCTCGGCGGCATCAGGTGGCGTCCGGAATCGCTTGCGGCTCAGAATTCATCTGCGGTTCCAGAGCTTCTGTTTCCGAAATCATCTGGGTTTGCAGAGTTACCGTCTCCGAAATCGCTTCCGTCTCCGAAGTTTCCGTTTGCTCGGCGTCAGGCAGTTGGCCAACGAGGTACTCGGCTAACCCGCCGATCGTCGGATAGTCGAACACCGCGGTCGCATTGATCGTGAACGCGCCGCCGAACTGGCTGTGCAGCCGGTTGCGCAGTTCGATCGCCATCAGCGAGTCCGTCCCGAGATCCAGGAAGCGGCTGGTCGCCGCGGGTGGCTGTGCCAACCGCAGGAAGTTCTGCACCTCGCGTTGCAAGAACTCGGTGACGAAGGCGGCGCGTTGAGGTACCGGGATCTCCTGCAACTGGCGCAGCAACTCACTGTCACCGGTCGTTTCACCTTCGGCGCGAGGCAGCACGAGGTCCAGGATCGGTGGACGGGCAGCCCCCAATATCTTTGCGGCCCGCTGCCAGTTGGCCTTCACGACGGTCGCCTGGCTGGTGCCGTTGGTGACAACTTCGGCCAATGCGCTCAGTGCCGCCGACGGTTCCAGCGGTACCAGGCCCTGTGCGTTGAGGTTGTTGCGCACGGCTTCCGACGATGCCATGCCACCTTCGGCCCACGGGCCGAAGTTGACCGACGTGGCGGGTAAGCCCTGTGCGCGACGACACGCGACCAGCCCGTCGAGCAGTGCATTGGCTGCCGCGTAGTTGGCCTGTCCGGGTGATCCAAACACGCTGGAAACCGACGAGGAGACGATGAAGAAGTCGAGATCATCAGCTCGCGTGAACCGGTCCAAGTGTAATGCGCCAAAAGCTTTGGGCCGCAGTGTTGTCCGGAAGCGGTCGAGGCTCTGTTGAGGAAGCAATGCGTCGTCGAGCACGCCGGCAAGATGCACCACGCCGGCGAGTGGGGGCAAGTCCTCGCGGATCCGTTGCAAGAGCTGAGCAACCTCGGACTCGTCGCCGACATCGGCCGCAAAGATGTGGATACGGCACTTGTAGCGCTCGGTGATCTCGTCCACCGTGCGCCGCGCGTTCGCATCGGGCTCGCGGCGGCTGGTCAGCACGATGTCACCAGCGCCCAATTGCGCCAGATAGGCGGTGGTGTGCAGACCGATCGCCCCGAGCCCGCCGGTGATCAGATAGCTTCTATCGGACCTTGCCTGCAGCGGGTTCGGTATCTGCATAACGATCTTCCCGATGTGCCGGGCTTGCTGCATGCGGCGAAACGCTGCCCTTGCCTCCGTAATTGGATAGATCTCAGCGGGCAGTGGCGTCCACTCGCGGCTTGCCATCCCATCCGACACCTCAGTCAACAAGCGCTTGACGTGGTCAGGGTTTTGCAAGGCGGTGAGGTCCAATGCGACGATCTCGTAAGCAATATCGGGTCGGGCCGCCGCCATCTGCTCAGGTGTCCAAATGTCGCGCTTGGCGATTTCGGCAAAGCGACCGTTGAGCGCGGTGGCCCGCACGGTGGCTTCGACGAATCCCTCGTTGGTCAGGCTATTGAGGACGACATCGACGCCTGAACCATCGGTGTCCGCCAAAATCTGGTCCGCGAAATCCGTAGTGCGCGAGTCGTAGACGAACTTGACGCCCATTTTGCGCAGCGTCGCACGCTTGTACTTACTGGCGGTCGCAAAGACGATGGCTCCGTGTTGCTGCGCCATTTGAACCGCGTATAGGCCGACACCGCCGCTGGCGGCGTGAATGAGCACGCGGTCACCGGCTTTCAACTGCGCCCAGTCAAACGCGAGCCGTACCGTCAGCGCCGCAGCGGGGATGGTCGCTGCCGCAACCGCGCTTAGTCCCTTCGGCAATGGCGCCACCAGCTGGAGCGGGACATTGAATCGGCTGCAGAATGCGCCCTGCATGAATCCGTAGACGCGTTGGCCCACTTCAACGCCTGTGACGCCGTTCCCCAGCTGCGTGACAATACCGGCGAAATCCCCGCCGATAGGCCCAGGATCACCCGGGTACAGGCCGAGTACGTTGAGCACATCTCGGAAATTAAGCCCCGCAGCCTCCACCTGAACCTGCACGTAACCATCGCCCGGTGGTGACAACTCGGTTTCAGTCAGACGCAGATTGTCGATCGCGCCGCGTTCGGTCGGCGCGAGGACGTAGTCCCCCGAGCGGGGAACGGTGAGATGGCCGCTGCGCGCCCAGGGCAATAATCTCGAGGCCAAAAGCTTTCCCTGCCGGATAGCCAGCTCGGGTTCGTCGATCGCCGCCGTCAACAGGTTGGCGAGTATGCGCACCGCATCCGGTGATCCGTCGCTATCGACCAATCTGCAGCGCAGAGCCGGTTCCTCATTGATAGTGGTGCGCCCGAGTCCCCACAAAGCGGCCTGTAAGGGATCAACCGGTTCGCCCGACTCAGTGGCCACGGCCCGCTCGGTGACGACCCAGACACCACCGGGAAGCTTTACACCGCCGCTTCCCGAATTCGCTTGAACGGTGTGCACAGCGCTGAGGAGGTTGACGATCTCGGCTTCGAGCCGCGCGACAGCTTCAGCGCTCGTCTCCTCCGTCTGAGGCACGGACGCGCGCCAAACGACACCGGAGAACCCGACACCGCGGTCGTACGCGTCTACCAACAACGTCCCCAACGTCGCCGAATCGGTGGTCCGGTCGAATGAAGTGCAGCCGGGGACAGTGCTGGCAAGTTCATCGAATCCGGCGATCAGCCACGTCCCATTCGCCGGGACGGCGGAATCATCGAGCGGCGCTAGCGGCACCTCGTGCCAGCCAAGGGTATAGAGCAGCCGGGTGGCGTCCCCACCTAGGCCCCGAAGTAGCGCCTCACGTGGCGCCCGCTTGACTGTGAACTCGCGAATTCCTCCGAGGAGCCGACCGTCTCGATCGACGAAGTCCAGATCGAAGACTTGAGTCTCATTGTCGACGCCGCTGGCGTGCCACTTCGCCCGGCAGTAGAACCTGCGTGGAATCCTCTCCTGCAACCACACTTGTCCGTACCGCAACGGTAAGAACATGTCGTTGACGCCTCGTTCGAGAGCGAGATGCGACGGAAATGCCGGGAAGGTGACACCGGTGCACAGATCCATCAGCACCGGGTGCATCGGCTCGGTGCCGAGGTGCTCGGCCAGCATTTCGCCGACGAGAATGTCGCCAATCGCCTCGCCCTCACCGACCCACAGTGACTTCAGGGAACTGGACCAGACCGGCCCCCAAACCAATTCCGCGTCAGCGAAGGTTTCGAACAACTCTTGGGTGCGCATGCGCCCCAGCCGCTCCACCACTTCACTGATTGGTTCAGTGCTCTGCGCTACCGGTTCATCGCTCACAGCGGAATCGGCGCTCAGGACGGTGCCGTCGGCGTTCAACGACCATTCGGCATCACGAACTCCGTACGGTCGACTATGCAGTTTGAAGCTCACATCTCCGCCGTCCTCGAGCGGATGCAGCGTCAGCTGTACTTCGCGAGAAGCCTTCTCAGGCAGGATAATCGGTTCATAGAAGAAGATGTCTCTGGCCCGGGCCGGCGCTCCGGCGGCGGCTAAGACCATGGCCACGTACGTGGCACCCGGAACAACGACCGTTCCGTAGATGACATGGTCGGACAGCCAAGGCTGTGTCTTGACGGACAGCCTTGTGGTGTAAACGGAGTCGCCGGAGGCGAGATCCTTCGCGCTCCCGAGTAATCCGGATGTCGCGGGTCCATCCACCGTGATGCCTGACGTCTTGGGCCAGAAGCGGCGGCGTTGGAACGGATATGTTGGCAATTCGACTTTGGGACGGCGCTGGCGGTTGAGCGCAGCGAAATCGAGGCGGTGACCGCCCACGTACGCCGCGGCCACCGCCTCCGCGATCTGACGGCGGTCATCAACGCCTTTCCGCAGTGAGACCACTGCCCGCGGTGCAGGCATGTGCTCCGGCCAGATCTGCACCGCGGCGCCGGTTAGCACCGGTTGCGGACCGATCTCCATCAACACCGAACATCCGAGCGCGGCTGCGGAGCGCACACTTTCGGCGAATTGCACCGGCTGGCGGGAGTGTCGCCGCCAGTATTGTGCATTCAGCGGCGTTTGGGTGGCGAGCACAGCACCGGTGCGATTACATACCAAGGGGAGCGTCGGTGCGGCGAACTGCAATTGCTCTGCGTACGACTCGAATTCGTCGAGCACCGGTTCCAACAGCTCAGAGTGGAAGGCGTGGCTGGTATCCAGCCAGGTGCAACGGATGCCTTCATCACTGAATTTCGCGACTATCTGCTCCAGATCCTCGCCGGGACCGGAGAGGACTGTGTTCGGCCCGTTGTAAGCGCCGATCGACACTCGTGTGAACTCACCGGCGATATCCTCGACATGCTTCGCGTCGGTGAAGATCGCTACCATGCGACCGCCTTCGGGCAGGCTACCGAACAACCGGCCGCGCTCGGCCATCAGCCGTGCCCCGTCTTCTAGGCTCAATACCTCGGCCACACAGGCCGCCGCGTACTGTCCGACGCTATGACCGAGGACGACGTCGGGTTCAACGCCCCACGACTGCCACAGCCGAGCCAGGCCCATCTCGACCGCAAAAAGTGCAGGTTGCGCAAATGACGTGTGCTGTAACACTTCTGCATCGTCACGGTTTGTAGAAAAGAGGACATCGAGCAGTGGGCGCGGAAGCATACCGTCAACCGCGTCCGCGCAACGTCGTACCGTTTCAGCGAAAACCGGTTCGGCACCGTACAACTCGCGAGCCATGCCCGGATACTGACTTCCCTGTCCCGTGAACAACCACGCGGTCGTCGGTCGATCGGCGCACTCGCCACGCAGGACACCTGGGCGTTGCCGGTCCTCGGCCAACTCGGTCACGCCCTCACGGGCGCTCTGGAGCGAATCGACGACCAACGCAGCCCGATGCTCGAAATGGGAACGGCCCGTCCCCGCGGTAAGGCACACATCAGTGAGGTCGACGTTCGGATATTTATCGAACCAGACCCTGTACCGCCGGGCCAAGGCGATCAGAGCTTCGGGAGACCGCGCGGAAAGCGGCAATACGTTGACCGGTTGCTCATTTTCTGAGGACGCCGAGGACGTTTCGGTCGGCGCTCCTGCTGCGCCTTCAGCGACCTCAAGCGGCGGTGCTTCCTCAATCAGCACATGAGCATTGGTGCCGGTGAAACCAAAAGAACTCACGCCGGCACGGCGCGGCCTCCCGTTGGTCTGCCACGGAATTGCCTCATCGACGACTCGCACCGGCAGCGAATCCCACGGGATATGCGGCGAGGGGTTGTCGAAATGCAGGCTCCGTGGCAACAATCCGTTCTGCAAAGACAATACGACTTTGATCAAGCCAGCTGCTCCGGAGGCGGATTCGAGGTGACCGACGTTGGTTTTGACCGATCCCATCAGCAAGGGTCGGTTCTGATCGCGTGAGGCGCCGTAGACCGCTGCGGCCGCTTGCACCTCGATCGGATCGCCCAACGGCGTGCCGGTCCCGTGCGCCTCGAGATAATCGACATCGTTGCCCGTTACACCCGCGCGGGCTAGCACAGAAGCGATAAGCCGTTGCTGCGCGCCGCCATTGGGCACTGTCAAGCCACTGGAAGCGCCATCCTGGTTGACTCCGCTGCCAGAGATCACCGCCTGGACACGGTCACCGTCGCGGAGCGCGTCGCTCAACCGCTTGAGCACCAGAACGCCGCAGCCTTCACTGCGCACATAACCGTCAGCTGATGCGTCGAAAGTCTTGCAGCGACCCACAGGAGAAAGCATCCTGGCGCGCGATGCGGCGATCACCGTCACCGGGCTCAGCAGAACGTTCACGCCACCGGCCAGGGCCATATCGCAATCACCGGTGTGCAATGCCTGGCAGGCTTGATGGACCGCCACCAACGCCGAGCTACATGCGGTATCAACCGCGACCGCAGGCCCCTCCAGGCCAAGGGCGAACGCAACGCGGCCGGATACCGCATTGAGCGCGTTGCCGGTGATGAAGTACGGCTCGATTTTGTCGACCGACTCGGAGGACAGCAGATGTGCGTACTCGTTGGCCGCAACTCCCATGAAGATGCCGGTTCGGCTGCCGCGCAATGTCGCTGGCGCATACCCAGCCCGTTCGAGACCCTCCCAAACCGTTTCGAGCGTCAGCCGCTGCTGTGGCTCGATCCAGACGGCTTCGCGCGGAGAGATACCGAAGAATTCGGGGTCGAATCCGTCGATGCCATCGAGGAAACCGCCGCATCGCGTGTAGATCTTGCCCGGTGTCTCGGGATCGGGGTCGTAGAACTCGTCGATGTCATAGCGATCCTCGGGGACTTCGCGGATCGCGTCGACACCGTCAGAAAGTAAGTCCCAAAAAGCTTCTGGGTCTGGCGCGCAGGGAAAGCGGCACGACACCGCGATAACCGCGATGGGCTCGTCTGTACGCGTCCCCAATGACGAGGCCTGCGGGGTGGGAGCAGCTTGCTCGCCGAGGCCCAGTACGTCGTCGAGCAGGTACTCGGTTACATCGGACAGGCGGGGATGATCCATCACCAGCGTGACAGGAATCTCACGGCCCACTCCCTGTTCGAGGCGCCGCCGCAATTCGACGGCCATCAGAGAATCCATGCCGAGGTCGAAGAATCCTGTGTCTTCGCGGACTTGGCCGGTCTCTACCCGCGTCACATCTGCTACCGCGTTGCGCAAGTAATCGGTCAAGAGCTTCTTGCGTTGCTGCACCGGGGCTTTGACCAGCCGCTCGACCAACTCTGTGTTACCCGATGGCAGCACAGGCGTTGCCGGCTGGTCGGTAGGCGCCTCTGCGGCCAGCTGCTGCAAAAATGCCCGCCTACCTGATTGATCGTAGAGCGGCAGGAAACGATTCCAGTCGATCCGGGCCACCACTGCTTGCACGGAAGACGCTGTGATCACATCAGCGAACCCCGCAAGTGCGTCGGCAGGGGATAACGTCTTGACACCCCGTTGATCCAACCGTGCGCGGGACTCCGCGTCCGCCATGCCGGATGCCCAAGGGCCGAAATTGACGCTGAATCCAGGGACACCTCGCTCGCGCATACGCCAGGCCAACCCGTCGAGAAAGGCGTTCGCTGCGCCGTAGGCCGTTTGACCGTATCCGCCCCATACCGACGCGATCGACGAGGTGCTAATAAAGAAGTCTAGGTGGAGCGTGGCAGCTGCTTCACTTAAATGCCAGGCGCCCAGAGCCTTCCCCGCAAATACCCGATCCATTTCGGCTTGCTGTGACTCGGAGTCCCCGGTGAGCGGAGTGGTTCCCACCTCCCCCGCTGCGTGGACAATACCGGCCAGCGGCGGCAACTCGGTTTGCATTGTGCTCAACAGGTCCCCGATTGCGTCCGCGTCGGCGACGTCGGCGGTCATGACATGGATTTCGCAGCCATGGCGTTCGCTCAATGCTTCGATGCGTTGTCGGACAGAATCGGCGGGAGCGCGGCGACTGGTCAGCACCACCTGCCTGGCACCCTGTGTCGCGAGGAAGTCGGCGATCTCCAGTCCTATCGCACCGAGTCCTCCAGTCACCAAGTAGGTCGCATCATCGCGGAGTATCAGCGGTGTACCGCTCGGCTGACCGGCGCGCCGTACCAGTCGCGGGACGTAAGCTTCGTCGTCGCGAAGGGCAAATTGGTCATCTCTGAGAGCGGACTCGCTTGAGGACTCGACCCGTTGGAGCAACCGAGACCACTCGTCGGCTCGGATCTCCTTGCCTTGCGGTAAGTCTGCTAAACCGCCCCAGACCTGTGGTAGCTCCAGCGCCGCGGCGCGACCGAAGCCCCACAGACAGCTTTGATCCGGTGCTACGACATCCCCGTCCACGACTCGCTGGGCACCCTTGGTCACCATCCATATCGGGATGCGCACACCACTCGCGCTCGCTGCGCGAAAGAGCCGTCGTGTTGCGCTCAAGAATCGGTGTTGCATCTGCAGGAGTGACTGCAACGACGGTGTGGTCTCGGAGCCGACGGTGGGAACATGCAGGATCCGGACCATCGAATCGTCCGCGGCCGCAACGCGTAATTCGTCGGCGAGATGTTCCTCGTCGGAGTCGGACACGGGCAATCCGACGATCCGGTGCCGATGACCGCTCGTCGTCAAGGCCTCAATCAGAGGTCGTACCGTATCGGCAGTCTCGGTGATCAGAATCCAGGTGCCCGTCGCAGCGGCAGCGCTGGAAGTGGAAGTACCGGCTTTCTCCCAACACACCTCGTAGCGGTCGTCAGCGATGGAGTGACTCGCTCGTTGTCGGTTGTGCTGCGACGCGAGCTTGGTCAGCACATCGATGGTCCGGTGGTCGTTATCCGGCCCGTCGAGTAAGGATGCAAGTTCTTCGATCCGGCCGTCCTCGAGAAGGCGGACGGTGTCGGTACGGGGCCCTTCGAGGTTCTGCTGTTGGTGAGGACGCTCCCGGTTGTCTCGATACCAATATTCGCGATGCTCGAACGGATAGAGGGGTAGGTCGACCTTCCGTGCTCGGGCATGCCTCATTGCGCTGAAGTTGGGCAGGTGGCCCAACACATAAGCCTCGGCAACCGCTTCAATGATCTGGCGTTGGTCGGGAGTGTTCTCTCGCAGGGACGCGATCACCCGTGGCGTGGTGGACGGATCCGGCCATGCCCCCAGGGCCGCGGCGGCGAGTACGGGTCGGGGGCCGATTTCGAGCAGCACCTTGCAGTTCTGGTCGGCAAGGGTTCGGACGCTCTTGGCGAACTCCACGGGTTGACGCGCGTGACGGCGCCAGTAAGTGCCATCGAGTTTCACGCTTCTGCCAAGCGCAGCACCGGTTCTGTTGTCGATGAGGATTCGTTGGGGTGAGTTGAATTGGATCCGCTGCGCTGTCGCCTCAAAGTCATCCAGGATCGGCTCAAGCAGCGCCGAGTGGAACGCATGGCTGGTTTCGAGCCAGTCGCATCGGACACCGTCAGCGACTAGGCCAGCCACTGCCTTCTGCAGATCCTCTGCGGGACCAGACAATACGGTGTTCGTGCCGTTGTACGCGGCTACCGACAAGCTGGGGAACTCATCGGTCTGAGTCTCGACAAGATCGGCGTCGGCGAACACTGCGGCCATTCGGCCGCCGGAGGGCAAGCTAGCGAATATGCGTCCGCGCTCGGCCATCAACAGGACGCCGTCGTCGAGGCTGAAAACACCCGCGAAACAAGCCGCCGCATATTGGCCGACGCTGTGACCGACGACGACGTCTGGTTCCAACCCCCAGGACTGCCAGAGAGCGGCCAAGCCCATCTCCACCGCGAATATCGCAGGCTGTGCATAGGAGGTCTGCCTCAGCGTGTCTGCGCTGGCGGGAGTGTCCTGATCGAAAATGACCTCGAGCAAGGGCTTTTCGAGGATACGGTCCGCAGTAGCTGCACACCGTTGTAGCGTTTCGGCGAACACCGGCTCGGTATCGAACAACCCGCGCGCCATCCCGGGGTATTGGCTGCCCTGGCCGGTGAACAGCCACGCCGTCTTCGGCGCCTCCGAGGATTCTCCGCGCACCAGACCTGGCGCTGGCCGGGACTCTGCGAGTGCACCGAGCAGCTCAATGGCGGATTCTCTTGAGTTGGCAACGATTGCGGCCCGGTGTGTCAGGGGCGCTCGACCCGCCCCAGCGGTGTAACACACGTCCGCGAGGCCGGCCTCCGGGTGTGCGCTCAACCAATCGCGGTATCGCGCGGCGACCTGTGCCAACGCGGACGGTGTTCGCGCAGAGAGCGGGAGAAGATCGAACTGCCGGTCCGCTACATGGACGACCGGACCCTTGACGGACCGCGTTGTCTCCATCGGAGCTTCTTCGACGATGACGTGAGCATTTGTGCCTGCGAATCCGAATGAGCTGACTCCGGCGATACGTGGCACGCCGTTGCGTTTCCACGCAGTGGGGTCCTTGACTACCTCGACCGGGAGCCGGTCCCACGGAATGTGGGGTGAGGGATGTTGGAAGTGAAGGTGCTGCGGCAGTAACTCGTTCTCGAGCGCCAGGATGACCTTGATGACACCCGCGATACCTGCTGCTGCCTCCAAGTGGCCGATGTTCGTCTTTACCGACCCAAGCAGCAGCGGGCGGTTCACGTCGCGTCCCTCGCCGAGCACCGCACCTGCCGCCTGTGTCTCGATCGGGTCGCCCAGCGAAGTCCCGGTACCGTGCGCCTCCAGGTAGCCGACCGCACCGGGTTCGACGCCAGCTTGCTTCAACGCATCAGTGATAACGCGTTGCTGGGCAACGCCATTGGGTACGGTCAATCCGCCCGACGCACCGTCTTGGTTGATTGCGCTGCCGCGGATCACGGCTCGAATCCGGTCACCATCCCGAACCGCGTCCTCAAGTCGCTTGATGACGATGACGCCGCAACCCTCACCCCGAACATAGCCGTCGGCGGCCGCGTCGAACGTCTTGCAGCGACCGTCGGGCGCGAGCATGTGTGCGCTGGAGAAGGTGATCATGGTGGCGGGAGTGAGCAGAAGGTTCACTCCGCCGGCAAGGGCGAGATCACATTCGCCCAAACGCAGCGCTTGGCACGCCTGATGGATAGCAACAAGCGACGAACTACACGCTGTGTCGACCGCGACCGCAGGTCCCTGTATTCCCAGCCTGTAGCTGATCCGACCCGCCGCCGCAGCGTGCGACGTCCCGATGGCCATGTAGGCCTCGATTTCCGGATAGGTCAGCTCGTCGGACGCCATTCCGAGGTAGTCGTGAGTCGACATGCCCACGAAGACCCCGGTTGTTGTGCCGGCTAAAGCCGTTGGCGCAGTTCCCGAATGCTCCACTGCGTGCCAGGCCGTCTCCAGCAACAACCTATGTTGCGGGTCCATCAACCTGGCCTCGCGTGGGGAGACGGCGAAGAACGGTGCGTCGAAACCCGTTGCATTGTCAATAAAACCGGCACGACGGGTCACGATCTTGCCGGGCGCGTCCGGATCCTGGTCGAAGAATTCATCGACGTCCCAACGATCCGCCGGCACCTCCGACACCGCGTCGCGGCCGTCGCGCAGCACCTCCCAGAACTCGTCGACGTCTCTGGCGCCCGGGAAGCGCGCTGCGTATCCGATGACTGCAAGATGCGGAGCCGGCTCGGTCGGCTGTGCGGCGGATGCGGATGCCATGCGTGGTCCTCCCTTGCGTCGGCGAAGAAGGTGGCCGCTGAGGCATCTCTCACGCCGAAAAATGCATGTCCGCAGGGGACACTATGGCATCTCCGCGCGCCATATGGGTGTGTTGGTCTTCCGATGTTCGACAAACGTCGAGCGGCCGCGTTCGATGCGGAGGTATGTTGAGCCGCACGGCTGGCGTGGGTCCGCAGCCGAGCGGAAGGACGGCGATTTGCGCATCGGCAAGATCACGGTTGGCGCACTTGACGAATGGTCGCTGAAGCCGGGAAATGTCACGTCATGGCATCCGACAGACGCCGCTCGGGAAAAGGCGCGGCACGCGCCGGTCAGTGCGGTGCCGATCAGTTACATGCAGCGCCAGCATCTCCGCAATTTCTGCGAACGGACAGCCGCGGGACTGAACTTCTCTCGACAAATCATCGCGAGCTGCGACGTGGTCGGTGAGTGCGACATCACGGCGATGGATCACGCCGTCAACGCCTATCTGCGCCGACACGACACCTTCCGCAGTTGGTTTGCAACCACCGACGAGGGGGAGTTCATTCGGCATGCCCTCGCGGATCCTTCCGACATCGAGTTCATGCCCGTCAATCACGGCTTCCTGACTGTTGATGAGATACACGCCCATGTGGTGGGCATACCGAGCCCACTGGAATGGGCATGCTTCACTTTCGGGATCATCCAGAACGAGGACTACTTCACTTTCTTCGCTGCCGCGGATCACGTCCATGGAGACGCGACATTGATCGGCACGACCATGTTGGAAGCAAATGGCATGTATTCGTCGTTCAACGAGCGTGGAACTGCGCTCACACTTCCGGATGCCGGTAGTTTCGACGATTTCTGTGTCCGCGAGCGTGAGCGCACGTCAGCTTTGACCGTGGATTCGCCTGAGGTTCGGGCTTGGATCGATTTCGCCGAAGCCAACAACGGCGGCTTCCCAGAATTTCCGCTCCCGCTAGGTGATCCGCTCAAGTCGAGCAGCAGTGACATGATGTCGGAAGTCCTCATGGACCCAGCTCAGACGGAGCGCTTTGAATCAGCTTGCACAACCGCCGGCGCGCGCTTCATCGGCGGCTTGTTCGCCTGCCTTGCCCAGGTCGAACACGAGCTGACCGGTGCCCTCACCTATTACGGGCTCACTCCTCGGGATTCGCGAAGCGCGACGGACAATTTCATGACGCAAGGATGGTTCACCGGCCTGATTCCGATCACCGTGCCGATTGGCGCTGCGTCCTTCGCTGACGCCGCTTGGTCAGCGCAGGCGGCTTTCGACTCGAGCCTGAATATGGCGAAGGTACCCTATTACCGCGTTCTGGAATTGGCACCGGGGCTGAATTGGCCCCAGCCGAATTTTCCGGTCTCGAATTTCTTTCATGGTGGCGCCGCTCCGCTCAACGCTGTTCTGGCAGCCGCCGACATGGGTCTCGCCAACAATATCGGAATATATCCGGATGGTCGTTTCTCGTATCAACTCACTATCTACATCTTCCGCTACGGCGAGGGCACGGCGATGGCGGTCCTGCACCCCGATAATTTGGTCGCAAGGAAATCGGTCGCCCGCTATATGAACAAGATGAAGACGGTGTCGGAAATGGTCGCTGACAGCGGGAATTGGGGGGGTGTCGCATAGCGTGGAGCGGCGGGGGGTGAGAGAGATATGCGGCGGTTAGCCCATCTCGTCGTGCGGTGGCCCTGGGTGGTGATCGGGGTCTGGCTCGCGATGGCGTTGGCGCTGCCGCTGGCACTCCCATCCCTCGATGAGATGGCCGAGAAACACCCGCTCGTCATCTTGCCCGACGATGCACCGTCGAGCGTCACCGCCAAAAGGATGGCAGAGGCTTTCGACGAGTCGGGCTCGGACAACCTCTTAGTGATCGCATTCATCAACGAAGCCGGGCTGGTGCCTGCCAACGAAACCACCTACCGCAAGGTGGTGGATGCGCTGCGCGACGACGTCACCGACGTCGTATCGGTGCAGGATTTCCTGAGCACGCCACAGCTGCGCCCTTTTCTGACGAGCGAAGACAAGACGACCTGGGTACTGCCAGTCAGCCTGGAGGGCGAGCTGGGGACACCGCGGGGCTTCGAGTCATTCAATCGGGTGTCCGACGTCATCAGGCATAACGTCGGCGGAAAGGACGTGACCGGAGCCCTCACCGTCTACGTCACCGGTCCCGCAGCTACAGTCGCCGACCTCACCGTCGCCGGCCAGCACGATCGCCTGCCGATCGAGATCGCGATCGCTGTCCTGGTCCTTACCGTGTTGTTGTTGGTGTACCGCAGCTTGGTCACCATGTTGCTGCCATTGGTCACCATTGGCTCGTCGATACTTATCGCGCAGGCCGTCGTAGCCGGTTTTTCCGAGCTGACAGGTTCGGGTGTCTCGAACCAGTCCATCGTCTTCCTCAGCGCGATCATGGCGGGTGCCGGAACCGATTACGCAGTATTCCTCATCAGCCGCTTCCACGACTATCTCCGGACAGGTGTCGATATCGAGCGAGCGGTCACAGCCGCGCTGGTCTCGATCGGCAAGGTGATCACCGCATCTGCCGCCACTGTAGGCATCACCTTTCTGCTGATGAGCTTCACTCAAATGGGCGTGTTCAAGACGATAGGGGTCTCGTCGGCGATAGGGATCGGCATCGCTTTCCTAGCCGCAATAACCCTGCTGCCGGCAATCTTGATGATCGCCGGACCGCGTGGGTGGGTTAGACCGAGGCGCGAACTGACGGCGCAGTTCTGGCGACGCTCGGGTATACGGATAGTGCGCCGACCCGTGCCGCACCTTGTTGTGAGTCTGCTCGTCTTGATTCTTCTGGCCAGCTTCGCAATGTCCGCGCGGTTCAACTATGACGATCGCGAAGCCGTGGCGGCGTCAGCGGCGAGCTCGGTCGGATACGCGGCACTGGAACGTCATTTCCCGATCAGCCAATCAATCCCGCAATACATACTCATTCAGTCCCCGCACGATCTACGCACACCACGTGCCCTCGCGGACTTGGAGCAAATGGCGTCGCGCATCGCGCAACTGCCCGATGTCTCTGTGGTCAGCGGTGTCACACGACCGCTGGGAGAGGTACCCAGGGAGTTCCGGGCGACATTCCAGGCGGGACTCGTCGGTGACCGGTTGTCCGCGGGCTCCGCCCAGATCGGGCAGCGCACAGACGACTTGGACGAACTGGCAACCGGCGCCAACACGCTGGCCGACTCCCTGGTCGACGTTCGTGCACAGATCGATTCAATCGCGCCGAGTATCAAGAGTCTGCTGGAAACGGTCTCGTCGGTGAAAACTCAGTACAGCGGCGACACCTTAGTGCGGTACGTCGAAATCGCAGCGCAGCTCATCGACAGCCTCAACAAGCTCGGAACCGCCTCGGGCATGAGATTCGCCGCCGTCGAGGACATGTTCGCCTGGATGGGTCCCGTCCTGTTTGCGCTCGATGGCAACGCGGTCTGCGATGCCGATCCGTCTTGCAGAGCCACCCGTGCCCAGTTCCAGCGCGTGGTAGATGAAAATAACGACGGAAGCCGGAATGAGATCAATCAGCTCGCGGGCGAATTGCAGAGCGTCGAGAACGAGCAGGCCTTCAAGGCCACGATGAACAAGCTCAACGGCGCGCTCACCGCCGTCGGCGAGGCGGTCAGTGAAATGGGGCTGGACAAACCGGGTGGTATTGAAGAAGGTCTGTCCGATCTGCAGAAGGGTGCCGCCCGCCTGGCCGGGGGAAGCCAGCAAGTGGCCGACGGAGTCGACGAACTTGTCAAGCAGGTCAAGCTGGTGGCTACAGGCCTCGACCAGGCATCGGCTTTCTTGATGACGATGCGGCACGACGCGGCAGACTCGTCGATGGCAGGGTTCAATATCCCGCCCCAGGTGCTGGACTCAGTGGAGTTCAGGAAAGCCGCCGAGGCTTTCGTCTCGCCAGACGGCCGCTCGGTGAGGTATTTGGTGCAGACCAAACTCAACCCGTTCAGTTCTGAGGCGATGGATCAGGTCAAGACGATCAATGACATCGCCCGCGGGGCTCAGCCCAACACTGCCCTCGCAGACGCGTCGATATCGATGGGCGGATTTCCCACCGCTCTGCGGGACACGCGCGACTACTACCAGAACGACATCCGATTCATCATCGTCATGGCACTCATCGTCGTCATGCTGACGTTAATCGTGCTCTTGCGTTCGATCGTCGCTCCGCTTTATCTCGTCGCTTCGGTCGTGGTCTCCTACTTCGCAGCGATCGGTCTCGGCGTCTTGACGTTCCAAGTGATTCTCGACGAGGAGTTGCATTGGAGCGTGCCTCCGCTGGCGTTCGTGGTGCTGGTCGCAGTGGGCGCCGATTACAACATGCTCTTCGTGTCGCGTCTGCGGGACGAATCGCCCCACAGCGTGCGTTTTGGCGTCATTCGCACCTTGAGCTCGACTGGTGGTGTAATCACCGCGGCGGGCCTGATTTTCGCCGCCTCAATGGCCGGGCTTCTGTTTTCCAGTATCGGCACCGTGGTCCAGGGTGGTTTCGTGATCGGCGTGGGGATCTTGCTAGACACCTTCGTGGTTCGCACTATCACGGTTCCTGCCGTCGCCGCGCTGATTGGGAAGGCGAACTGGTGGCCCTCACGGATTCGGCCGTCATCGTCGAACACGCGGATGCCGGCCGAGGTCACCTAGCAGACGCTGGCCCAGCGCCACAGGTCAGATATTGAAACAACAAACGGAGCAGCCAGGATTGTGACTACCACGACCCAGTCATCGATTCTGTCGATGCTGCACGGACGAGCCAGCCTGCGACCCGATGAAATCGCATTCACGTTCACTGATTACATCGACGCCTCGGCGGTTGCCCAGAGTGTCACTTGGTCGCAACTGGCACGACGAACAACGAACGTGGCACACGAAATTCGGCGCCATGGCTCGCCCGGCGACAGGGCCGTGATCCTGGCCCCGCAGAGTCTCGAGTACATCCTGGCATTCCTGGGGTCCATGCAGGCTGGACTGATGGCGGTGCCGCTCCCCTTGCCGCACCCCGGTTCCGGTCACGAGAGAGTTAGAGCGGTACTTGCCGACACTGAGCCGTCGGTCGTCCTCACGACTTCAGCGTCTGGAGACCACGTCCGCGATTTCGTGAATGCGGCTCGCGAGAAGGCCGCACCGCAGATCATCGAGATCGATGCACTGAACATCGAAGCCGAGAACGACGTAAGTGTTGCGCCGGACGAGTGGCCCTCCGTTGCGTATTTGCAGTACAGCTCGGGCTCGACCCGGCTACCGACGGGAGTCATGGTTTCGCATCGCAATCTCACCGTGAATTTCGAGCAGCTGATGAAGAGCTTTTTTGCGGACTCTCCACTCCCACAGGACGCCACGCTCGTGTCGTGGCTGCCGTTCTACCACGACATGGGTCTGGTGTTGGGAGTCTGTGCCCCGATTTTGTGCGGTCGTCGCGCTGCGCTGATGAGCCCCGTTGCGTTCCTGGAAAGACCGGCCCGATGGATGCGTGCGCTGGCCGAAAACCCGCACGCGTGGTCATCGGCACCCAACTTCGCCTTCGACCTAGCCGCGCGCAAGACGTCTGACGAAGATTTGAATGGACTCGACCTTGGCGGGGTGGTGGGCATCATCAGCGGCGCGGAACGGGTGGAACCGGCGACCTTGCATCGCTTCGTCGATCGATTCGCGCATTTCAATTTCCGCGACCACATGATGCGCCCTGCGTACGGGTTGGCCGAGGCGACGGTCTTCGTCGCGACGGGCACGTGGAGTGAATCGTCGCCCGCGGCTCACTTCGACGCGGAGGCGCTGGGTGTTGGCCGCGTTCAACCCTGCGGATCCGGGGAAGGGACGGGGCTGGTGAAGTATCGGATGCCCCAATCCCCGTCGATACGGATCGTCGACGTCCAGACGCACCAGGAGTGTGCGGCGGACGTGGTCGGGGAGATCTGGGTTCACGGAGAAAACGTCGCCGAGGGCTACTGGCGCAAATCGGTTGGGGAGCAGAGCTGCTTCGGCGCAACCCTTGTCGACCCATCACCTGGCACGCCGGACGGACCATGGCTGCGCACTGGAGACCTCGGCTTCGCCTACGAGGGCGAGTTGTTCATCGTCGGCCGCATCAAGGATCTGCTAATCATCCGTGGTCGCAACTATTACCCCGAGGATATTGAAGCGACAATTCAAGAGATCACTCGCGGTCGCGCCGCGGCGATATCGGTTCCCTTGGGCAGTACCGAAAAACTCGTCACCGTCGTCGAGGTCAAGACCCCGGGTGAGCTCGACGATACGGCGAAGCGCTCGCTGAACGCCGTCAAGAGCGATGTCACTGCCGCAATATCGAATACGCACGGTCTCAGCGTGGCAGACCTCGTCTTGGTGGCTCCCGGGGACATTCCTACGACGACGAGCGGCAAGATCCGTCGCTCTGCGTGCGCCGAGCAGTATCGACGCAATGAATTCCATCGATTGGACGCCTGAGGAAGCCGATGACTGGAGTAAGGTGCATCGCACTGAAGCCGAATAGGGCGGAGGCGTATCAGAAAGCCATGAAACGACTTCTCGCACTCGGCGTCACGCTCGCCACGATCGGCACGACAGGTTGTTTCGGAATCGGCATCGCTATAGCCGACGAACCGCCGTTCGTACCGCCTACACCTGACAACCCGGCGAACGTTCCCCTGCCTAAGGGAACCCCAGGGAAGGGTTACGCCCTTGGCGGCGCCCGCGTACTGGGCATCCCCTATGACGAATACATCATGCGTACCGGCGCGGACTGGTTTCCGGGACTGGACCGTCAGATCGTCGACTATCCCTCCGGACAGGTGCAGGGTCACACCCTGGAACGACTGTTCCCGGGCATCGGTCGACTTGACGACGAAATCATGCCCGGAGCGGGTCTTGACGGCCCCAGCGTCGCGGAATCGGTCGACGTAGGAGCGCCGAACGTCATCAATGCGATCCGGGAGGGCGGGCCCGGCACAGTCCTTGGGTTATCCGAGGGCGCAATGGTGCTCAATGAGGTCCAGGCGCGACTCGCGTACGACCCTGCCGCCCCGCCCCCGGATCAGTTGAGCTTCGCGATGTACGGCGACCCGGTGGCGCGGCACGCGTTCGGTGAGAGCTTTCTGACGCGTTCGTTCCCGGTGGGGACCCTGACGCCGTTCCTCGACTATCGGGTCCCGCCGCCCGTGGAGAGCCAGTACGACACCTATCAGTTCGTCACCGCGTATGACAGCATCGCCGACTGGCCGGACCGGCCGGACAACTGGATGTCAATCATCAATGCGCTTGCTGGCCTCGCGTCCGGTCACACCTCGGTGGCGTTCACCAAACCGAGCATGGTGCCGCCGCAGAACATCCGAACGACTGTCAACTCACGGGGCGCGAAGACAACCACCTACTTCATCCCCGAGGAGCACCTTCCGTTGGTTCTGCCGTTCAAATACGTCGGGGTCCCCGAAGAGACGCTGCTCAAGCTCGATGCGGTGCTGCAGCCTTACGTGGATGCGGGATACTCGCGAGCCGACAATCCGCTGACCGCGCCCATCACCGTGGCTCCGGGTAACGGTTACGACCCTGCGGCCGTCACGGCGCCTGCGACCCAGGCCGCCTTTGGCGGCGCCGCTGATCCGCTCTCGCAGATGCTGGCCGGGATGCAATACGTCTTGAAGAACGCCCCTTAGCCGCTGCCCCCGTTACAGGCCGGCGAAGCCTACAGCAAGCAGCACGCCTCCCACGGCCACCAACAGCAGAGAGACTCCGCGTCGGCCTTGCTCCCGCACCCAGTCGTAGAGCGCGGACAGTGTCGCGCGCGTGCGGTCCGGGGCCACCAGGTAGCACAGCAGCGGAATCTCTACGAGCGCGAATGCCACCACGTTGAACAGGATTAGTGCACCGAACTGGATTGTCGCCGCAGTTCCGGAGGCGACGATAAGTGCCAGCGCTGCCAGGTAATCGACCGACGGCAGGGCGATGCCGAGGCCCGCGACGCCCGCTGTCCACAGCGACCGGCTGTCCAGCAGTCGTCGAGCCCGTGCCGCAAGGTGCGCCGACATCCGAGTCAGGGGGCCGGGGGACGCGATGCCACCGGAACGTCCAACGATCCCCGTGTACACCAACGCAGCGTTGATCAGAACGACCGCGCCCACAACGATCTGCACCCATGGAAGCGTCGAATTTCCGGAGGCAAGCGGTGGGCGCAGCACGAACAGCACGATGGCGCCGACTGAGATGCCCATGACGAAACCGCCGATGATAAACGCGAGTAAGTGGAGTGCAGGCCGTGGGCGATTGAGCATCACGACCGTCATGCCGACGCGGAACGGCTCCAGACTGACCGCAAGTGCCATCAAGAGGAGCGGTATCCACATATGTTCGTCGATTCCCCGACCTACCGGTCATCCGCTGGCGGCTCGAGCATGGGCGTCACGTTACCGGTTGCCGTCACGCCGATTCCGACCGTCACCAGGTGCCGCGTCCACGACGTATCGCGGTCCGGTCAGCGGGCCGGACGTGGCCGCCGCGTGCGGTCGCGTGTGAAGATGGACGGGATATGAGCGCAACTGATCTGAGCCCGGCGACACTTCGCGAAGCGTTCGGGCACTTCCCGTCCGGTGTCATCGCGATCGCCGCGGAGATGGAAGGCACCCGTATCGGACTGGCCGCGAGCACCTTCGTTCCGGTCTCGCTCGACCCGCCGCTGGTGTCGTTCTGCGTCCAGAACACCTCCGAGACGTGGCCCAGGCTCAAGGAAGTCCCGTCACTGGGGATCAGTGTGCTCGGCGAAGCACACGACGAAGCCGCGCGGACGCTGGCCGCCAAGACCGGTGATCGTTTCGCCGGCCTGCACACCGTGTCGCGAGAATCCGGCGCGGTCTTCATCGACGGCACCGCGGTATGGCTGGAAAGCGTGATCGAGCAACTCGTCCCCGCCGGCGATCACACGATCGTGATCCTTCGGGTCTGCGACATCACCGTGCATGCCGACGTCGCGCCGATCGTGTTCCACCGCAGTACGTTCCGCCGCCTCGGCAACGGCTGATCTGGGTGCGCTACCGGTCGCTCAGCGATCGGTGATGCACCAAAGCCGTCGGATCAGGGCCGCGCGCTGAGCTCCTCGCGATACCCGGCCACCCGTCGCTCCAGCTCGTCCGCGTCGGCGGCTCGGCCTTCCTTGCGGGCGAGGACCGCGCGGGTGCTGAGCTCGCGGATCGCGGTGCGAATGTCGTTGATGCTATGCGGGTGTCGAAGTGCCACGATGCAACCTTTCGTCGTTGATTGGCCGCTACCCGCAGGGTACCTGCGGAATCGTGCCCGTCAACGGCCTGCCGTCGCCCCGCTGCACGGCGGAGAGCCTTAACGGGTTGATCGCAAGTACCTCGTGCATGCGATCAACCCGTCAGTGAAGTTCCCGGCTCTACCGTCGCCGGCTCAAGCTGTTTGTTCCGGCTCCTACCGTCGCCGGAAAAGCTTGTCGCCGAGCCACACCACCGGGTCGTACTTGCGGTCGGCGGCCCGCTCCTTCATCGGGATCAGCGCATTGTCGGTGATCTTGATGTGTTCGGGGCAGACCTCGGTGCAGCACTTGGTGATGTTGCAATAGCCCAGACCGTGCACTTCCTGCGCATCCTCGGCGCGCCGCTCGTGCACGTCGAGCGGATGCATGTCGAGTTCGGCCTGACGCATCAGGTACCGCGGGCCGGCGAACGCCTCTTTGTTCTCCTCATGATCGCGGATCACGTGGCAGACGTTCTGGCACAGGAAGCACTCGATGCACTTGCGGAACTCCTGTGACCGGTTGACGTCCTCCTGCGCCATTCGGTATTCGCCGGGCTGCAGGTCCTTCGGCGGCGTGAACGCCGGGATCTCCCTGGCCTTCTGATAGTTGAACGACACGTCGGTCACCAGATCGCGGATCACCGGAAAGGTGCGCAGGGGAGTCACGGTGATGACCTCGTTTTCGGCGAAGGTCGACATCCGCGTCATACACAGCAGACGGGGCCTGCCGTTGATCTCCGCCGAGCAGGATCCGCACTTGCCTGCCTTGCAGTTCCAGCGCACGGCCAGGTCGCCGGTCTGGGTCTGCTGCAGCCGGTGGATGATGTCGAGCACCACCTCACCCTCGTTGACCTCAACCGAGTAGTCCTGCAGCGCGCCGGCGTTGTCGTCGCCACGCCACACTCGCATCTTTGCCTGGTAGCTCATGCGTCTCTCCTAGACGAGTGGTTGGCGAGTTCTTCGGGGGTGAAGTACTTCTCCAACTCTTCGATGTCGATCAGCTCCAGCAGGTCGTCGCGCATCGGCACCTGGTCCTGCCTGGTGATGTCGATGTCGGGAACCACGGTCTCACCTTCGGCGCGGCACACCAGCAGCGTCTTGCGCCACTCGGATTCCATCGACGGATAGTCGTCGCGGGTGTGCCCGCCGCGGCTTTCGGTGCGCTCCAGCGCGGCCTTGGCGATGCACTCGCTGACCAGGATCATGTTGCGCAGGTCGATGGCCAGGTGCCAACCCGGGTTGAAATGTCGGCCACCCTCGACCCGAACCCGCTTGTACCGCTCGCGCAGCTCCTTGAGCTTGTCGATGGCCTCGGTGATCTCGTCGGATTTACGGATGATGCCGACCAGGCTGTTCATCGTGTCCTGCAGGTCCAGCTGCAGGGTGTACGGGTTCTCGGCGTTGTCGCCGTTGGACGGGCCCTCGAACGGATGCAGCGCCAACTTGGTCGATTCCTCGACCGCCGCGTCGGATACCGTCGGGCGCTCACCGAGCGCGCGCACGTAGTCGGCCGCGCCCATGCCGGCGCGCCTGCCGAACACCAACAGGTCCGACAGCGAGTTGCCACCCAGCCGGTTCGAGCCGTGCATGCCGCCCGAACACTCACCCGCGGCGAACAGTCCCGGCGTCTTGGCCGCACCCGTGTCCGGGTCGACCTCGATGCCGCCCATGACGTAGTGGCACGTCGGCCCGACTTCCATGGGCTCTTTGGTGATGTCGACCTCGGCCAGCTCCATGAACTGGTGGTACATCGACGGCAGCCGCCGCTTGATCTCCTCGGCCGGCAGCCGCGACGCGATGTCGAGGTAGACGCCGCCGTGCGGGGTGCCGCGCTCGGCCTTCACCTCGGAGTTGATCGCACGGGCCACCTCGTCGCGGGGCAGCAGGTCAGGGGTGCGCCGCGCGGAGTCGTTGTCCTTGAGCCACTGGTCGGCTTCCTCCATGCTCTCGGCGTACTGGCCTTTGAACACCGCCGGGATGTAGTCGAACATGAAGCGCTTGCCATCGGAGTTCTTCAGCACTCCGCCGTCGCCGCGCACACCCTCGGTGACGAGGATGCCCTTGACGCTGGGCGGCCAGACCATGCCGGTGGGGTGGAACTGGACGAACTCCATGTTGATCAGAGTCGCGCCCGCCCGCAGTGCCAGCGCGTGGCCGTCGCCGGTGTACTCCCATGAGTTCGACGTCACCTTGTAGGACTTGCCGATTCCACCGGTCGCCAACACCACGGCCGGCGTCTCGAACAGGACGAAGTTGCCGCCTTCGCGGTAGTAGCCGAACGCGCCCGCGATCCGATCGCCGTCCTTGATGAGGTCGGTGACCGTGCACTCGTGGAAGACCCGAATGCGCGCCTCGTAGTCGCCGAACTCCTCTTTGTCTTCCTGCTGCAAGGAAACGATCTTCTGCTGCAGGGTGCGGATGATCTCCAGGCCGGTGCGGTCACCGACGTGCGCCAGCCGCGGATAGGTGTGCCCACCGAAGTTGCGCTGGCTGATCTTTCCGTCCTTGGTGCGGTCGAAGAGCGCGCCGTAGGTCTCCAGCTCCCACACCCGATCCGGGGCTTCCTTGGCGTGCAACTCGGCCATGCGCCAGTTGTTGAGGAACTTCCCGCCGCGCATGGTGTCCTTGAAGTGGACCTGCCAGTTGTCCTTCGGGTTCGCGTTGCCCATCGCCGCGGCGCAGCCGCCCTCGGCCATCACCGTATGGGCCTTGCCGAACAACGACTTCGTGATCACCGCGACCTTCAGGCCGCGTTCGCGCGCCTCGATGACCGCGCGTAAACCCGCACCGCCGGCGCCGATCACGACGACGTCGTAGGAGTGCCGTTCCAGTTCCGCCATTAAGAAAACCTCACTACCGATTGAATTAGGCGCTCAGCCAATGAATCTCAGGTCGGAGATGGCACCGCTGGCCACCAACATGATGTAGAAGTCGGTCAGCATCAGCGTGCCGAGGGTGATCCACGCATACTGCTTGTGGCGCACGTTGAGCCTGCTGATCTGGGTCCACATCCAGTACCGCACAGGATGTTTGGAGAAGTGCTTGAGGCGGCCGCCGGCGACGTGACGGCAGGAGTGGCACGACACCGTGTACGTCCACAGCAGGATCACGTTGCCGACGAGAATCACGTTGCCCAAGCCGAATCCGAAACCCGAGGGCGAGTGGAACGCCGCGATCGCGTCGTAGGTGTTGATCAGCGAGATGAGCACGGCGATGTAGAAGAAGTAGCGGTGGGTGTTCTGGATGATCAGCGGCAGCCGCGTCTCGCCCGTGTAGTGCGCCCGAGGTTCCGGCACCGCACAAGCCGTCGGCGACTGCCACACCGACCGGTAGTAGGCGCCGCGGTAGTAGTAGCAGGTCAAGCGGAACAGCAGCAGGAACGGCAGCGACACCGCCGCGTAAGGCAGCCACCACACATCGGGCAGGAACTGGCCGAAGTGGCTGGACTCCGGGATACACCCGGACTGCTCGGCGGCGTTCCACTTCGCCAGACACGGCGAGTAGAACGGCGTCAAGTAGTGGTAGTCGGCTACGTAGTACCACTTCTGCATGAACGCCCGCACCGTGGCGTAGATCAGGAAGGCCGCGAAGCCCAGGTTCACGATCAGCGGTGACTGCCACCACCGGTCGGTGCGCAGCGTGCGTTGCGGAATCTCGGCACGGCTCGGCGAAAAGACGCCGGTCGCCTTGCGGTCGGCGGTGGGTGCGCTCACTGTTGCCTTTCGGTGTTGAGTTGTCCCGGTGCCCGGGGGTCCGCGTCAGCGGACGCCGCCGAGCCCTTCGTCATCGACGCCGCGCCAGAAATCGGTGTCGTACTGGGTGTCCGGGATCGGGATGCGGTCTCCGGCGTGGTGGTGCACCACGCCTCGGGTCAGCTCCAGCTCTTCGGCGTCAATGTCGAGACGGTCGATGTCGTTGAGGATGCGTTCGGCGTCGTTGACGATCCGACGCGTCGCGGGGGTGTCCCCGTACCTCGACGCCAACGATGTCACGCACCGCCGCAGGCTTCCGATTAGCTCGTGCAGCTCGGCAAGTTCGGTAGTGCTGGACAATTGACCTCCTTGGGCTGAAGGGTGTCAGGCATCACAGTACGACACCCGATGCTAGCTCCATCATGCAGTGCACCGTGAGACAGATCACGTCAAACTAAAAGGAGACGGCCCGATGCCCGACCAAGTCCTCAAAGAGCGGGCCGTGGCCCTGCTGGCCTTACACGTACCGGGGAACCCGGTGATCCTGCCAACCGTCTGGGACGCCTGGTCGGCCCGGCTGGCGGTCGACGAAGGATTTGCTGCGCTCACCGTCGGAAGCCATCCGCTGGCCGATTCCGTCGGTAAACCGGACCAGGAGGGCATGTCGTTCGACGACGTGATCGCCCGCGTCAAGCAGATCACCGCTGCCGTCGACGTGCCGGTCTCGGTCGACCTCGAGTCCGGCTATGCCCAGCCGCCCGCGCGGCTCATCGACGGCCTGCTGGAGGCGGGCGGGGTCGGGTTCAACATCGAAGACACCGTGCACAGCGAGGATGGCCGGTTGCGCTCGGCGACCGAGCACGCGGAACTCGTCGGCGCGCTGCGTGAGGCGGCGGACGCGACCGGCGTGCACGTGGTGATCAACGCGCGCACGGACTTGTTCCTGCGCCAGGACGGCGACGAGTCCGACCGGGTCGATCGCGCGATCGCGCGGTTGACCGAAGCCGCCGCCGCAGGAGCCGACGTGCTCTACCCCGTCGGCCGGCATGATCCGGACACGTTGCGGCGCTTGACATCCGAGTTACCTCTGCCGGTGAACGCGATCGGGCTGCCCGACCAGGACGACCCCGCGTCGATCGGGCCGCTCGGTGTGGCGCGAGTCAGCTTCGGACCGTTCCTGCAGCGCGCGCTGTCGGCACAGGCCAAGGAACTGTTGCAGCGCTGGGTCTAGGACGAAAGACGTGCCCGACGACGATTTGAACTGGCAGGACGACCAGTCGCTGGTGATGGCTGCGGGCGTGGTCGCGGCGGTCCTGGTGGCGATCCTGATCTACGCGGTGGTCCGCACCTCGGACGCGGCCAGGGTGCCCGCTTCGGTGCCGCCGCCGGCGGCGACGTCGATTCCGCTGTCGTACACCACCACGACGACAACCACCCCCAGCTACACGATGCCGAGCGTGGAGACGACCGAGATCAGGGCACCGGAGCCACCGCCGACCACCACCGCCGCGGCCCCCACGACGACCGAGCGTTGAGACGACGAAGCCGGTGGAACCGAAGTTCCACCGGCTGCCGTATCGAGGTGCTTACTTGTTTTCGATCGCGATGCGCTGCGTCTGGCGGCCCTTGTGGGCGTCGGGGATCCGCACCGTCAGCACACCGGTGTCGTACTCGGCCTTGATGTCCTGGCCGGTGACGTGCTCGGGGAGCTTGAACGATCGACGGAACGACCCGTACCGCACCTCGCGAAGCGTGCGGCCATCAGTCTCTTCGGACCGCTCGTCGCGACGTTCGCCGTGGATCACGAGGTAGCCCCGGTCGACCTCGACGTTCACATCCTTCTCGACGTCGAGGCCCGGAAGCTCGACGCGGACGAGCGCGTCGTCGCCCTCCCTGACGATTTCCGCGGCGGGGGTGAACGCCCCCGCGGCCCAGCTTTCAGCGGTCGCGGGACCGAAGAAGTCGCGTACCCAACGGTCCAGATCCCACGTGGGACGAGTGCGTAATGCCAAAGTGCTCATGTCTGCCCTCCTCGCTGTCGAACCGGCACTGTGCCGGTTTCTCAATCAGTAAAACTTGAGTCACCCACACTCATATTCCGCTAGGTCGTTCGCCGCGAGCGAAGCCGCAGCATCGGGCTCACAGCGGCCGCGGGTTGATGTGAGCACACCGTGATCGCTGCTTCACACGAGGCGACATTGCGGCAATATCGGCTGCTTAGCGTCGGCGGCATGCGGTCAACAAGAAAGGTGGTCGTGGTCGGCCACGGCATGGTCGGTCACCGATTCGTCGAGGCGCTGCGGTCCCGTGACGCCGACGGCCAGTGGCGGGTGACGATCCTCGCCGAGGAGGCCGACGCCGCCTACGACCGGGTCGGGCTCACCGGGTACACCGAACACTGGGACCGCAGCCGGTTGGCGCTCGCGGGCAACGACTACCCGGATGACGAGCTGGTCGAGCTGCGGCTGGGCACGCGGGTCACCGGGATCGACCGGACGGACAAGGCGGTGCTGACCGCCGAGGGTTTCCGCATTCCGTACGACGCCTTGGTGTTGGCGACCGGCTCGTATGCGTTCGTGCCGCCGGTGCCGGGCCGCGACCTGCCGGCCTGCCACGTCTATCGGACCCTCGACGACCTCGACGCGATCCGGGCAGGCGCCGAAACGGCACTCGCGTCGAAGGCGCCCGTCGGTGTGGTGATCGGCGGTGGCCTGCTCGGCCTGGAAGCGGCGAATGCGCTGCGCGCGTTCGGGTTGAAGACCCACGTCGTCGAGATGGCGCCCCATCTGATGGCCGCACAGCTCGACGAGGCAGGCGGCGCGCTGCTGAGCAGGATGGTCAAGAGCCTGGGCATCGAGGTGCACACCGGTGTGGGCACCGAAACCATCGCGCCGGCACAGCGCAACCGGCCGCTGCGCAAATCCGACCAGGACGACTCAGTGCGGTTGTCCCTCAACGACGGAAGCCATATCGACACCGGTCTGATCGTGTTCGCCGCCGGCGTGCGCCCGCGCGACGAACTCGCTCGCGAAGCGGGCCTGGACATCGCCCAGCGCGGTGGTGTGCTGACCGACCTATCCTGCGCCACAAGCGATCCCGACATCTACGCCATCGGCGAGGTGGCCGCGATCGAGGGCCGCTGCTACGGGCTCGTCGGCCCCGGCTACACGAGCGCGGAGGTGGTGGCCGATCGCCTGCTCGGTGGCGCCGCCGAGTTCCCGGAAGCCGACATGTCGACCAAGCTCAAACTGCTCGGCGTCGACGTGGCCAGCTTCGGCGATGCCCAGGGCCATACGCCCAACTGCTTGAACGTCGTGGTCAACGACCCGGTCAAGCAGACCTACGCGAAGCTGGTGCTCTCCGATGACGCCAAGACCCTGTTGGGCGGGATCCTCGTCGGTGACGCGTCGGCCTACGGTGTGCTGCGTCCGATGGTCGCCAGCGAGCTGCCCGGTGACCCGCTGTCGCTGATCGCACCCGCCTCCGACGGCGACGCACCGGCTTTGGGCGTCGGCGCGCTGCCCGACATCGCGCAGATCTGCTCCTGCAACAACGTCACCAAGGGTGACCTGAAGGAGGCCATCAGCGGCGGATGCGCCGACGTGCCCGGCCTGAAGAAGTGCACGCTCGCGGGCACCTCCTGCGGTTCGTGCGTGCCGCTGCTCAAGCAGCTGCTGGAAGCCGAGGGCGTCGAACAGTCCAAGGCGCTGTGCGAACACTTCTCGCAGTCGCGCGCCGAGTTGTTCGAGATCATCAGCGCCACCGAGATCCGCACGTTCTCCGGGTTGATCGAGAGGTTCGGCACCGGAAAGGGTTGCGACATCTGCAAACCGGTGGTTGCGTCGATCCTGGCCTCGACGAGCAGCGAGCACATCCTCGACGGGGAGCAGGCCTCGCTGCAGGACTCCAACGACCACTTCCTGGCCAACATCCAGCGCAACGGCAGCTACTCGGTGGTGCCACGGTCACCGGGCGGTGAGATCACACCGGAGCAGCTGATCCTGATCGGCGAGATCGCCAGGGACTTCGGCCTGTACACCAAGATCACCGGCGGACAGCGCATCGACATGTTCGGCGCCCGCGTCGACCAGCTTCCCGAGATCTGGCGCCGCCTCGTCGACGGCGGCATGGAGTCCGGGCACGCCTACGGTAAGTCGTTGCGCACCGTCAAGAGCTGTGTCGGCTCCACATGGTGTCGCTACGGCCAGCAGGATTCCGTCGACATGGCCGTCGAAATCGAGAAGCGCTACCGCGGGCTTCGCGCACCACACAAGATCAAGATGGCGGTGTCGGGATGCGCGCGCGAATGCGCGGAGGCGCAGAGCAAAGACGTCGGCGTCATCGCCACCGAACAAGGTTGGAATCTTTACGTCTGCGGCAACGGCGGCATGTCGCCCCGACACGCGCAGCTGCTGGCCGGCGACCTCGACGACGAGACGTTGATCCGGTACATCGACAGGTTCCTGATGTTCTACATCCGCACCGCCGACCGGTTGCAGCGCACTGCGCCGTGGCTGGAGGCGATGGACGGGGGACTGGACCATCTCCGCGATGTCGTCTGCAACGACTCCCTGGGCTTGGCAGCCGAATTCGAGGCCGCGATGGCCCGCCACGTCGAGGGCTACGCATGCGAATGGAAGGGCGTACTCGACGACCCGAACAAGCTGTCGCGCTTCGTGTCGTTCGTCAACGCCCCGGACGTCGCTGACCCCACAGTCGAGTTCACCGAGCGGTCCGGCCGCAAGGTGCCCGTCCCCATCGGAATGCCGAAGGTGCCCCAAAGATGACAACTCTCAACGATATCCAGGTCTGGACGACAGCCTGCCGCTACGACTTCCTGATCCCGAACCGCGGGGTCGGCGTGTTACTCGCCGACGGCAGCCAGGCGGCGCTGTTCCGGCTGGACGACGGGTCGCTGCATGCGGTCGGCAACATTGATCCGTTCTCGGGCGCGGCGGTGATGTCGCGCGGCCTCGTCGGCGATCGCGGCGGCCGACCGACCGTGCAGTCACCGATCAAGAAGCAGGCCTTCGCGATCGATGACGGCGTGTGCCTCGACGATCCCGAGTTCTCGCTGCCGGTCTACCCGACGCGCCTCACCGCCGACGGCCACGTCGAGGTCCGCGGCTGACCCTTACTCGTCTTGCGCGAAATTGCATTCCAGCAGCGAAAGTTCGAGTGAACGCCTGCTGGAATGCCATTTCGCGGCGGTGAGTCAGGCTGCCAGCGGAACGCGGGCGCGGCGGAACCGGTTGGCGATCAGCCGCACCATCGCGGGATGGGTGCCCAAGGGGTCGGCGACCGCGTCGGCACCGCTGGCCCGCAGCCGGTCCTGAAACAGGCCCTCGGCCAACAGGTAAGAGGCCACGACCGCCCGCCGCGCACCAGCGCGACGCAGCCCTGCCACCGCGTCGGCGACGCGCGGCTCACCGGTCGCGGCGTACGCCAGTTCGACCCGCTCGCCGATCACCGCCGACAACAACGCCGACGTCTGGCGCAAATCAGATAATGCACCGGGATCGGACGTGCCCGCCGCCGCCAGCACCACCGAATCGCCCGGCCGCCAGCCGCACTCGATCAAGCGATCCATGAGTACCCGCGTCAACGCTGGGCTGGGTCCGAGCGCCTCGGACACGGTCACGTCGGGATGCCCACTGGCCGCGACGTGTGCGGGGATGTCGACGTTGACGTGATATCCGCGCGCCAGGAATGCCGGCACGAGGATCGTCCGATCGGACAACGTCTGCAGCACTTCGCTCGGTGTCGGGCCGAGAACGTCGACGAACGCGACGTGGATCGGGGTGCCGAGCACCGTCGACACCCGGTCGGCGAGGTTTCCGATCAGCGCGACACCGCTCTGTTTACGCGTGCCGTGCGCTACCAGCAGATAGCTCACGGCGCACTCACCAGGTTGTCCTCGACGGCCAGGCGGTAGCCGCGCTTGACGACGGTCGACACGATGTTCTTGTCGCCCAACGCCGTTCGCAGCCGCAAGACGGCGGTTTCGACGGCGTGGGTGTCGGTGCCGGTGCCGGGCAGAGCCCGCAGCAGGTCCGCGCGCGACACCACCGCTCCCGGCCGGTGGGCGAGCGCGCGGATCGTCGCCATGCCCGCCGGCGACACCGGCTTGACGACACCGTCGACCAGGACGCACGTGCCGCGGATCTCGAGCAGGTGCCCGGCCACCCGAATGGTGCGCGTGCACAACAGCGGCAGTTCATCGGTGATGTGACGGGCCAACGCCCCCAATCGCATTCGCTCCGGAGCCGACGTCGGTACACCCAACCGAACCAGCGGGCGGGCGGTCACGGGGCCGACGCACATGGCGTGCACGTCCCGGCGGAAGGCGGCGATCACCTGGTTCTCCAGGCCCATCTCCTTGGCCCGCAGCAACACCGACGCGACAGCGGGCGCCGACGTGAAGCTGACCGCATCGAACTTCTCGTCGGCGATGCCGGCCACCAGTTGGTCGAAGTCACCGTTGTGTGGCGCCGGATGCCACCGGTACACCCGGATCGGCACGACCTCGGCACCCGCGGCGCGCAACTCGTCGAGGAACTCGGGAAACGGGTCCCAGTCATCGGTGGCTCCGTGCAACTGCACCGCGATCCGCTGCCCGGCGATACCGCCCTCGACGAGGTAGTGCAGCAATTCGCGTGACGACTCCGAGTCGGGGGACCACTCCTCGGGCAGCCCGGCGGCGCGCAGCGCACCGGTCGCCTTGGGGCCGCGCGACACGACGCGCGCCTTCGCGAGCGCGGCGGTCAGATCGTTGGCCAGCCCCCAGCCGTCGGCCGCGGCGACCCAGCCGCGGAACCCGATGCCGGTGGTGGCGATCACGATGTCGGGCGGGACGTCGATCAGGCCCTCGGTGTGGGCACGCAGTTCGTCGTCGTCGGGCAACGGCACCATCTGGATCGCCGCCGCGCTCGTCACCGTCGCACCGCGGCGGCGCAGCAGTGCACTCAGCTCGTCGGCGCGCCGAGCGGAAGTGACGGCCACCCGGAATCCGGTCAGCGGCGCCCAGTCCGGCTCAGTCATGGAACCTGTGTAAGCAGCGCATGTTTCCAAGTGATTACTTGGCCATTTCCGAGGCGTGTCGACACCGCCCGCAGCCTGCAGAACGTCATGAAACCCGACGTTAACGAGGCGTTATTGCCTCAACGTGCCGCGCGGTGACCCCGCCGTGAAATTCCCCTCACCCCACACCCGGTGCGGGTGTGAGTCTCACCAGACGTCGCCGTCGCGCCAGTCGCAGGTGATCTCGGCGCTGGTGTCGAGTTCCACACTGACCGGCAGCACGAACAGTGCGTTGTCGTCGTCGGGAGTGCGAGTCAACCCGGCCGGTGCCAACACCGACGTCGGTCCCTGCCACGGCAGCCAACCGCGGGCGGTGTAAATCGGCCTGCCGGCTTCCGTCGCGCTGAGGGCCCCGAGCTGATACGCCCCGCGGATCACCTGCTCTGCGGCGTCCATCACCGCGCGAGCCAGGCCCTGCCCACGCCAGTCCTCACGGACCGCGACCGCTTCGACGTAACCGCACCGCAGCGCGGTATTGCGGTACAGCAGCCGCCGCTGCACCACTGCCGCATGCGCGATCAGCGCACCGTGGTCGAAGATCATCGCGTGCATGCCGCCGAGCGAGTGCTCCCAGTCGACGTCGGTGAACGAGCCTTCGAAGGCGTCGATCACCATGCGCTTGGCGTCCGAGCGCGTCTCCGGGTCGAGGTCGGAGGTATGGATCAGCCGTGCGCTGTGGATGCGCACGACGGGAGCGTACGGATCCTGAACATGCACACTGCTTTTCTACCAGCGCGGTGAGACTAACGGTCCCCGAACGGTCGGCGCGGCCGCGACCAATGCATCCGCACCGTTTGCCCGGGTCGCACCTGAGCAACCTTGTCGATGTCCTCGTCGGCGACCACACCGATCACCGGGTACCCGCCCGTGACCGGGTGATCCGGCCCGAGAATGACGGGAAAACCGTTCGGCGGCACCTGAATTGCGCCCCTCGTGGCACCCTCGCTCGACAGTTGCCGGTCCGGCCAGCGGTACTCGAGTGGCCCGCCGACCAACCGCATGCCCACGCGGTCGCTCTTGTTGGTCGCCTGCCAGTTCGTGCGAATCAATACATCCGGATCGACGAACCAGTCGTCGCGCGGGCCGGGCACCACCGTCAACTCGAGCACGTCGTCCTCGATGGCCGCGACGGGAGCCTGGTCGAGCTCGGGGAAGTCGTCGGTGTGCTCGCCGACGGGCAGCACATCGCCCGCCCGCAGCGGCTGCGGACCGATCGCCGACATCACGTCATACGACCGCGAGCCCAGTACCGGTTCGACGTCGATGCCGCCGCGCACCGCCAGATATGTCCGAAGGCCGGCGCGCGGCGCGCCGAGCGAGATCACCTCACCGTCGCGGGCGTAGTGAATGCTGTTGGTGCCGAACAACACTCCGTCGACGGAGGGATCGGTGTCGGCGCCGGTGACCGCGATCGCGATATCGTCACCGTGCACCCGCGCCGCCAGCCCGCCGAACGTCACCTCGATGGTGGCCCGATCGCCGGGGTTGGCCACCAGCCGGTTGGCCAGTGTGTGCGAGCTGCGGTCGGCGGCACCGGAGCGGCCTACGCCCATATGCGCCAACCCGGGCCGGCCCAGGTCCTCGACCAGAGCCAACGGGCCCGAGCGCAGGATCTCCAGCGTCGTCGTCATGACTCGACCGCCCGGAACTGGACCCACATGCCCGATGTCAGCAGCGCCGGGCTGTCTCGGTTGATGTCCCACAGCACCGCGGAGGTCCGGCCGATCAGCTGCCAGCCGCCGGGCGACTCGCGCGGATAGACACCGCTGAACTCACCCGCCAGACCCACGGCGCCGGCAGGCACCTTGGTCCTCGGCTCGGATCGCCGCGGCACCTCGAGCCTGCGGTCACCGCCGACGAGATAGGCGAAGCCCGGTGCGAACCCGCCGAACGCGACCCGCCACAGGCTGCCGGTGTGTGCGGCGACGACGTCGTCACGGGTCAGCCCCGTCAGTCGGGCCACCTCGTCGAGATCGGGACCGTCGTAGACGACGTCGATGGTGAGGTCGGCGCGGCCGCCGGCGGGCGGTGTCAGCTCGGCCTCCGGATCGGCGTCGATGCGCAACCCGCCGAGACGCTGTCGCGTCGGCGCCTGATATCTGGGCTCGGCGAGCTTGACCAACACGGTTCGCGCGGCGGGCACGATGTCGAGGACGCCGGGCAGGTCGGCCCGTCGGATCGCCTCGTTCCACGCCAGCACCTCGGCGGTGGTGCCGAACTCGAGCAACAGCGCCCGATCCCCGTAGTCGCGGATCGGCATCGCGCCGGCGCCCGGCACGTCACGTTCCATCTCGGCTGTCACGGTCATACCTGCGAAATTACCCGCGAGTAGCTTGCAATACGCCTGCTCTATGAGCCTTGCCAGAGGAGTTTTAGCGATGCCTCAAGCGGCGGGCCGATACGTCGGCTCGCGGCGCTTGATGAAGGCGATCACCCGGTACGTCACGGGCAGCACGACCACTTCCACCGCGGTCTTGTAGACCCATCCCAACGCGGCGTACACCACGAACGAGCGCATGTCGCCGAATCCGATGATCGGTGCGGCGATGGCACAGAACACCAACGTGTCCGCGAACTGGCCGACGACTGTCGAGCCAAGCAATCTGGCCCACAGGTGCTTCTCTTTGGTGCGTGCCTTGATACGCACCACCACCCAGGCGTTGACCAACTGTCCCACCAGGAAGCCGGCCAGCCCGGCGGCCGCCAACCCAGTGATGGACGCGACGGTGCTGGCAAGCGCCTCCTGGTTGGTGTAGTCGGGCGCAGCAGGGAGGTGCACGGTCGCCCACAACACGAGTACCGCCAACGCCTGCATGCAAAAGCCGATGATCACGGCGCGCCGGGCGGCTTTGAACCCGTATACCTCGCTCAACACATCACCGATGACGTAGGTGAGCGGGAAGACGAGGAATCCACCGTCGGTGAGCAGCGGGCCGAACGCGACGCCTTTAGTGGCGGCGATATTGGAGATCAGCACCAGGCCGGTGAAGACCGCGACCAGCGTCGGGTAGTAGGCCGATCCCGTGGTCGCGAACCCGCGGTGTTCGGCCTCAATGTCGGCGGTCACCGCGCAATCTTCTCAGGCGAGGGCTTGGGCGATGCGCGCCGGCAGTTGGTCGGCCACCAGGGGATAGGACAGCGGTGAGGCGAAGGCGATCGCGCCCGCGAGTTCCTTGCCCGTGAAGACGTTCGCCGTGCCGCGCTCGGCGACCCTCGGCTCGGCCAGCAGCGCAGACTGTTCCTCGTCGGACTCGGTGGCCCAGATCAGCACGTCGGCGCCGAGTCCGTCGGTGACGCTCAGGCCCATGGCGGTGAGGAACTCGGTGCGCCATGCGGGCGTCAGGGCTTGCGGTTCTCCGTTGTCCAGTTGGCCGTGCAACAGCGCCGCCGACTTGCCCGCGAAACCGGGATTGCTTTCGGCGACCGCGATGAACTTGTCGCCGACGGCGACGAGCAGCGCCTGCATCTCGTCGTGTTTGAACACCGCCTGCCCGATGGTGGTGGCCTGTTGTTTCCACGGCTCGAAGAACGCCTCGGCACCGGCCTGCGCGACGGTCGGCGCGATCTCCGACAGCCTCGAGTAGGTGTCCGAATCGAGTCCGGCGTTGGTGGCGACGATGAGGTCGGGGTTCAGCCCTGCGATCTGGTCGACCTGAATGCCCTCGGCGAGGCTGAGCACGGCGGGTTGTGCAGAGCCGAGTTTGGCTCGCGCCCAGGGCCATACCGCGAACGGTTCGCCTCCGAACCAGTCGGTCACCGCGACCGGTACGACGCCGAGCGCGAGCAGGTCGTCCTGCTCGGTCAATCCGGCGCTGACCACCCGCTTGGGCGGCGCGGGGATTTTGGTCTCGCCGAAGGCGTGCTTGACGGTGACCGAGCCGTCCTTGGCCACGGCGCCGGGTTTGTCCGAACCGCAGCCGGCCGTGAATCCCGCCGTGACGAGCGCCGCGCCGGCGGTCATCGTCAGGAAGCCTCGTCGATTCAGCCCCGTGGCCACCCGGCGAGCGTAGCTAACCGACCTGGAAGTTCCCGAACAACACGACGGCCAGACCCAGTGCCACGACGATGTTCACCACGGTCGCCGAGGCGAACAACGCCACCGGTCGCCAACCGGCTTCCCTGAGTCCCCTCAGCGAGAACTCGAGACCGATCGCGACGAACGCGAAGATCAGGAACCACGTCCGCAGGTCGTTGACCGTGCTGATCGCCGACTTGTCCCCGCCCCACGCCAGATACAGCGTGCCCACGATCGACGCGGCGACGAAGCCGAGCACGAATTTGGGGAAGCGCTCCCAGAACTGCCCGATCGACGGCCGCGCCTCGGCGCCCGATTTGCGCTCCACCTTCAGCGCGAAGTAGGCGGTCAGCGCGATTGCGACGACCCCGATCAGCGCGTTCTGGGTCGTCTTGACGATCGTCGCGATCTGCAGCGCGTCCTCACCGGCGATGGCGCCGGATGCCGCGACGGCGGCGGTGGTGTCGATGTTTCCGCCGATCCAGGCGCCGGCCACCGCGTCGGAGAGGTTGAAAACGTCTGCCAGCCAAGGCAACAGGAAGATCGACGGCAGCGCGAACGCGATGACCAGAGATGCCGCGTAGGCGAGTTGCTCGCGTTTGGCCTGCACGGCACCTGCCGCTGCGATGGCCGCGCTCACCCCGCAGATCGACACCGCCGACGCGAGCAGCGCGCGCAGTTTGTCCTCGAGTCGCAGCACTCCGCCCAGCCACCAGGTGAAGCCGAAGACGATCGAGATCAACAGCAGCGCCTGGACGATGGCCGGGCCCGCCGCGGTGACGAGCACCTTGAGGTTGATCGATGCGCCGAGCAGCACCAGACCGGTCTTGATGAAGAACTCGGTGCGGAAACCGCGCGACAGTGCGTCGCGTAGGGCCAGGCGTGACAGCACGACGTTGCCCAGTAGGCCCAAAGCGATGGCGTAGACCGGGAATTCGATCGATTTCGCGACGCGCTCGAACGCGGTGCCGTCGGCCCACTGCGGCACGTGCGCTTCCAGGTAGCGCGTGACGGCCCCCAGCGCGAGCACCACGAGTACCCCGGCGACGACGTAGCCGACCCCCGAGGGTGAGGTCTGCGGCTTCGTCGTGGTCGTCTGTTCGGTCACGGGATCACGCTTCCCGGAATCGCGCCCACCAGGACGAGCGCGAGCAGCGAAAGGCCGACAATGGCGGCGAGCCAGTCCTCGTTCATGCGCGGACCGTACGTCGGCCGCCGCGTAGGGGACATCCGTTGTGATCAGCCCGATTTGAACCTCAACAGATGCCGGTGGGCGTCAGGATCGTGACAGCTTCTTGTTCGCGTAACGGGTCAGCCAACCCGGCGAGAACCGGGAGGCGATGGTCATCACCTTGGTCTGCTTCCCGACGGGGAAGTGCACCTGGTGGATGGCGCGCCGCAGCCGCGACGGTTCGATGGCCTCGAGGATCGCGTCGGCGATGTCCTGTGCGGTCAGCCGGATGCCGAGCGAGTCCGTCGTTCCGGTCTTGACGTCCTGGGTCATCGCCGTCTGCACATATAGGGGCCACATCGCGATGACCCGGATGCCGTAGCGGTTCCACTCGATGTCGAGCGCCTCGGTGATCCCGCGGACGAAGAACTTCGTGGCGCTGTAGTTGGCCAGCTCGGCCTGACCGTAGATCGCCGACGCGGAGGACAGGTTCACCACGACCGAGTTCGGGGTCTTACGCAGGTAGGGGTACGCCGCATATAGACCGTTGACCACACCCTTGGCGTTGATGTCGATCTCCTTGTGGTGGCCGGCGATGTCCATTTCCTCGAAGCGACCGGCGCGCAGGATCCCCGCGTTGTTGATCATCACGTCGAGCCGGTCACCGGCGGCCTCGGCGAAGTCCCGCACCCTCGCGGCCATCTCGTCGGGGTCGGTGACGTCGAGGTGGCCGGTGTGCACGACACCGCCCAGCTGCTCGATGTCGTCGGCCAGCGACTTGAGCCCGACTTCGTCGATGTCGTAGCCGCCGACGACGAATCCGTTGCGGGCGAACGTCAGCGCCGTGGCTCGCCCGATACCGGCGGCGGCCCCGGTGATGAAAACGGTCTTACCTGAGGGGGAGGGTTTCGTCATCACCTCTTCATACCCGCTTCCGCGACCCTGACATCAGGACGGTGGTGACAAAGCCAAGGTGAGCGCTCGCCGCATGGGCTATCCGACTCGCACCTTGTCGCCGATACTGACGGCGCCGACGGCGACCACCTCGGCGTAGACCCCCGCACACGGCGCCTTACCGAAGCCCGGCACCTCGACGCGATTGTGGTCCAGCAGGTACCGCACGGCATCCGGAAGTCGTTCGGTCGCACCATGTCGCAGTGTCGGGACGGCGCAGCGTGGGGTGGGCAGGGTGACGCGTAGCGTGGCCTCACCGAGCTGGATTTGGGCTCCCACCCATTCGTTCTCGACGAAGGGCTCGGACCCGACGTCGATGACAACGTTGGGTCGGTACCGCAGCCCCTCAGCCGCGCCCACGCCGATCGCGTCGAGCGTGGCAGTGGTGATCAGATGCACCGGCGAGTGGTCGACGAACGCGCCGCCGGGTGCACCCTGCCCGAGTTCGAGCAGCACCGGTTCGAACTCGGCGTCGATGCCGTGTGCGAGCACCTCCATCGGATCGGAGCGCTCGAGAACCACGCCGGCAGCCCGCTCGTCGGCGACATGCACTGTGCGCCCGAGCAGTTCGGACAGCGGCTCGGCCGCCTCGGTGACCGGCATACTTCGCCCGTCGGGCAGGGTAACCGTGACGCTTCCGTCCTCGCCGGTCGTCGACGCGCACTGCAACAGGGTGCTCCATCGCCGCGGGTGCTTGGCGGTGGCGACTCGTCCGGTCTCCTCGTCGATGAGGGCGTACCGGCGGTCGCCGTCGATGCCCAGCGGCCCGATCCGGACCCGGTCGCGTACTTCTCCGAGCATCGATTTCACGGGGTAGCGCTGCAGTGCGGACACCCGTCCGGCCATGTCGCTCAACCGATCTCGATTTCGTCGGGACGTGGGGAAGCGGTGGCCTCACCAGAGGTCAGATGTTCGAGCAGGCCGGTGATCTCGAGGACGCGGTCGAGCTGTCGTGGCCGATTGTCGAGGTGCAGCACGACACCGGAGCGTGTCACCTCCCGGTGGATCACCAGCAGCGCCGACAGCCCGGTGGAATCGAGGAACGCCAGCTCGGTGAAGTCGAGGTGCAGGTCTTTCACGCCGGTATTGGTGGCGAGCATTTCGGAGACGGCATCCACCAGGGACGCGGTGTGTCCGTAGTCGAGGTCGCCCGCGACGTGGATGCGTGCCGAGGGAATCGTGACGTCAGACTTCAAGGTGAGCTTCATGCGATCGATGTGGTGTCGGAGGCCAGGGTGGTGCGCGCAGCGGCCAGGTGGCGCTGAGCTCGGGGAAAGTCTTGCAGCTGAGCGGACAGCAGCTCCAGTGCGGGGATCAGCGAGGCCGCCGGTACGTCACGGGAACTGAGCACCTCGGCCGTCCACACGATGAACCCGGTGAACAACTCGTGGTCGTCGATATAGAGCGCGGTCGCGAGGAAGTCGACGATGTGCGCGATGTCCTCGGTGGTGTGTTCGCGTTGCGCCTCGCTGTAGTCCCGCATCGCGGGGAAGCGGTTCTCCAACTCGGCGACGGTGGACTTGACCAGTTGCGGTTTGGCGGTGCTGATCATCGAGTACTCCTGGTCGGCCAGGTGCGGTAGCTGGTCCGCCGCCTGCCGGTTCGGGGTGAGGCGTAGTCGACCGATGTCGGCGCGCAGGCACTGCGCGGCGGCCCGGGCATCCGGTGCCCACGCGTCGGCACCGAGAAGCCGTGCGTAGCGGCCGTCGGGGCCGAACGCGGCGCCGCCGACGAGCACCGAGACGCCCGCGGCCTGGCACGCCGTGATCGCGGCGTGCGCGGTGGGCAGGCGAGTGGGGATCGAGCACGACAGCGCGACCGCGTCGGGTGCGTGCTGATGCAGATGCGCGATCAGGTGCGGAGTCGGCACCTGGGCGCCGAGAAAGTCCACCCGCCAGCCGCGCAGGCGCAGAACTTCCGCGAGCAGCCGGGCGGGAAGCGCGTGCCATTCCCCGTCCACGCAGGCCACGGTGACCCGCCCGGCCTCGTCGGTGGATTCGCCGGAGCGGTGCTGCGACAGAGCCGCGATGACGCGGTCGTTGATCGCGGTGGCCGCGTGCTCCTGGGCGACGGTGATCCGGTTGGCCGCCCATTCCGCGCCGACCCTGCGTTGGACGGGCGCGATCACCTCGAGTAGCGCATCCTCGGGCGTCAGTCCTGCGTCCACCGCCGCGAAGAGGACTGCAACCGCGGCCTGTTCGTCACCGTCGAGCGCCGCTTTCCACAGTCGCTCGCGCACCGCTGCGGGATCGGTCGCGGCTGTTCCCGCGCCGATGTCCGGTCTGCTCACGCTATATACCTGCCTGCAGTGTGGCCGTCGACCGCACTGAGATGTGTCCGGCGCGGCGCCGTGATGGCCACGACGGCCATGTCGTCGTGTTCCCGATCGGTTACCCACTGCGAGGCAAGCATCATCATCCGCTCGACAACCGCTTCGGCGGGCAGCGCCGCGCATTGCGCCAACGCACCGATCAGGCGTTCTTCGCCGAAGGCCTCCTGGCCGAGTGGGCCGCCGCGGGCTTCGGACAGGCCGTCGGTGTAGAGCAGGCATGTCTCGCCGGGGGCGAGCGAGACCTCCGTCGAGCGCGCTTTGAACTGGGGCAGCGCACCGACCAACATTCCACGGGTGTCCGTCTGCTCCACCGTTCCGTCGTTTCGCACGATCAGCGGGGGTGGGTGCCCGGCGCAGGTCAGCCGCAACTTCAACTGACCGTCGCGGTGCGCGACGGAGGCGAGCACCACGGTGGCGAAACGGCTGTTGTCGGGGGTCAACAGCGCGCTGTTGAGCAGCTTGAGCACCGCCTCGTGCTGATCGGCCAGTGGCGCGAGCGCCTGCAGCGTGTTGCGGATTTTGCCGCTGAGTACCGCGGCCTCCAGGCCCTTGCCGCAGACGTCACCGAGGACGACAAGGGTTTCGCCGTCGGCGTCCACGGCGGGATGGACGTCGTAGAAGTCGCCACCGACCAGCTCGTGGTCTGCCGACGCGCGGTAGCCGCCTGCGAGCTCGAAATCCCCATTCGGCGTCAACGCAGGGGGCAGCAGTTCGCGCATCAGGGTGCGGGTGATCGCCGACTGTTCGGCATACAACCGCGCCGCGGAGAGCGCCGCGCCCGCGCGTGACGCGAACAGCCGCGCGAACCGTTCCTCGTTCTCGCTGAATGCCGTGTGCGAGTCGCGGCGCAACAACACGAGTGCGCCTGCCGGAACGCCGTGGCCGGGCAGCGGTGTGATCAGGACCGATCCGACCTGCCCGACGAAGTGCGAGGGAATCAACCAGTCGGGCACCGACGCGGGGTCGATCCAGCGCGACGGGACCGGCGGGAACCCGCGAAGCGCCTCGCTGAGGCCCGAAACCTCGGCGGGGTCGGCTTCCACGCTGCGGTGTTCTGCGGCGCCGTCGGCTCCGCTGCAGACGATCGGCATCCGCTCACCTCTGACGGGTGCGACGACCACCGCGGCGTCCGCCAGGTGACGCTCCGCCATCTGCGCCGTCGTCTCCATGCAGCGCTCGAAGTTCAGCGAGGCCATCAGCACCGCCGAGACATCGTCGAGAAGCGCAGCGCGCTCGCGTTCCCTTGCCAGTTCCTCGTGCGCATCCCGCAGCGTCCGGTGGGTGTCTTCGACCAGCCACCACGCGACCTCACCGCCGGGCAGCGCCGAGGGGCGTGCCTCGAAATTGCGTCCTGTGAGCTCCCCCATGGTCGACGCCTGCGCGGCGTCGGCGGACTGGTCTCGCAGAAATCGGACATGCGCGTACGTCAACCACGGCGGCGCAGTGTCGGCGAACCTGGCCCCGACCTCGGCGTCCGGCAAGAGGGACCGCGCGGAGTCGCTCAGCCCGCGAATGACACCTGAGCGGTCGACCATGACCACGGGGTGAGGAACGGCCTGCCAGCCGGCAGCTTCACCCGGCGCCTCGGTTCCCACGCTTCTGTCGCTGGTCATCGGTCACCGTGGAAATCCACGTCGGAACTGGAAAGCATCACACCCCTGCAGACAGGCGAACTTACTGCGAGGCGTGGGCTCAGCCCCTGAATTGAAACCGACTCTACCCTGCACCGCTGCGAGTCGTTCCGAAACATCGTCGCGGCTGCGTATCTAAAAGGCGCTACTTACTAAAAAGCGATGACCCCACGGATGTTGCTCCCGGATCTCAGATCCTTCATCGCCTCGTTGATGTCGTCCAGCTTGTACTTCTGAGTGATCAGTTCGTCGAGCTTGAGAGTGCCCGCCTCGTACATCGACAGCAGCCTCGGCATGGCTTCGCGCGGGTTCATCTCGCCGTAGAGCACCCCCTTGAGGGTCTTACAAGAACTCACCATGTCGGGCAGGCTCAGCGGGACCATCAAGTCGCTGACCTTAGCCATGCCGGTGAGGACGCAGGTGCCGCCCTTGCGCAGCAGCATCAGCGCCACCATCACGAGGTCGGCCGGCACAACTCCCGGCGTCAGTACGACGCGGTCGGCCATGACGCCCCAGGTGATCTCCTTGACCAGTTCCAGGGCGGCGTGGGCGTCGACGGCGGTGTGCGTGGCGCCAAAGGTGGGAGCGATCTCGCGTTTGAACTCGTTCGGGTCGACGGCGACGATGTGCTTGGCGCCGGCGACCTTGGCACCCTGCACGGCGTTCATGCCGATGCCGCCCACACCCACCACCACGACGGTGTCGCCGGGTTCAGTTCCTGCCGCCACCGAGCCGGAACCGAAACCTGTTGTGACACCGCAGGATACGAGGGAGGCCGCTTCCAACGGCACCCAGTCGTTGATCTTGACCAGTGAGCGCTCGGACGCGACCACGAATTCGGAGAACGTGCCGACCTGCATCATCGCCATCAGGTCTTCGTCGCCGACGTGGCGCCTGCACGTGCCGTCGGTGGTCATGGCCTTGCTGTAGATGTCGGCGCCGACGTCGCACAGATAGGTGTGTCCGGTCACGCACCAGCGGCAGGTTCCACAGGCGGGAAAGAACGAAACCGCTACGTGGTCACCGGGTTTGAGCGCCCTCACCTCGGGGCCGACTTCTTCGACGATGCCGGCGCCCTCGTGTCCGCCGAGCATCGGGAACCACTCCGGCACCGTCACGCCGGAGGCTCGCATCAGCTCTTCCATCTCTGGACTGGGCACGCTGTCGCCGGTGTAGAAGTGTTCGTCGGAATGGCAGATCCCGGCGTAGGCCATCTTGACCAGAACCTCACCGGCGCGGGGCGGGTCGAGTTCGATGTCGGTGACTTCCCAGTCGATGCCCACACCGCGCAACACGGCCGCACGTGATTTCATCTACGCCTCCTTCGGCCAGCCGACAGTCTTGGTTTCGGTGAAGATTTCGAGGCCTTCGATGCCGCACTGCCGTCCGATGCCGGATTGCTTGTAGCCGCCGAAGGGGGCGTCTGCGCCATACCAGAGACCGCCGTTGATTCCGAGGGTTCCTGTGCGGATCCGGCTCGCGACCGACTTGGCCCGGTCCAGGTCGTTGGCGAATACCACGCCCGACAAGCCGTAGATGGAGTCGTTGGCGATTCGCACCGCATCGTCGTCGTCGTCGAATCCGATGACCGACAGCACCGGGCCGAAGATCTCCTCCTGGGCGATCGTCATCCGGTTGTCGACATCGGCGAAAACCGTTGGCTCGACGAAGAAACCCTTCTCGAGGTGCGAAGGAACGTTGCCGCCGGTGACGACCCGTGCCCCTTCCTGCTTACCCTTGGCGATATAACCCATCACCCGGTCCTGCTGGCGCTTCGAAACCTGAGGGCCTTGCAGCACGGAGGGGTCGGTGGGGTCACCGTACTTGTTCTTCTCCATGGCGACCTTGACGATCTCGACCGCCTCGGCGTAGCGACTGTGGGGCACCAGCAACCGGGTCGGCATGGCGCAGCCTTGCCCGGCATGCATAGATATGAACGCGCTGCCGCCCACCGATGCACTGATGTCGCCATCGTCGTCGAGCACCAGATACACCGACTTGCCGCCGAGTTCGAGGAATGTCGGTTTGACGGTGTCGGCGGCGGCCTTCATGATGCGCCGGCCGGTCGCCGTCGACCCGGTGAAGGCCACCATGTCGACGAGGGGAGAGGTCGAGAGCACCTCGCCGACCAGATGATCCGACGAGGTGACGATGTTGATCACCCCGGGCGGGATGTCGGTCTGCTCGCCGATGATCCGGCCGATGCGGGTGGCGTTCCACGGGGTGTCGGGTGCGGGCTTGAGCACCATCGTGTTACCCATCGCGAGAATCGGCCCGATCTTGTTGAGGATGATCTCGAACGGAAAGTTCCACGGCGTGACGACGCCGACGACTCCGACAGGTTCCTTCCACACTTCACGGGCAGCGAGGGTGCCCATGCCGAACGCATCCTTGTCGGGAAGTGTTCGCCTCCAGGGGAACTGGCTGATCATATCGGCCGGCCAACCCAGGGCTTCCTTGAGCGGCACGTCGAGCTGTGGTCCGAACGTGCTCAGCAGCGGGCAGCCGGCCTCCGCGATGAGCTCGCTGCGGATCTCCTCGCGTTCGGCCTCGAGCGCCGTCTGCAGTTGACGCAGTCCGGCAGCACGGGCCTGTCCGTCTCGCGACCAGTCGGTGTGGTCGAACGCGTGGCGGGCGGCCGCCACCGCCCGTTCCATGTCGGCGCGGGTGCCGTCGGCGGTGCCGCCGAGGACCTCCTCGGTCGCGGGGTTGACGTTGTCGAACTGCCGGCCTGTTTCTGATTCGACGAGCTTGCCGTCGATGAGCATGCGCGATTCGTGTGTCACCGAGTGTCCTTCACCACTGTCGAAGTTCGGCCACCGCGCCCGACGGTCTGGGAGCCAGTGTCAGGTAGGGGATGAAACTGCTGTTTCCGCAACGAAGTACGTTGTGCACGACGTCAACGAGGTGATCGGCCTCCACCAGACCGCCCTGCATCTCGCCGCGATCCATCCACAACCGGATCGCCTTTTCCATTGCTTCGGGATCCCAGGTCTTGTTGAACTCGGTCTGCGAGTCGCCTTCGCCGCCGAAGCAGTCGCCGACGGCCAGGCGGGTGAAGCCGATGTTGGGGTGTTCGATCCGCCAGGCCTCGACCAATTTGTCCAACGCTGCCTTCGATACCGCGTAGGCACCCAGCAGGGGCCACGGGGCGGAGTAAGAAGCGCTGAGCGACGAGAGGTAGACCGCCGAACCCGCGTCGGCGGCGAGATGAGGTGCAGCCGCCGCGGTGATGAGCGATGCACCGGTGACGTTGGTGGCGAAGAGATTCGCCCATTGCTCGGCTGTCACGTCGGTCAGCGGGGCGAGAATACCGACGCCGGTCGTGTAGACCAGCGCGTCGAGACCGCCGAATTCTTCGACGACGGCTGTCATGGCGCGTTGACAGGCATTCGCGTCCGTGACGTCACACGCGACGGCCACCGCACCGCTGCCCGCCTCCTTGGCGGCGTTCTCGAGGCGGTCACGACGCCGCGCGAGGAACGCGACCCGGGCACCCTGCTTCGCGAGCCCGACACCGATGCAGCGGCCGAGACCCGCAGATGCTCCGACTACGGCGACTCGCAGTGGTGGCGCGTCTGGCATCAAGTCTCCTTCAGACATGGGCGAAGCAACATTATCAGTTAGGTAGAAGAACAATAATCAAAAATGGAAACGCTCATTTCCATACGGTAGGCCATCATCCTGAGTCGCAAATCAACCACTACTACCGCCTGACCACTTTGCGCGGCTCCGTAGCGAAGCTGAGCAGAAGCCGGTCGAGAATCCGTGCCGCACGACTGCGTGCTCGGCCGGGGCTCTTGGCGTGCGCCACCAGAAGCGCGCCCTCCTCGAGCGATGCGACGAGCATGTGCGTGAGCTCGGCGACGGGCAGATCGTCGATGCTGCCTTCGGCGATGGCGTTGCGCACCATCTCGTTGATCAACGCGATGCTGTTGTCCTCCTGGATCGCGCGAAGTGTCCGCCAGCCCAAGACGACAGGCCCGTCGACCAACATGATGCGCTGCACTTCGGGTTCGAGTGCCGACTCGAGAAAGCCGTGAAGGCCTGCGCAGAGTCGCTCCCACGAGTCCGCGCCGCGCGGCGGGGAGGACAGCGAACGCAATGTGAGGTCTCGCTCGACCTCCTCGAACACCGCGCGGAACAGTTCGGCCTTGTCCTTGAAGTGGTGATAGAAAGCGCCGCGGGTGCCGACGCCAGAAGTCGTGACCAAGTCGCCGATGCTGGTGTTGAAGTAGCCCTTCTCCACGAACAGGACGCGACCGGCGTCGACGAGGTGGCGGCGGGTTTGATCTCCGCGAGCGCGTCGTTCGGATTCCGTGCCACCACGCTTGGCCATAGGGGCATCCTAGCGACATTCATTGTGTATGTTGCGGGGATGGCAGAGGAACGGGCCCGCGCATACGGTTCGGTGGCCCCGCTGAAAGTCGGCCTGCTCAACGACTATCCGACCAGGTCCAGCACCGAGGACGACACGCTGGACACGTTGCGGCTGGTGTTCGAGGAAGCGGGCTCCGCCGGGCTTGTCGACCGGCCGATCGAGGTGGTGCGGCGCGACGTCATCGGCCTGCCCAATGGCACATACCACGCCGTCGAACGCGGTTACGACGAGCTGGTCGCCGAAGGCTGCCTGGTGATCTTCGGTCCGTACGTCTCCGATAACGCGGTGCCGCTGTCCGCGCACGCCGCCCGCGTTGCCAAGGTTCCGAATCTCATCCTGTCGGGATCGGAGGAGGCGCTGGGGGAGTGGACGTTCGCGCTCAACAACGGATCGATGCCCGAGGAGCCGGTCATGCTCGCCGCGGTGATGCTCGGCGATGGAAGGTCGCGTATCGCCATCGCGTATGAGGCCTCTCTAATCGGCAAGGAGTATCTGGCGTTCGCCGGGAAGGCGTATTCCGCAACGGGATTGAAGGTTGTCGCCACGGTGGCCATCCCTCAGGTCGAAGCGGACAAGACGGCGGTGGTCGCCGAACTCCGAGCCACCCGTCCCGATGCGCTTGTTCACGTCGGATTCGGCCACGGGTTGTGGGGCTTCTCGGACGCCCTGGAGAGTGCCGGCTGGGATCCGCCGCGCTACACCACGACGGCGTTCGAGATGGCGCACATCAACGCCGAGTGGATGCATCACCTGCGCGGCTGGATCGGTCTCGATAGCTACGACGAGCGCAACCGTGTCGGTCAGGCGTTCCTGGACCGGTTCGAGGCACGCTACGGCCGCCGACCGGCACACTCGATGCCGGGACTGTGCCACGACGTCGCGACCGTGATCGCCCGGGGTCTGGCGGCGGCGAGGCCGCTGACCGGTGAAGGGGTCAAACACGGAATCGAGCAGGTGAAGCTCGTGCCGTCGGCGAGTGGAGCCCCAGGGACGTTCCTCCGGTTCGGCCGTTACATCAGGCAGGGTTGGCTGGGCTCCGACTACCTGATCGCGCGGCGAGTGCTACCGGATGGAAGCCGACACGTGTTCCACGCGGCGCCGAGCGACAACATCTCACGTGCGGTCGGTTCGGACACCCGCCGAAACTGAGCTTTTGTAGCAAAATCGAGCGGAACTTCGTGTATTTCTTCAGTTTCGGCGCCCGCTCCCCAGCTGGATCGCGCCGAACACCGGCGCCGTGACGATCCCTGGTGGCTGGGATCTCACGTAGGGGATCGCCCGGACGGCGCCCATCGCGATCATCAGATGCCCCGGTTGCGCGTGCTGCCCGCTGGGCTCCCGGCCGTCCCAGCCGACGTCGAGCGCGAGCTCGAAACTCGGTTCACCCTTGATGACCGCGCGGATCAGCGGCGCCTTCTCGCCTGGCGCGAGCGGTTCGAGTCCCCACTGCGGCAGATCACGGGTGAGCACCCATTCCTCGTGGATCGCCAACAGCGGGCGGCCTGCCCAGTGCCCGACCCATGAGAACCGTTGACCGACAACCGTTCCCGCCTCGATAGTGCCTGCCGGCACCTCCAGGTCGTGCGGAAGCGTCGTGGCATCGACGGAAACCTCGACGTGCGACAGTGTGACGCCGAGAACGTCGGCGGTGGCGTTGAGCGCCTGACGGTAGGCCATGTCGAGCTTCTGGATGATCGGCGAGTCGACGCTGACGTCTTCGGGCGGTCTACCCATACCCATGAGATCGACGAGCATCGGTCGGCTGTCGACCGCCGAGACGTCGGTCGCTTCGTAAAGGTCGATTCGATCGATCGACTTGCTCAGTCCCGTCACGGTCGCCACCAGGCGTTCGAACATGAACCCCGGATTCTCTCCCGCGGCGTGGAAGCGGGACTGTCCAGCGCGACATGCTTTGACGAATGCCTCCTCGGTCTCGGCGCCGTAGGTGGGCAGGTGGTTGTAGGACGTCGTCGTGATGACGTCGGTGCCCGCCGCGAGCAGTCGGCAGATGTCGTCGGCGTTGGTGTCGACGGCATGGGCCTTGCTGGCGGTGTGGATGACGACGTCAGCACCGAGTCCGAAGATCTCGTCCTTGTCGGTGGTGGCGAGCACGCCCGTGGTCGGCGGGAGGCCGCACAGTGCGCCGACATCCAACCCCTCCTTGGCCGGGTCGTACACCAGGACGCCGACCAACTGAAAATCAGGGTTCTCGATCAGTTCGGCCAGTGCAGCGCGACCGACGGCGCCCGTGGCCCATTGGACGACTCGAGTTACCAATCGATCGCTCCCGGTGTGCTTTTCGCTGAGGCTATGGCTTGACTTCGGCCAAACGTACATGATGGAGGTCGGCAACCACCAGGGTGTATGTTGAGAGCGGCCGATCCGCAGTGAGGAGTCGTCGCATGTTCGAGCCGGCGAGCGTCGAGGATCTCGAGCAGAGCATTCGAGACGCTCAGGACAAATTCAATGCCGGGATGGGCGCGGACGGTGACGCCACCCCGTACCCCCTCCTCAGGGAGCTGCGGGCACAGGCGCCGGTGCATGCGGGGTGGCCCGAGATGGGCATGATCGGCAATTCGGGAGACGGCCCGCCGACCTTCACGGCGTACACGTTCGACACCGTCAAGGCGATCTTCACCGACAACATCACCTTCAGCACGCGCTGCTACGAAGACGTCGTGCGGCCACTGCAGGGTCCCACCATCCTTGAGATGCAGGAGCCAGAACACGCGGTCTATCGCAAGTTGCACGAGTTCGCGTTCGCTCGCTCGTCGATGAAGCGGTGGGACACCGAACTGGTCGGTCCGCTCGTGGACCAGACCATCGCGAAGATCAAGGCCGCCAAGCGGGCCGACCTGGTCGACGCGGTGTTCATGCCGATTCCGGTACGTGTGATCGCTGCCCTGTTGGGTTTGCCCGATTCCGATGTGCTGCATTTCCACCGACTCGCGATCGACCTGCTGGGCTTCCGCGCCGACATGGACCGCGCGATGCGGGCGTCGGCGACGATGAAGGAGTACTTCGTCGGGATTCTGGCCGAGAAGCGGAAAGCGCCCAGGGATGACATGGTGTCGATCCTTGCGGGTGCGGAGATCAACGGCGTCAAGATGTCCGACGAACAGATCTACGGTTTCATGCGCAACCTACTGCCTGCGGGCGCCGAGACCACGTCCCGCTCGACTGCCAGCCTGGCCTACGCATTGCTCACCCATCCTGATCAGCTCGACGCGGTGCGTGCCGACCGCAGCCTGCTGCCGCAGGCGATCGAGGAAGGCATTCGCTGGGAAACCCCGCTGCTCAATTTCATGCGCGAGGTCACCCGCGACACCGAGATCGGCGGGGTTCACGTACCCGAGGGTGCGACGATGATGCTCAGTCTCGGCAGCGCGAACCACGACGAAACGCGGTGGAATGAACCGGAGAAGTTCGACATTTTCCGGGAACGCAAGCCGCACATCGGGTTCGCGCACGGGGCCCATGTCTGTCTGGGCATGCATCTGGCTCGGCTCGAGACCACGAAGATCTTCAACGCCTTGTTCGACGAATTGCCCGGACTCCGGCTCGATCCCGACGCGCCGGCGCCCTACATCACCGGAACGATGTTCCGGTCGCCCCCTCGCCTCGACGCCGTGTGGAATTGAGGGAGCACCCGTATGACGCGAGTGATTCAGTGGGCGACCGGCGTCACCGGAATGATGGCGCTTCGCCACATCCTCGGCCGGCCGGATCTCTCTGTCGTCGGTGTTCGGGTCTACGATCCGGCGAAAGCCGGTGTCGACGCGGGCACGTTGTGCGGTGCCGGTGAGGCCGGAGTGGTCACTTGCGACGACCGCGACGCCATCATCGCCACCGATGCTGACGTCGTGCTCTACATGGGCAAGGTCGAGACCAACACCCCGGGCTGCTTCGCCGATGTCGGTGACCTGCTCGCTTCGGGTAAGAATGTTGTCGCCACGGGTAGCAGGTTCGTCCATCCGCGGTCACTGCACGAATCGCTGGCCGACGACATCGAAAATGCCTGTGAAACAGGCCGATCATCATTCCTCGGGGTGGGCCTGTACCCGGGCTTCTTCGGCGAGTCGATCGCGCCTCTACTGTCGCGGCTCACACAGCAGACGAACCGGATCAGCGTCCGCGAGGTGCTCAATTACTCCACCTACGCCAGTCACGACTTGATCTTCAATGCCATGGGTTTCGGGCACGCACCCGACGACACCACCCCACTGCTCGCCAACACCGAGTATGCGGCGAGCGCTTGGATCGGTAGTGCGACGGTTCTTGCTCAGGCGCTCGGACTGCGAATCCGCGCGGTCGATGGCTTCCGTGAGGTCGTGACGACGCCGCGCGCGTTGACCGTCGCCGCGGGCGAGATCCCCTCGGGCACCGTCGGTGCGATGCGGTTCGGCGTGGTCGTCGACTGCGGCGAGACCACCCTATCGGTCGAGCATCTCACCCGCATGGCTGATGATCTGGCCCCGCACTGGCCGAACGAGACCGGATACGATCTCGCGTTCGAAGGCGAGCCGAACATGCGAATACACCTCGAAATCGGTTCTCCCGGTGAAGACCACGCCGAACAGGGGTGCTTGGCCACCGCGATGCATGCGATCAACGCCATACCCACGGTCGTCGCGGCTGAGCCGGGGCTTTATGACCTGTCGGACATCGCGCCGTTCGTCGCGCATTGGACGAACCGCAGGGGCTAGCTGGGCCAGCGACGTCAGGGCTTGTTTCCGAATCCTGTGTAGCTACGGATGAGGGGCAGGTCCGCCATCGTCGCGAATCCTGCGGGGGCCGCGCAGACCGCCGGGATGGCGTTGACGACCTGCATCGCCACCGTTATGAGACCGGCGCGGACGTGCTCGGAGATCGATGCCTCGCGCGAGAAGCTGGCCAGCGGAAAGAAGTGCGTACGCATGGACGGGTCACCCTCGATGGTCAGTGTCCAGCCATCGAGCGGTTGCGGCCAGTGGTCGGGATATTCACCGCCGACGGTCCAGAGCGTTTCGAATTCGATCAGCGGCTCACCGCGGCGATGGCCGATGAAATTCCAGCGCTGTCCGGCCGTGCTGCCCTGCCGCACCACGTGATCGAAGACCTGGAGGTCCTTGGTCGCCTGCACCGTTTCCAGGGACACCGAGACGCCGTCGATGTCGGCATTCAAGCTGTCGGAGATGAACCAGGTCTGCTCGACGAACAGCTTCGTCAGAAAACTCAGGTAACTGTTGGCGGTGGGGGTCACCTCATCAACCGGTCGGCCGAACCACATTCCATCGAAAGTGATTTCGGTGCTCTCCCACAGCGTCCAATCAGCTCTCTCCTGCAGGGTCAGGCGCTCGATTGTGCGGCTCATGCCCGACAGCGCCAGCGGCAGCACACCCGACAGATTGCCCGGGTTGAGGCCACTGCCGTGGATGGTGCTGTTGCCCTTCTCGCACGCCGCCAGAAGCTTGTCCCTGTCGGCCTCGGGAATGCGCCGAGGATGGAACAGAAATGACGGCGTTGCCACATTCTTGCCGCTCTCGAGCAGCGCACAGACATCGTCGAGATCGGTGAAAGACGGCGCGTACAACACGAGGTCGGCGTCCAGCGCGAGGATGGCGGCGACATCGGTGGTGGCGGTGACGCCGATGGGAGCGCTGTTGACGAGCGTCCCGATGTCGACCCCGTTCTTGGTGTCGGAATACACGCGGGCTCCGACCAACTCGAGGTCGGGGCGGTGATCGAGGATGGTGGTGATCATCTCGGAGCCGTCGGAGCCGGTCGCCCACTGAATGATGCGCAATGGGCGAGCACCGGCGGTCATTGGGCGGCCCCGTTCGAAACCGTCACGGTGCGACATTACACCGGTGATAACGTAGGTTCTCACAATCGGTAAATGAAATTCTCGACAGGAGCGTGCCGTGGACGATGTGCTGAGGTACCAGGGCAAGTCGGTGGTCGTAACGGGTGCGGCGTCGGGCATGGGCCAGGCGACCGCGCAAATCCTCGTCGATCTCGGTGCGACGGTCACCGCCCTGGACATCAAGCCGACCACCGTTCCCGTCGCCCGCGCGCTACAGATCGATCTGCGCGACCCGAAGAGCATCGAAGAGGTCGCGGCGTCCATCGATGGTCCCGTCGACGGGCTCTTCAGCTGTGCGGGGCTGCCCGGCCCCCCGTTCAGCGAATGGGACACGATTCTGGTCAACTTCGTCGGGGCGCGTCACTTGGCCGAGCAGCTCGTTCCGAAGATGTCCAAAGGGTCGGCCATCAGCGTCATTTCGTCGTCGGCCGCGATCGGCTGGCAGGACCACATCAAGGTCATCACCGGGCTGCTCGAGACCAAAGGGTTCGATGGTGCCGTCGATTGGCTGAGGGCGAACGAGAAGAAGTGGTCCTGGAGCGGTTACGCCTACTCGAAGTACATCATCGACGCCTGGGTGGGCTGGTGGTATCCCGAGCTCGGTCGCCGCGGTATCCGGATCAACTGCATCAACCCAGGCCCGACCGAAACGGCGATGATGCCGGCCTTCCAGGACTTGATGGGCAAGGACACCGTCGATCAGGCCATCGGGCCGATCGGACGGTATTCGACTGCCGAGGAACAAGCCTGGCCGCTGGTCTGTCTCGGCAGCCCGCGGTTCAGTTATGTCGGCGGTGAGGTGCTGTGGACCGACGGCGGTTGGAATGGCGCCATGACGATGGGCCGGCACCAGGCGCAGTGGGCCGACACGGCCGCCGCAGAGATGTCGAAGAACAGCTGATCGGTCCGTCAGACGAAGTCCGAGCCGCCGTCGACGTTCAGCGTGGCTCCCGTGACGTAGCCGTTCCGTCGTGATGCAAGATACGCAATGGCTGAGGCGATCTCCTCGGGAAGCCCGGCCCGGCCGATGTCACACGGGTGCCCGTAGGTCCGCTCCACCCATGTCATCACATCATGCGGGTCCGCGGAGTCCAGTCCTTCGGCGGCCAGCACGTCCTTGAGGATCTCGGTGAAGCTCGCGGTCACGATGGTGCCCGGGCATACGCAGTTGACGAGGATGCCTTCGGGCCCAAGGCTTTTCGATAAATTCTTGGTGAAGCTCGACAGTGCCGCCTTCGTCGCGGTATAGGCGACGAGCCGCGGGCTCTGACGCTGGATCGAGTGTGCGGACAAGGTGACGATGCGTGCCCACTCGGCGGCGCGCAGCAGTGGCAGTGCCACGCGTACCGACCGGACTGCCGCCATGGTGCCCAGGCCGAAGGCGGCATACCAGTCGTCGTCATCGAGTTCGTCGAAGGTGCCGGCACCCGGCCCGACCGTGTGAACCAACGCATTGAGGCGGCCCCAGGCTTCGCTGACTGCGGCGTACCCGGCCGCGATTGACTCGGGGTCGGCCATGTCGACGCTCAGTGCGAGCACCTCAGGCGCCCCGGCGTTGCGGATCCGCTCGGTCGCCGCGTCGAGGCCCCGTCGTCCGCGCGCCATGATCGCCACCGACGCTCCTTCGGCACCCAGCGTTTCGGCGATCGCCAGTCCCATCCCCTTACTGCCGCCGGTGACCACTGCGGTCGCCCCTTCGAAGCCCAAATCCATTGTCGGATCCCTTCTATCGGCCTGTGCTCAGGCGGGGGGCCAGATGCACGATGTCGCTCACGACCGTGGGGTTGGCGCGAGACATGGCGATCAGCGACAGCATGGCGTTGGCCACGTCGTTGACGGCGGACATTTTCGCCGGAATCTGACCCTCCTGTGCCCAGGCCCGGTACAGATCGGCCAGTAAGTCGCGGTCCGCCCCGCGGAGGATCTCAGTGCCCTCCGTCGGGCCGACGCTGACACGGATGACGGCCAGTTCCGGATGCTCGGCCCGCCATGATCGCAGGATTTCGTCCAGAGCGGCCTTGCTCGCGTGGTAGGCCGCGACGCCCGCGCGTGGCCTACCGACATCATGGCTCGACGCGACGAGCGCAACCGCGTCGTCGGCGAGGTGGGGGAGGGCCGCTCGCAGCGCATGCGATGCGCCTACCGCGTTGACGGCGTAGGCGTGTAACCACGTCGTGACGTCGGTCTCCTCGATTAACGCGAATGGCACTACAGCGCTGGTGAATACCAGCGCATCGAGCTGGCCGAACATCATGGCGACCTCGTCGACGACCCGCTCGATGGCGCGTGGATCGGAGACGTCGAGCTCGTGTGCGGAACCGTCGAGTTGCTCCGCGAGTCCGGACAGGAGCTCGACCCGTCTGGCCGCGAGCGCGACTCGGGCGCCCCTGGTGTGAGCCGCGCGCGCGAGTGCGTGGCCGATACCCGACGATGCGCCGATTACGAGCATCCGCGCGCCCTCGATATTGGAGTGTCGATCGCTCATGCCGTGCTTCTCCTACCTGATTCCGTGCCCGCTTCCGCGGATTTGATGATCGAGCGGATCGTTCGTCGGCACCGACCACAATCCGATCCGGCGCCGCACGCGTCGGACACCTGCCGCGACGTCTTGGCGCCTGAGGCGACGGCATCTGAGACCGCCTCGATCGTTATGCCGAGACACAGGCAGACGTACATCAGTGCAGATCCGTCCCGGCCGTCTCGGCCAGTCGCATCGCGTGGACGAACCGCCCGACGAAGACGGGCGGATACGCGCCGACGCCGGCGGATGTCAGCACTCCGAGGCGATGTCGGAATTCGCGACCCACTGCAGCGCGGTACGAGCCGTCGCAAGCTGATGGAGAAAGAGCACTTCGCGAGGGGTGTCGAAGGCGCGGTACACGAGTGTCCGGCGAATTCCTGAGCGGGCGAAGTCGGCGAGTGATTCGCGCACACGAGCCATGAAGACCTCGACGTTCTGGATCCGGGTGACGGCGGCGACCACCACCTCGGTACCCGGCGCGGGTGGTTCGCCGAGGTCGAAGCGCTCGACGACTTCGCCTGCGAAGACGGCGGGAAGATCTTCGATGCCGACCGCGTCGAACCAGTCAAAGAAATACGGCGAACGGAGGAGGTCGAGCAGCGGCCGTTCGGTTCGGATGCCGATGACGACCAGGACCTTCCCAGGATCGACCACCGACTCGTACACGAACGCATATCGGGCACCGAGATCGCGAAGACTTTCCTCGTGCTGCGCGAGTACCGGTCCCACGCGCTCGGATTCGGCGATGCGGAACTCGACGGCGAAGATGAAGCTGCGAACGGCGGCTGGAGCCATTCCCGCCTCCTTCGATTCCGATTCTACCTAGGTGCACCCGACCTTTCTGCGATGCGAGAATTCATATTCTCATACGTGAGTTGGTCGCGGTAGACGGCGGTGACACTGGTGAACCTGGGCACGTATCTGGAGGGCGGCCGGTGAGAAATCCGCCGTGGCGGCCTTCGATAACGCCTATTCTCGCGGTGTGACCTACAGGGTGAAGGTTGAGCCGTACTACGACCCGTTCGACTTCGACATCGACGACGATCCTTACCCCGTGTGGAAGAGGCTGCGCAACGAAGCGCCGCTCTACCGCAACGACAAGTACGGTTTCTACGCGCTGAGCAGGCACACCGACGTCGCCCGCGAGCTGGCCAACTGGGAGGTTTACCGCTCGGGTAAGGGCACCACCATCGACGTCATTCTCAACGGCGTCGAGGTACCGCCGGGCATCATTCTGTTCGAGGACCCCCCGATCCACGACTTCCACCGTCGTCTGTTGTCGGGTGTGTTCACGCCACGGCGCATGGCTGCCATCGAACCGCTGGCGCGAGAGTTCTGCCGGCACGCATTGGACCCACTGGAGAACGCCGAGACCTTCGACTTCATCGCCGACCTCGGAGCATGGATGCCGATGCGAACCATCGGATACCTGTTGGGCATACCGGAGGACAGGCAGATCGCCATCCGCCAGAACACCGACCGGCTTCTCGAACTCAAAGACGGCGAACTGGTCGATGTGGCCGACGACATGCTGACGCGACAAGGTTCGATGCTCGAGGAGTTCATCGATTGGCGTTACGACCACCCATCAGATGATCTGATGACCGAACTGGTCAACGCCGAGATCGAGGAACGCGACGGTAGCCGCAGGCGATTGACCCGCGGAGAGGTGTTGACCTATACCGGCACCCTCGTCGGCGCGGGAAACGAAACGACAACGCGGCTGATCGGCTTTGCCGGACAACTGCTCTCGGATCATCCGGACCAACGCCGCGAACTGGCGGCGGATTTCAGTCTCATCCCCGCGGCGATCGAGGAGGTGCTGCGCTACGAGGCACCGTCGCCTGTACAGGCGCGACACGTAGCTCATGATGTTGAATTCTATGGCCAGACGGTCGCCGAGGGCTCGGTGATGCTGCTGATCAACGGATCGGCGAATCGGGACGAGCGGCAGTACCCGGACGCAGACGGTTTCGACATCCACCGGCGGGCCACTCATTTGTCATTCGGCCGCGGAATCCACTTCTGCCTTGGCGCCGCGCTCGCGCGGATGCAAGCGCGCGTCGCGCTCGAGGAGGTTCTGAACCGATGGCCGGACTGGGAAGTCGACTACGCGGCGGCCAAACGCGCTCACACCACCAGCGTCAGAGGGTGGGCCACGCTTCCGGTGGTGGTCTGAGGTGACCAATACCGTTGACCGCACGCCGGACTCCGCTCACGGAGAACCGGCCGAGGCCCATATCTCGCCGTGGCCTGCCAGGATCGGGTGGTCGCTGTTCTTCATCGCCTACCTCACCTTCGCCATCGTGACGGTCGCGAACATTCAGACAGGTCTGCAGGGGGACCCGAAGAGAGCGAAGCCGAATCCCGGCCCCGATCCGTATCCGCCGTTTCTCGGCTTCGACAACTGGCCGCTGGCCGTATCCATCAGCTCGATCCCGTTGGCGATCGGCCTGATCGCCGTCCTGACGTGGTTGTCGTGGCGGCAACGGAAGGTGCACTGGGCGGTGATCATTGCGTTCGCCGGCCTGATCACCGGGGCGTTGGATCCATTGGCGAACTGGGCGACGTTCGCGATATTCGATCCGCGCATGTTGCACTTCCCGCTGTCCTGGCCGTACGTGAACATCTCACCGAACCTTGAACCGGCGCTGGCGTTCCTGGGGGGCTACGCCGCTTACTACCTGCTGAACGGTTTGGGCTTCTTGAAGCTGCACGACAGCCTCTTGGATTCGCTGATGCGTCGCGCCGGCTGGTTGGCGCCCCGCAGGCTGCTTCGGGTGTTCATCGGTGCGACGATCATCGCCGTCCCGATCAATGGGCTCATCCAGTTCACCTGGATGAGAGCCGGAATCTTCTACTACACAGAGGCCGTCGGGCCGGTGCTGCACATCGGACATATCCACTTTCCCGTGATCATGGCGGTGTACGACGCCCCGATCTTCGCCATGGTCGCCGTGATGTGCGTGCGGGACGAGAGTGGCGAACTGGTGTTGATCAATCGACTCGCGCGCTGGTTGCCCGCGAGGCGGGGACGCCCAAAGGTGACGCTGACTCGGCAGTTGTTGATATCTGTGACTGTGGGCCTGGTGTCGTTCGCTGTGCCGCTGGCCGTGTTGTCCGGGCTGAGGGAGGCAGGTCTGTCGCGACCCTCCTTCGATCAGAACCCGTATCCGGATGTGAACCTGTACGACCCATACGGTCATCTCGAGGAAGCCGGCAAGCCGGGACCGTTCTACCGCTGACATGGTCCATCCCAGGTCAGTCCCACGATAACGAGAACTGTTGCCCCGCAGGGGTGAGGAGGGAGACAACCATGACCGACTTCTCCGGCCGTCGCTATCGAGTTGTCCACGTCGGCACCGGGTTGACCGGTAGGGAGGCGTTGCGCGCCGTCATCGGGGACCCCTCGCTCGATCTCGTCGGGGTGAAGGTGTCGACACCGGAAAAGGCCGGGATGGACGCAGGCGAACTGTGCGGGGCGCCGTCGGTCGGAGTACGTGCGACCGATGACCTCTCGGCCGTTCTCGCGCTGCAACCCGACTGCGTGACCTATTGCGCGACCGCCGTTCGACGCGAAGAAGAGGTGATTTCCGACATCGCCACGTACCTCAACGCCGGGGTCAATGTGGTCACGTTCTCGCTGATCCCGATGATCTATCCCCGAGCCGCTCCCGCGCCATGGCGGGAAGCCCTGGAAAAGGCGGCCGCTCAGGGTAATTCAACGTTCTATGCCACCGGCAGCGAGCCGGGGTTCATCAGCCTGAACATCCCCACAGCGCTGCTGGCCGGAGCGGGTCGGGTCGACTCGTACCGGATGGACGAGTACGCGGTCGACCTCGACAAGTCATACCCGATATGGGACGTCCTGCATGAGTCGATGGGATTCGGTAAGCCCGACGGCCATGTGCCGGTGAGGATCGCGTCGGGGAAGGTCAACAAGGACTGGGGCACGGTGGTGACCTACATCGCCGACATCCTCGGATTCGAACTCGATGGAATAGAACTGGATTGGGAGACGCTGCTCGCGCCGGCCGACCTCCCGACCGCACTCGGTGCCATCCCCGAGGGGACGATCTGTGCGCATCGGTGGCAGCTCGCCGGCATCGTGGGCGGTCGCCCCGCCGTCGCGGTTCAGTATTTCGCGACGGTCAGTAGCACGCCGTGGCCCGATCGTTGGCCCAAACCGGCGCGTGAAGGCCAAGGTGGAATGGTCTTCCGCGTCAACGGCAATCCCAACATGAACCTCGAACTGCACCTGGAGCAGTCGCACGACGACCGGGTGAATCCCGGCGTCGCGGCCACGGCGTTCGCGGCGGTGAACGCCATCCCGAGCGTGGTCAAAGCGCCACCTGGCGTGATCACCAGCCCCCTGTCTGGGCCGTCGGTCGTCACCCGGCAGTCCAGCGCTTAGCTGCTTGACCGCTGACGCCTGCCGCGCTCACCTTCCTGACAAGCGATCACTGAGCCGCTTTGCGAGGTCCGACTTCTTGACCTTTCCCGTGGCAGTGAACGGCAGCGACTCTTTGTCTGTCACCCAAATGAACTTCGGAACTTTATATGCCGAAAGGCGACTGCGGATGTCTGCCCGCAAAGCCTCGGCATCCAGCTGCGCGTCGCCGCGCGGAACCACCGCCGCGGCCACGATCGTTCCGTTGTGGCCATCCTCGGCGCCGACGACGTATGCCTCGAGAACGCCGTCACAATCGGACAGGGCCGATTCCACTTCTCCCGGAGTGACGTTGGTTCCGCCGCTCGTTTTGATCAGGTCGCCCAACCGCCCGGTGAACTTGATCCAGCCGTCGTCGTACTGGACTCCACAGTCACCCGTGCGGTAGTAGCCGTCCGGAGTGAACACGTCCTCGCGCTCACGCTTGTACAGCCGCTGCATCAACGAGTAACCGCGTACCCAGATTTCACCATCACGACCCGGGGGCACGGGCTCTCCCGTCGCGGGATCGACGAGAACATGCGTCAACCCTTCGATCGAGTATCCGCCCGTCACCGAGCGATCGGCTGGCTGCGGTGGATACGGGTCGACGCCGATGTGGTTACCGCACAGTTCGGTCATCCCCAGCGCATTTGGGCCCTCAGGGCGTCGTTCGGGGGGCACCATGGCGGGCATGCTGGTGCGCTGCACCGAGCTGAGGTCGCGCCGCACGAAGTCAGGGTGTTCGGCCAGCGATTTCCCTTGCTGCGGCCAACCCAGCGTGATGGTCGCGCGATGACGCTCGATCAACTCCAACGCGTCAGCGGCGTCGAACGCCGGTTGGGTGACAAGGGTCGCGCCGTGGTGGATCACCGCGTGGATGCCGGTGATCAGACCGCCGACCCAGAAGAACGGCATCGCCGTGAACATCACCGTGGTGTTTGTGACGCCGTAGTCGAAGGTCAGGTTGTAGGTGTGGCGCACCAACGTGCCGTGCGTGTGCACAGGGCCTTTCGGATCTCCGGTGCTGCCCGAGGTGTAGATGATCATCGCGTCGTCGGCCGGCGTCACGCACGACTCGACCTCGGCTAGGAAGTCGTCGTCATATCTCCCAGCGGTGCTGACCGGTAGCGCCGTCGCCCACGGGCGGTCGCAGCGTCCCCACACCGCGATCGTGCGTAGAAACGGCGCGTTCGACACGGCCAGCCTGCCGGGATTGCCCTGGTCGGCGAGGCCGGGCAGCGCCTCCTCGAGGCGGTCGAGGAAACTGTGGTGCCGGAAGCTCGAGAGGGCGAGGATCGCGCGTAGATCGGCATGACGGGCGGTCCACGCCAGCTCAGACGATTTGTAGAACGTATTGAGCGGCACCGCGACCGCGCCGATACGGGTGGTCGCGAACCAGGCGATCGCCCACTCGACGCTGTTGGGCATCAGGATGCCGACGTGGTCGCCCTTTCCGAAGCCTTCGTCGAGCAGCACCATCGCCAACCGCGCGGACTGCTGGTCCAGGTCGGTGTAGGTCAGCGTGTGACCATCCGAGATGAGAAACGGCTTGTCTCCGAACTGCGCCGCAGACGACCTGACAAGGGCGGGAATCGTTGGCGTGAGTGTCGGGAAGGGCACGAGGTGAAGTCCTTAGCAATCCTGCGCTCGAACGGGCTGGCCTCAACAGGATAGCCATCCTCACCCAAAACGAGAATATTGGTTCTCGCTGTTTAGTCCACGGGATTAGACTCCAGCCATGTCGATGTTCGACCGGGTGGATCGGCTCGAGTCCAGCATCGAGATCGCCCAACTGCCCAGTCGCTACGCCATGGCGCTCGATGCGCGAGATCTCGATGCGCTGGTGGGGTTGTTCGTCGATGACGTTGCCGCCGGGACGGAAGGCATCGGCAGGGCGGCCCTGAAACGGTGGTACGACGAGGTGCTGCGCAGGTTCTATCGAAGCATCCACCTGATCTGCGGACATATGGTCGATTTCATTGATGCCGACCACGCGACCGGGTCGACCTACTGTCGGGCCGAGCACGAGGACGGTGACGGCTGGTACGTGATCACGATGCGATACGACGATGTCTACGAGCGTCGCGACGGTGCCTGGTACTTCGTCAGGCGGCGCGAACATCCCTGGTACTCCGTCGACGTGACCGAGCGGCCCGGACCGGAATTCATCCGGTGGCCCGCTGACGTACTGCTCCGCGCACAGATGCCACACCGGATGCCGACTTGGCGCGCATTCTGGGACAGCGGTGACCCGACGCTTCCCGAGCGCCTGTCCCGGCGGCCGTAGCACTCATGGAGGCCCCACGATAGTGTGATTCTCAAATCTGAAAATGCCCGTTAACGCTAATAGGAGGACGACATTTCCGTCGACAACGTACTCAGCGGAGTTCGGGTGCTCGAGGTCGCCGCATGGACATTCGTGCCGTCGGCAGGTGCGGTGCTCGCCGAGTGGGGTGCCGAAGTCATCAAGGTCGAGCCGCGTGACGGCGGTGATCCGCAGCGTGGCCTCGTCACCATGGGGATCGTCGACGAAGGTGGTGGCGCGGTCAACTACATGATCGAGATCCCGAATCGCGGCAAGAAATCGATCGCTATAGATCTGAGCACGCCGGGCGGCCGGGATGTGGTGCACGCACTGGCGAAGACCTGCGATGTGTTTCTGACCAGCTATCTGCCGGATCGCCGCCAAAAGTTCGGCATCGATGTCGACGACATCCGGCGCGTCAATCCGAGCATCGTGTACGTGCGGGGATCGGGTCACGGCCCCAAGGGGCCGGACGCCGACAAGCCGGGTTACGACGGTGTCTCCTACTGGGCGCGCGGTGGCATCGCCACCGTCCTGACCGAGGACGCTGATGAGCTCGTACGCTCACGTCCCGCATTCGGCGATCTTCTCGGCGGGATGACCATAGCCGGTGGTATCGCCGCTGCGCTGTACAAGAAGGTGACGACCGGCGAGGGATCGGTGGTGGACGTATCGCTACTCGGGCTTGCGGCCTGGAACCTCAGCCCGGACGTGGCGGTGAGTCAGATTCACGGCGGCAGCGCGATTCCCAAGTTCGGGCACGCGGATGCCCCCAACCCGCTGGTGGGGACGTACCGCACCAAGGACGGCCGCTACGTCCAGCTGATGATGCTGCAACTCGACAAGTTTTACGCCGAAGCGATGCGCGTGATCGGGCTTCCGGAACTGATCGATGACCCGCGATTCGCCGACCCCGCATCAAGGTTCGAGAACCGGGTCAGCCTCATCGCCCTGCTCGACGAGGCGTTCGCCGAGCGCACGCTTGCGCAATGGCGGGAGACTCTGGCAGCACTCTCGGGCGCGTGGGGCATTGTGCAGACCCCTGGCGAACTCTGCGAGGACCCCGCCGTCACAGCCAACGGATATGTGGCCCATACCCAGACGGTCAACGGCGTGCCGTTCGCGCTCCCCACCAATCCCGTTCAGTTCAACGAGCGCTCGGTTACTCCCGGTGGCGCGCCCGAGCACGGTCAGCACACCGAGGAAATCCTCATGGACGCCGGAATTGAGTGGGACACCATCGAAGAACTCAAGGAATCCGGAGCGATCCTGTGAATGCGCCCTCGAGCGAGGTCGATGGACGGCCCGTCGAATTCGACCCGTTCTCGCAGGACTTCTTCGACGGCGCATACGGCACCTACCGCCGCCTGCGCGACGAGGCGCCGGTCTACTACAGCGAGAAGTGGGACTTCTGGGCGCTGACGCGCTACGACGACGTGGCACCCGCCACGAAGGACCACGAGACCTTCTCGTCGGCCAAGGGCGCCACTCTCGACATGGTCAAGGCTCACGACGACGCCATCCCGGTGCCGAAGGTGATCATCTCGATGGATCCACCGGAGCATCAAAAGATGCGGCGACTGGTCAGCAACGTCTTCACCCCCCGTGCGATCGCCGCGCTGGAAGACATGGTCCGCGAGAAGGTTTACGAACGCATCGAAGCGCTGGACCCGGAGCAGTTCGACGTCGTCGCCGACTTCTCGGCGCTGTTTCCGAACGAGGTCATCACGACCATGCTCGGCGTGCCGAAGGAAGATCGCGACCAGATCCGCCGGTGGCTGGATCTCCTTCTCGAACGCCGTCCCGGTGAGATCGCCGTTCCCAGAGAGGGCTACGAAGCCTCGATGAACACCGGGCTCTACTATTACGACCTCGTACAGCAGCGTCGGGCAACGCCACAGGACGACATGATCAGCCGTCTCATCGAGACGGAGATCGAGCGCGACGGAGTGGTCGAAAAGCTCACCGACGTCGACATCACGGGATTCGCCACGATGCTCGGCGGCGCCGGCGCGGAAACGGTCACCAAGCTGGTGGGAAACGCGATGGTCGCATTCGCCGACTTTCCCGATCAGTGGCGGAAGCTTCGCACAGACCGCAGCAGGATTCCCGCGGCGGTCGAGGAACTACTGCGTTACGAAGCGCCATCGCAGTACCAGGTTCGCACGGCGACACGCGATATCGACTATTACGGCACCACGATCCCGAGAGATGCAGCCGTATTGCTCGTGACGGGGTCTGCCCTGCGCGACGAGCGGATGTTCGCCGATCCGGACCGAGTGGACATCGACCGCGAACGCAAGATGGGCTTCAACCTCGCCTTCGGTTACGGCATACACAGCTGTCTGGGGGCGGCATTGGCGCGCATGGAAAGCCGGATCGCGTTCGAGGCGCTGCTCGACCTGCTCCCCGAGTATGAGGTTGACCGCGACGGTCTCCGGCGGGTGGCGATGTCAAACGTATGCGGCTATTCGAATGTCCCTGTGCGCAGGACGCGCTGAGGCGGTCCATCAGTCCGGAAGCGCCGGTTGGACTGCGGTGAGACGGTTGAGCCGACCCCTGAACGCTTCGTTGTTCGAGGAAGGTGCGTCTGTACCCACCGCTTTGAGCGCATGGTGCTTGAAGGCGTACGCGGCGGAGCTGAGACGGTGTTTGAAGTCGGCCGCGGAAGCGGGTGCGGCAGGCCAGGTTCCGCCCCATGACGCCACGTCGGCGCCGTACCGCCGCGTGGCATCGGCGATGAAGCGGCGCACTCCGCGATGCTGGTGGTACATCGCGGCGGCAAACACGACTGCGTCCGGGCGATACGATTCGATATCGAAGGTGGGCGGCAGGGCATGGCCTGTGGCACCGAGGATTTGCAGTGCCTGTGCATGGGTTTGCGTCTCGAGGTAGATCGCGACGCGCCAGCCCGCGCGTAGGGCGTCGACGATGAGTCCGCCTGCCGCCGATACCGCGTCCGCCGTATCCGGCGCGAGGACGACGAGCCTGTAGGGCGCTGCGTGGTCCCGGTCCGGCGGGTGTCCCGTCCGTTTCGAGGTCGGCATCGGCGTTGCGGTCGCCACGGTGGGTTTCACCTTGACCCTCCTGGTGCGTACTGGCGGAAGCAGAAATACTCAGAATTGAGAATACAGATTTCCAGCAGGTCGCACCTGTCCGGCTTGTCCATGAGCGAATCCTGCTAGCGCCGGCGTCGACCGCTGTCGACGAATCCGTTCACGGCGTATGCGCGCACGAATTCGGCCACGGCATCGTCGCTGCGCATGTCGATCACCGCTGACGGAGTCGTGAACAGTGAGAACAACATTCGGGCGAACCACTCACATGCAGATGCCACATCAAGGTCCGAACGAACCTCGCCGGTCAGCTTGGCTGCGGTCACGTAAGGGGCCAGAAAATCGGCGCATTCCTTCAGGAGTGTGGCGGCGTTCTTGGTCATCATGAGGCTGACTTCCGCTGCGTCGAAGTACACCTCGGGTTCGACCACCCGACGCGCCTGGGCGACGAATACCGCGGCGCGCACCAACCGCCCCTCCAGCGTGCTGCCCCCGTGCCGGTCGATGGCCTTGGCCATGTTGCGGTAGAACCGTTGCGACGCCGCTTCGGCGCACGCTTCGACGATCGTCTCCTTGTCCCGGAAGTACTCGTAGAAGGTGCTGCGCGACACGTCGGCGGTGCGGGCGATGTCGACGATGGTCGTCTTGGCCAACCCCCGCGTGCGGAAGCAGGAGAAGGCGGCCGAGATGATGACATCCCGGGTGTCGACCTCCACCGATTGGGTCATGTCCGACGCCACCGCATGACATTAACCGCTCAGCGGTCCGGTGCCAGAATGAGGCCGCTGGTCGGTACACCGGTGCCCGAGGTCACCAACACATGTTCGACATCGTCGACCTGATTGTAGGAGGTGCCACGGACCTGACGGACGCCCTCGGTGATGCCGTTCATCCCGTGGATATAAGCCTCGCCCAGCAGGCCGCCGTTGGTGTTGATGGGCATCCTGCCGCCCAGCGAAAGCTCGTCGACGGACACGAAGTCCTTGGCCTCACCGCGTCCGCAGAACCCGAGCTCCTCGAGCTGCGTGAACACGAACGGGGTGAAGTGGTCGTAGAGGAACGCGGTCGAGATGTCGTCGGGCTTCAATCCGGAGTTGCGCCAGAGCTTGTCGCCGACCACGCCCATCTCAGGGAGGCCGGTGATGTCGTCACGGTAGTAACTTGTCATGACCTCGCCGTCGTACGCGGCGCCCTGGGCCGCGGCCGTGATCACGGCTGGCGGCTTGGCGAGATCGCGTGCCCGCTCGACACTGGTCACGACCATCGCCACCCCGCCATCGCTCTCCTGACAGCAGTCGAGCAGACGCAACACCGGTTCGATGATCCAGCGCGACTCCTGGTGCTGTTCGAGGGTGATCGGTTTCTCATAGAACCAGGCGTCGGGGTTCTTGGCCGCATGCTTGCGGTCGATGACGGAGATCTTGCCGAAGTCGGCGTTGGTGACGCCATACGTCGTCATGTACCGCTGCGCGTGTAGGGCCACCCAGGCCGCCGGCGTCATGAATCCGAACGGGGCATACGGTGCCATCCACAGCGGGGTGACGCCGGGTTGACGTCCGGCGCCGCCGAACCGAAACCCGGAGCGCTCGTTGAAAGCCCGGTAACAGACCACCGCCTCGGCCGCACCCGTCGCGACCGCCATCGCGGCCTGCATCACGGTGCCCGCCGCGGCGCCCCCTCCGTGCGGTACGCGGGTGAAGAAGGTGAGATTCTCGATGCCGACGTTGCGGGCGACCTCGATCTCTTCGTTCTCGTCGACGGTGAAGGTCACCATGCCGTCGATGTCCTTGGGGCTCAGGCCCGCATCCTCGATGGCCGCCTTGACCGCTTCGCAGGCCAGTTGCATTTCGGTCCGGCCGGACTCCTTGGAGAACTCTGTCTGTCCGATGCCGACGAGCGCAGCCCGGCCGCCGATGCCGTCTGTCACGAGACACCCTCGAGCAGGCTCAACACAGCCGTGCCCTTGACGTGATCACCCAGGCTGTTGGTGCCCTTGAAGGTGACCTCGATGAGCCCCTCGCCGTCCGCCGACGACTTGTCGGTGACGCTGCCCTCGAACCGCAGCGGGTCGTTCGGATAGGCGGGCACGCCGAGCCGGATGGACAGCTTCTTGACCATGGCTTCGGGCCCTGCCCAGTCATGCAAGAACTTCACGCACAGCCCGTTGGTCGTCAGGATGTTGAGGAAGATGTCTTTGGAGCCTTGGGAATTGGCGAAGTCACGGTCGTGGTGCACCGGCATGTAGTCACGCGATGCGATTGCGCCGGCGACGATCAGCGTGGTGGTGACGGGAACGTCCAGCGGCGTCACCTGGTCGCCGACGGTGACGTCGTTCCACGCGAGCGTGGTGGTGCGATTCAGGGTGGAGGTCATCGGTTTGGTCCTTCCGCGTATGCATTGCCGAGGCGGGCCAGCTGCTGTGACGCCGATCCGAACGCGAGTTCAATCTGCTTGGCCCACAAGAAGTAGCGGGACAGGGGATAGGTGACGTCGATGCCCATGCCGCCGTGTACCTGCTGAGCGGACGCGGTGACCCGCGCGCCTGCCTCGGCCGCCCAGAACTTGGCGATGGCCGCTTCGCGCTCGGCGGGCCTGCCCTCGGCGATCAGCCAGGCCGCGTGCCAGGTGGTCCAGCGGATCGCTTCGGTGTCGATGAATGCGTCGGCCAGACGTTGTTGTACGGCCTGGAACGACCCGATAGGGCGGCCGAACTGCTCACGCTCGCTGGTGTACGACGCGGCCAGCTTCAGCGCCCGGTCGGCGACCCCGACCTGCATCGCGCACAAACCCACCAGGGCTCTGCTGTACAACGCGCGGACGATGTCGGCATCGGCATTTTCAGTGAGCCGCGACCCGATGGCATCGGTCAACTCGACGTCGGCGAACGGCTCGCCGTTGGTCGTGGAGACAGGCGTCACATCCACGCCGCTGCCATCGGTTTCGATGACGAACAAGCCGGGTCCGTCGTCCGTCGCGGCCGATACGACGATGGCCGAAGCGATCTGCGCCGCGGGCACCAACTCTTTGACGCCGGTGAGCCGCCAGCCCTGCCCGTCAGCTCGTGCGGTGGTTCGCGGTGTGGCCGGATCCGAGCTGCCCGGTTCGGCCAGCGCCGCGGTCAACAGGCGGCTGCCGTCGACGACCCCGGACAGCCACCGCCGTTGAAGCTCCGAATCGCCGTGCCGGGCAATGGTATCGGCGCCGAGGACGAGCGTCGCGTACACCGGGACCGGCGCAACGCTGTACCCGACCTCGCTGAGCAGCACACCCAACTCGAGGAAACCACCGCCGGTACCGCCGACGGATTCGGGCAGCGCGATTCCGAGCAGGTCGGCCGCCGCCAACTCGGCCCACAGTGCAGCGTCGTACCGCACCTCGGCCGCTTCGAGCTCGGTCAAATGCTCCGGTGTGGCGCGGTGCTCGAAGAGCTGTCGGGCGACCTTGGCGACGGTCTCCTGCTCCTCGGTGAAGGTGAAATCCATGAGTGGCTTCCTCTAGTTCAGCGCGCCGGTCGAAACTGGTGCAACACCAGCTCTTCGCCGCTTGGCAGTGCCCCGAAGGTCTCGTAGAAGACCTCGACGGGCATTCCGACCTCGATCGCCTCTGGCTCTATGTCGCACAGGTTCGACACGATGCGAACGCCTTCGTCGAGTTCGATCAGCGCGACGACGTAGGGATACTCGAGGAAGGGCAGCGGCGGGTACTTCGGCATCACGAAGCTGTAGACCGTGCCCCGTCCGCTGGAAACGACGTAGTCCCAGTTGAGTGACTGGCAGCTACCGCACATCGGTCGCGGCGGAACACGGAAGGTCTTGCAGTCGGTACAGCGCTGGATGCGAAGCTCCTGCTCCTTGAGCCCTGACCAGAAGAACTCCGTGTCCGGACTGATGCTGGGAGCGAGTCTGCTGGCCATCGATCACTCGCCGCCCGTCTTGAACCGCAGGGTGCGAAACCATTGGCGACCGACGACTTCGCCGTTCTGATCGCGGTATGTGGTCACCCATGTGACAAAGAACCCGTTGCCCATGGCCGTCTTCTTCTCATCGGAGATCGAGTCGAAGACCGTCTCGGAGGTGATCTCATCGCCGACTCGCGGATAGCGCTCGATCTCGAACTCGGAGTTCGTTGCGATGATGCCGGTGTAGCCGGCGTCGGCGAGAAACTGCAGGGGATTCTCACCCTTCATCTCGATCGGCACACCGCCGCGCTCGTGGATGCCCTGCAGCTTTGGTGGCGGCATCGTCCAGGTCTGCAGCATCACCGGCGGTGACACGATGTCGCCGTAGCGGGAGTTCTTCGCGAACTCGGGGTCCAGGTAGGCCGGGTTCATGTCGCCCAGGGCGTACGCCCAGTGCCGGATCATCGCGGCATTCACCGGATCCGGCGCACGTACCGGCTTGCCGACACCGTCGGTGGGCTTGCCGATGAGCGCGTCGAGGCGCTCGCGCAGATCGGCTTTCGTCGTGTCGGTCACTGCAGGATTCCTTTCTCAGGACGCTCGCATGTCGCGGGGTGCGCGTGGCATTCCGAGACCCGCCATGGCGATGATGTCTCGTTGCAGTTCGTTTGCGCCGCCACCGAAGGTGTTGATGACGGCGAGACGGTAAGCGCTTTCGAGGTCACCCTTCAGAGGCGCGTCGGGGCCCTTCCGGGTTCCGGTCTGCCCGACGACATCGAGAAGCTCACGGGCCACCTGCTGAGTGAGTTCGGTTCCGAAAACCTTTGCCGCAGAGGCTTCTCCCATACCCAGTGCTCCGGAGCTCATGTTGCTGTTGACCCGCAGGTTCAACAATCGGTAGGCAGCGACCTGCGCCTCGACACGCGCGAGGGCCTGTTGGACCCACGGCTGGTCGATGACGCGTCCGTCGTCGAGCGGCGTGGTCCTGGCCCATTCGACGGTCTTGGCGAACAACGGTTCCAGCGCGCCGAGGTTGCCGAGCGCGGCGCGCTCCAGGTTCAGCTGGTTGGTCACCAGCTTCCAGCCCTGGTTCTCGCCGAGCACGATCGCGCTCTCGGGTACCCGCACATCGTCGTAGAACGTGTAGTAGGTCGACACACCCGGCATGGTGTGCAGGGGTTTCCACGAAAACCCCGGCGAGTCGGTGGGCACGATGAACACGGTGATGCCCTTGTGCTTCTTGGCTTCTGGATCGGTTCGCGCCGCCAGCCAGATGTAGTCGGCGAACTCCGCTCCACTGGTGAACATCTTCGAGCCGTTGATGACGAACTCATTGCCGTCACGCACCGCGGTGGTTCGCAACGAGGCGAGATCGCTTCCCGCCCCTGGCTCGGAGTAGCCGATCGCGAAGTCAACGGTGCCCTTCAGTATCGCGGGAAGGAACTTCTGCTTCTGTTCCTCGGTGCCGTATTGAATGAGGGTGGGGCCGACGGTGTTGAGCGTGATCATCGGCAACGGCGCATGCACGCGGCGCGCCTCCTCGCTGAAAATGTACTGCTCCAGCGCGGTCAGCCCCCGTCCGCCGTACTCCACCGGCCAAGCGACACCGAGCAGACCGGCCTCGCCGAGCGTGCGCCTGCACTCGGTCATCGCCGCGCCGCCCTCCATCAGGCCGGAGACCGCCGCACGCCGCTCCGGGGTCATCACCGCCTCGAGGCGCTCCCGGAACTCGGCCCGAAGTCGTTCTTGTTCGGGGGTGTAGTCGAAGTCCATCACACGCTCGCTTTCAGGCGCACCGGCATGCGTTTGACGCCCGGCACCATCGTGGCGCGCAGGCGGGTCACGTCCCCGGTGAGCTCAATGCTCGGATAGGTACCGAAGAGCACCTCGAACATAATCCTGGCTTCGAGCCTTGCCAGTTGAGCGCCGAGACACGCATGCTCACCGGCGCCGAAGGCGATGTGCGGGTTCGGGTTCCGGGTGATGTCGAACTCCTCGCTCGTGGGTCCGAAGACCTCCTCATCCCGGTTGGCCGCGCCGTACAGCATCACCACCGTGTCACCGGCCCGGATCTTCTGTCCTCGGATTTCGACGTCGGCGGTGGCTCTGCGCGCCATGTGGGTCACCGGACTGGTGAAGCGCAGCATCTCCTCGACCGCGCATGTCAGCAGTGTCGGATCAGAACGAAGCAGTGCGAACTGATCGGGATGATTCAGCAGCATCGCCGTACCGAGCGCAATCAGGTTGCGGGTGGTCTCGTTGCCTGCCACCAGGAGAAGGAATGAGAAGTTGAGCAGGTCGGCATCGGTGAGGCGTTCCCCGTCGACTTCGGCGGCGGCCAGGATGCTCAACAGATCGTCCTGTCCGGTTACCTCGCCGGAGCGCCGGGCCTCGATCAGTTTGGTGAAGTATTCGTACAGCTCACCGAGCGCCACCAGGTGGTCCAGCTCGATGTCGGGGTCGGCGGTGCCGACGGCGGCATCGGACCAGGTGCGGAACTTCTCCCAGTCTTCCGGTGCGGCGCCCAGCATTTCGGCGATCATCCGGGTGGGTAGGGGAGCCGCGATCTCTTCGGCGAACTCATACTCGCGGGAGGGGTCGATGCCGTCGACTATGCCGTCGACGATGCTGCGGATCGTGGGCTCCAGCAACGACACTTGACGCCGGGTGAACCCCGCGTTGATGAGCTTGCGCAGCTGCCGGTGTCGCGGCGGATCGGTGAAGATCAGGTTGCCCTCTTGGACGGGCTCGGGCTGGCTGGGATCCGGAATCGTGATGCCGCGCGTAGACGAGAACAACATCGGATGGCCGGAGACGAAGCGCACGTCTTCGTATTTGGTCAGCGCCCAGAAGTTCGTGACGTCGTTCCACACCACCGGACTCGTCTCGCGCAATTCCCGGTAGGCCGGGTACGGGTCGCCGGCGTAGAAGTCCGGAGAGTGCAGAGGGTGAGCGGAGGTGGGTCGGGGCGTCGATTCCGTAGGCACGCAGACTCTCCTCAACACATCGGGCATCGGACAGATCAAACACAAATGTCCGGTCGAACTGTGTCTACAGCACATAAGATCACCGTGTCAATGCACATCACCGCAGGACAACCGCCCCAGACGTTGACTCGGCCAACCTCGCGGGTGTACACACAAGGCGCAGATGTCGGGCATTTCGATAACCCGGGGACGACTCGACAGCCCGCAGCCGTAAAGCAGGAAGGTCCAGTGATCTGATGGCCGCATCCACCCTCGTCGACGACTATGACCTCTACATCAACGGCAGCTGGGTGAAACCGGAAAGCGGCCGATATGCAGTCGTCGATCCGGCCACGGAGGCTGTCATCGCGTCGGCGCCCGACGCCGGGGTTGCGCAGGTCGGACAGGCGATCGCCGCCGCGCGAAGCGCATTCGACACCGGGCCCTGGGTGACGACCACACCGCAGGAGCGGTCCCGGTGCCTGCAGCAATTGAGTGACGCGCTCCTCGCCCATGGCGACGAGATCTACGCGCTCGCGCGGGCTGAGTGGGGTTGCACGGCAAACGAACGTCTGATCCACGTTGACGGCCCCGCATTCATGGCGGGGCACTCCGCGGAACTCGCGCTCGAGCCGGCTGAGGCGCCGATGGACGCGTGGGGGGCGGCGGGTACCACGCTATTGCGGTACGAACCTCTCGGCGTGGTGGCGATCATGACGCCGTGGAACTTTCCCCACACCCTCAACGTGATGAAAGTGGGTGCGGCGCTGGCCGCGGGCAACACTGTCGTGTTGAAGCCGTCACCGCTGACGCCGCTCGCCGGCTTGGCCCTGGCACGGATCATCGACGACGAGACCGATATTCCGCCCGGGGTCGTCAACGTCGTCACTCCCACCGGCATCGACGCGAGCAAGGCGCTGACCCTGGACCCGCGGGTAGACATGGTGAGCTTCACCGGCAGCTCCGCGGTCGGCCGCGACGTGATGGCGGGCGCGGCGAGGACGATGAAACGGATCCTGCTCGAATGCGGCGGCAAGTCGGCCTCGGTTCTGCTCGACGATGTCGAAGTCACCGACGAACTCCTGGAACGGCTGTTGTTCGAAGGGTGCACGCTCCATGCGGGGCAGGCGTGCATCCTCAACAGCCGGCTCGTGGTGCCCGCCGCACTGCACGACGACGTCGTCACCCGGCTCGCCGATCTGGCGCGTGCGGTGACGGTCGGCAATCCCGCCGACGACGGGGTGGGCATGGGGCCGCTGATCAGCAGGGAGCATCTCGAGCGCGTGGAGGGTTTCGTCCGACGGGCGGAGTCCGACGGCGCGAAGGTGGTGGCCGGCGGAGGGCGCCCCGAAAACCACTCGCAGGGCTTCTATTTCGAGCCGACAATTCTCACCGACACCAGCCCCGATTCGTACATTGCGCAGGAGGAGGTGTTCGGGCCGGTGCTGACCGTTCTGCGCTATGACGGCGACGACGAGGCGGTGGCCGTGGCGAACAACTCGGCGTACGGGCTCGGCGGTGCGGTGTGGGGCGCCGATATCGAACGCGCCGTCGGCATCGCACGACGTATCAGGACGGGCCAGGTCTCGATCAACGGCACGATCCCCGGCGACGCTCCGTTCGGCGGTTTCAAACAGAGCGGCATCGGTCGTGAGGGCGGGGTCATGGGATTACGTGCGTATATGGAGCCCAAGGCGATCGGGGTTCCGGCGTGAGCGAAGCCCTGGCCGGACTGCGGGTCGTCGAACTGGGCAGCGACATCGCGGCGCCGTACTGCGCCAAGCTCCTGACCGATCTCGGTGCCGATGTGTGCAAGATCGAGCCGCCGACGGGTGATCCGCTGCGCGCCTGGGGGCCCGGCGGCGGACTATTCGAGTACCTCAATGCCGGAAAATACGGTCTGACACTGGATTTCAGTACAGCAGCGGGTATCGAACAAGCTCACGAGCTAATCGCCCAGGCCGACCTCCTGGTCGAGGATCTGGCCGCTGGGTCAGCCGAGCGTTTCGACTGGGGGCTGGATCGCGATTCGTTGCAACGGATCAACCCCGGCCTCGCCGTCGTGAGGATCTCGGACTACGGGCAGGACGGTCCCCGGCGTGACCGCCCGTCGACATCACTGACCCTGCAGGCGGCGTCGGGGTGGGTGAACGTCAGGGAGTTCGGCCGAACGCCCGTGCAGGCCGGAGCGCGCATACCCGAATACATCGCGGGAGGCTACGCGGCACTCGCGGCGCTGACCGCTCTACGCATCGCGGACGTCGAACCGGGTCGGCTCGTGGAGGTCGACGTCTCGGCGTTCGAGTCGTTGTTGTGTACGCTGCCCTATCCGATGCTGCTGGCCGAGCGGCTGAAAAGCATGGGGCTGCCGACCAACTCGAAGGCAGCACCGATGTTGGGCATCGTCCGCGCGGCTGACGGCTGGATCGGCATCAACTGTCTGACCGGACAGCACTGGCTGGACGTCTGCGCGATGATGGGGCTCCCCGAATTCGGCGAACACCAGCTCGCGATCATGTTGGGGGGGCCCGAGCGCGATGAGTTCTTCGCGAAGGCGCAGCCCTGGCTGGACTCGATCTCGGTTGGCGATCTCGTCGAGCTGAGTCAGGCCATGCGGATTCCGGCCGCCCCCATCAACGACGGCTCATCGATCCAGGACTGCCCGCAGTACCGCGACCGCGGCTTCTTCGTCGACGGCGGACCCGAGGACGCACGGTTTCGACGGCCAGGGGCGCCGTTTCGGTTGTCGAGGACGCTAGTGGGTGCGTCGCGGCCCGCGCCGCCCCTCGGCGCGGAGGCCACCGTGCAGTGGGAGACCCGCGGGGAACGCGACACTGCGAATGTCGGCGACGCGACAAGCCCGTTCTCCGGATTGAAAGTCTTTGACCTCAGCACGTTCTGGGCCGGTGCGTACCTCACCTGCTATCTCGGCGCGTTCGGCGCCGACGTCGTCAAGGTCGAGTCGATCCAGCGGCCCGATGGGCATCGGTATTCGGGTTCGCTACTGCGCAACAGCGACGACTGGTACGAGATCGGGCCGCTGTGGCAGGGCACGAACCTCAACAAGCGCGACATCACCCTCGACCTCGGGACCGACGCCGGCCGGGAGTTGGCATTGCGCCTCGCGGCCGACGCCGACGTGGTGATCGAGAACTTCTCGCCGCGGGTGGTCGAACAGTTCGGGTTGGACTACGACTCACTGGTCCAGATCAACCCGGGTGTGGTCATGGTGCGCATGCCCGGGTTCGGGCTCGAGGGTCCGTGGCGGGACTACGTCGGCTGGGCCCTGAACATCGAACAGCTCGCCGGGATGTCCGCGGTGACCGGCTACGCCGACGGTCCCCCGTGCAACCTGCAGGGTCCGGCCGACCCGATCGCAGGTGTCCATGCCACGGTGGCGCTCCTCGCAGCGCTCGAACACCGGCGCCGAACCGGTGAGGGCCAGCTGATCGAGGTGGCGCAGATCGAGGTCGGCGCGGCGGTGACGGCCGAACCCGTGATCGAGTATTCGTTGACGGGACGTGTGCACGAACGCGAGGGCAACCGGCACCGCCGTTATACACAAGGCGTCTACGCCGTTGCGGGAGAGGATGATTGGATCGCACTTTCGGTGCGCGACGACGCTGACTGGGCAGCCGTGACCGACGTGATCGGCCGCCCCGAATTGCGCGAGGACCCAAGATTCGCGTCAGCGGAGGCACGGTTGGGCCACCACGACGAGTTCGACGAGGTGATCGCCGAGTGCGCGGCCACACGGCAGGCCGACGATTTCGCCGAAGCCTTGCTTCAACGCGGCGTGCCTGCGCAGCGGCTGATGACGGCCGACCGGATGTACGACATCGACCAACTCGACGCGCGCGGGTTCTATGAAGACCTGGACCATCGGATCGCCGGTCGGCAGCGGTACCCCGGATGGCCTTTTCGGATCACGCCGGGGCCGTCGCGCCACCACCGCACCCCGTCACCGACTCTCGGGCAACACAACGACGAGGTACTCGGCGCGCTGGGCCTTACCGGCGAGGAGATCTCGTCCCTGCGCGATCGGCGCGTCATCGGCGAACGGATCCTGAACGCCTGACTTCCCTGCGCGAGCAACTGCTTCTGCCGGTTTTGCGGTTTCATACGCGACGCGCCGGGCCAGCCGTATGAAACCGCACAATCGCGGCTGCCCAGCTGCGCGCAATGACGACCTAGTCGACCATCGCGGCGATGGTGTCGACGACGCAGGCCGGCCGTTCGGAGCCTTCGACCTCGACGGTGACCCGCACCGTGGCCCTGGCGCCGTTGTTGGTGCGCTCCACCTTGATCAACTCGGCGCCTCCGCGGATGCGTGAGTCGACCGGAACGGGTGCCGGGAACCGCAGTTTGTCCACGCCGTAATTGACCTGCATCGACAAGCCGGTCACCTTGTAGATCTGTTGGACGAGAACGGGTACCAGCGACAGTGTGAGATAGCCATGGGCAATCGTCTTGCCGTAGGGCCCGTTCGCCGCCTTCTCGGCGTCCACGTGGATCCACTGGTGGTCCCCCGTCGCCTCGGCGAACAGGTCGATCTCTTTCTGGGTGACCTGGCGCCATTCGCTGTACCCCAGATGCTCGCCCACGTGCTCTTCGAAGGCGGCGATTCCGTCGTACTCCGTCGGCGAAGCGGTTGTCTGCGTCATGCCGGGACCGTTTGAAGGCCCAGTTGCTCGATGGCATTGCCGCCCATGATCTTTGCCTTGGCGGTCTCGGAGATGCCGTCGAGGCGGTCGACAAAACTCAGCGGGTCGCCGATGCCCTCGGGGTGGGGAAAGTCCGAGCCGAACATCACGTGGTCTTCACCCATGATCTCGATGATTCCCTTGATGTCGTCCTCGAGGAACGGGTGGATGTAGACGTTGCGTTTGAACACCTCGACAGGATGCTCGTCGAACTCCTTGGGCATCGTCCGGTAGGCCTTGTCCAACAGGCGCAGAAGGTTTCGCACCCAGCCGCTGCCGTTCTCTACCACGAGTACCTTCAGGTCGGGGAAGCGCGAGAGCGCACCGTGGCAGATCAGGGCGGCCAGGGTGTCTTCCATCGCCCGGAAGCCCATCACCACCTCGCGCAGCGCGCTGGGCTTGAACGACAGGTACTCGTCGCCGCCCTCCCATTCCATGAGGTGCTTCTGGTAGCCGCTGTCTGCCGCGTGGAACGTCACGGGAATGCCGGCGTCGACGACCTCCTGCCAGAACGGGTCGAACTCCGGCAGGCCCATCGATCGCGAACCCCCGAACCGGTTCGGGACCGGCGCGGGCCGCACGAGGAAGGTCTTCATGCCGCGCTCGAGGCACCAGCGGAACTCCTTGATGGCCTCGTCGACCAGCGGCAGACAGATCACCGGCGTGGCGAAGATCCGGTCGCGGTAATTGAACGTCCAGTGTTCGTGCATCCACTCGTTGAGGGCGTGGATGATCGCATGGGTCAGGACGACGTCGTCGGTGGTGCGTTCCTCGATGAGGCTCGCCAGCGTGGGGTACATGACGCACTGGTCGATGCCGAGTTCGTCCATCAGCTCCAGCCGGGGTGCGGGCGCCTGGAACGCTGGGATGACATCCATTGGCTCCCCGATGAATTCGCGGAAGTTCAGCCCCTCGGGGTTGTTGCCGAGGAAGTAGTCCTCGGCACTGCCGGGCCTGGCCACCCGCTCGAACGTCGGGTTCGGGATCATGTGGCTGATGTGGTCCTTGACGACCAACTTGGGCCGTCCGTTGACCTCGACGTAGCCGACCTTGCCGCGGTGCTCCTTCGGCAGGTACTTGGTGAGCGCGTCGGTGGTCTCGTACATGTGGTTGTCGATGTCGAAGACCGGGTACGGCAGGGACCGAGTAGGCATGTGGCCGACCTCCTAGGAGCAGCGAATATGAGCATTTACGGCTAGTGAGAATGACGTTATCACCATGCGATCGCGACATCCATATCGGCTCAGGTGCCGATCTCCTTCCAGGCTTGAACGACGTCGTCCGTCGTCGTCACCGTCGCGAGCAGCGCCAGCGTGTTGTCGATGACCGACTCCGCGTACTCGCGCGGATACCCACTCACCGCATCGCGGGGCAGCACGAACTGGTAGCTGCGGTTGACCGCATCCATGACGAAGTTCGGGATGGCTATGTTGACCGAGACGCCGACGCCCACAATAGTTTTGATGTTCAAGTTCCGGAGAACTGAGTCGAGGTCCGTGCCGGTCATGGGCCCGACGCCATGCAGGCGGGTGAGGACGATGTCGCTGGGTGCCTGACCCAGTTCGGGCAGCACGGAGGCGCCCGGGCTTCCGGGGGTCAGGTCTGCGGCGAAAGACTTACCCGCCATGAACAACCTGGCGTTGGTGTTCGAACCGCGGTTGTCCGGGCGCTTCTGAATCAGGCAATGCACCACTGTCGCCCCGGCCGCGCGGGCCGCATCGAGCAGCCTCGCAATGTTCGGGATCGCCTCGCGGCGTGCCTCTTCAGCGAGCATCGGCAGACCGGCCTGCGGGCCGATCACTCCCCCCTGGCACTCCTGGGTGACCAGCGCGGTCGTGGCGGGATTGAGGAGGTCCTGCAGGCGTGGTTGCGGCATGAGAACACACGTTATCGTGCAGCGGCAATTGTGTTTACTTCGGAGGAGAAATGGACACCTGGGAGCTCGAGGTTCGAGAGTCGGTTCGGCAGACGTTATCCGACTACACCGCGTCCACCGATCGGTTCGATCTCCGTGCGCTGGCGCAGTGCTTCGAGCCCGACGGCGTCCTCGAGTTCAGCGGTGGTGACGAGCCGCTGAAGGGCCCAGACGCGATCGAAGCGGGTCTCGGTGCCGCCATCGCCGGGGAGCCGGATACCGGGCGCCCAGCGCTGTCTCACGTCCGCCACCATGTATCGAGTATCCGGTTCGGGCAGGTGGCGCGTGATCGCGTCGAAGTGAGCAGCTATTTCGCCGTGCACACAGACATCGGACTCGACCATTGGGGCCGGTACCGAGACGTCCTGGTGCCCCGCGACACCCGATGGCTGTTCGCGCACAGGCGCATCAGTGTCGACGGGTTTGCAACGGGAAGCCTTATGCGATGAATTCCTTGGCGAACGCCCGCGCGTGATCGATCACCTCGGGGCGATCGGCACCCTGAGGGGCGATGGTCAGCCACGTCACGCCCATGGCTTCGAGCTTCGCGATGGTGGCGTGCCGTTCGTCGGAGGACTTGCTGTCGTCGAGCAGGTTGCCCGCAGAGAAACAGATGTCCAGCGGCTCGGTTCGACCGACTTCAGCAGCGTATTTCTTCGCCCACACGATCGCGGCTTCCAGGTCCTCGATGGAGGAGATCTCCGCGGTTCGTGACGCCGCCGCGTAGCCGAACGTGTTGAACGGCGCCCAACCCTGGGCGCGAGACACCGCGCGACGCACGGCAGGCTTGCTGTTCCCGCCCACCCAGACGGGCGGGGCCGCAGGCACCGGGCGCAGGCGGACACCGCGCGCGGCGAACGATGTCCCTTCGTAGGCGACGTCATCACCGGTCATCACGTGGCTTAGAACGTCGAGCGCCTCATCCAGCAGCGCACCTCGGGCGTCGAAATCGATTCCGAGCGCTCTGAACTCCGGTTTCAGATAGCCGGCGGCCGTGCCGAGGATGAGGCGGCCGCCGGACAGGACAGCGAGGCTCTGAATCGACTTCGCACCCAGGAACGGGTTGCGATAGGCGGCGATGTAGACGTTGGTCAGCAGTTTCACGTCGGTGGTGGCCGCGGCGGCGAACGAAAGCGCGACGAACGGATCAAGGGCGTGGTGCCCGCCGTGGTCGAGCCACTTGGCATCGGGTGCCGGGTGGTCGGTGACGTGTACAGCGGCGAATCCGCTGGACTCGGCGGCGCGCGCGATCTCGGCGATCGCTTCGGCATTGACGAACTCCGATGCCTCCTCCACCCGCTGAGTGGGGAGTTCAAGCGAATATGAAACGGTCACGGTCGTCCTTCCGGCTAGTGGCTTGATGATGTGACGAGGTCCGCCAGGCGTTGTGCGTGGTAGGCGGGGGTACCGAAGATCAGTTGGCTGGCCTTCGCGCGACGGACGTAGAGGTGTGCGTCGTGCTCCCAGGTGAATCCGATGCCGCCGTGAATCCGCATGTTGTCCAGCGCCACCTGAAGAAACGCTTCTGAACAGGCCATCTTGGCCACCGAAGCCGCCACCGCTCGCTCCTCACCTTCAGGCAGTCCGGCGGCGTGCCACACGGCCGATCGCGCCCCCTCGACCAGCACGAGCATGTCTGCGCACCGATGTTTGACGGCCTGGAAGCTGCCGATGGCACGGCCGAATTGGATGCGTTCTTTCGCGTAGTCCACGGCCATATCGAGGCAGCGCTGCGCCGCTCCGAGTTGTTCTGAGGCCAGGGCGATGACGGCGACCCGGTATGCGCTCTCGAGGGCGGCCGCGACGGTGCCGTCGGTGCCGATGAGCCGCGCGGCGACGCCGTCGAAGCTCAGCTTGGCGATCTTGCGTGTCCGGTCGAGCGTCGTCAACGGTTCGCGGCCCAGCCCGTCGGCGTCCCCGTCCACCGCGAACAGCGAGATGCCTGAAGCTGTATTTGCCGCAACGAGAACGGTATTCGCCGTGTAACCGTCGAGGACCCGTTCGGCGACTCCGTCGATCCGGCTGTGGCCGCCGTCAGTGCGTGCCGTCAGCGTGACGGCGTTCGGCTCCCACGCATCGAGGGTTCCGTTCAGAACGACGGTGGCGGTCCTCGATCCGACGACAAGTTCGGGTAGATACTCCCGCATTGCGACCGTGTCACCGCTGGCGAGAAGCGTCGGGATCGCGAGCGCGACGGTGGAGAAGAACGGGGCGCACAGCAGGGCCGCGCCCATCTCCTCGAAGACGACCGCGAGTTCGGGCAGGCCCGCGCCCGCGCCCCCGAACTCCTCGGGCACGGCGATCGCTGCCAGGCCGAGGTCGGCGGTCAACTCGCGCCAGACCCGCTCGTCATAGCCGGGCTGAGAATCCATCGCGGCTCGAACGGCGCTGCTCGGCGACCTGGCGGTGAGAAAATCGCGGACTGCTTCGCGCAGGTCGTGGTGATCGACCGCCTCAGCGGTGGACATAGATACCTCCCGCCGCGGCGAATACCGTTGCTGCAGTCATCTTTTCCTTCCGCACTGACGCGGTGAACCTCTCCTGGGGCGAATGGTCCAACGGAGACGACATCGGATCGAGACAACCCCGGATAGGCATTCTCGATCGAGGATAGTATCTTTTCCTGAAAGAGAGAATAATCATTCTCGCACGAAGGGGCGGCGCGGTGACCACCATTGATTACGGCATTTTCGACTGCGACACGCACTGCTATGAGACGCGCGATGCTTTCACCAGGTACCTTCCCGCGGAGTTCAAGGACCGTGCCATCACGACCGTGCGGGGGGCCGACGGCGTTGAGGTGATTCTCGCCGGTCACCGCGTTGCGACGTTCAACAGCGAGGGCGGCCTCGGTCTGGATGTGGCGTACCGCCCCGGTTCGCTGAAGGAGATGCTCCGCCAGATGGGGTCGGGTAACCCCGAGGAGTCCTACGAGCCGCAACCCATGCAGCCGGAGTACGTCGAACGTTCGGCGCGGCTCGCGGTGATGGCCAAGCAGAACGTCGAACGGATGGTGATCTATCCGAGCGGAATGGCACTGGCCGCCGAACACTACGTCGACGACACAGCGGCGCTGTACGCGAACCTGCGGTCGTTCAACCGCTGGATCGACGACGAATGGGGCTTCGACTTCGAGGGCCGCATCTATGCGACCGCGCTGTTGTCTCTGCGCGATCTCGACTCCGCGATCGCCGAGACCGAGGCGATCATCGCTGAAGGTGCGAAGTTCGTGATGCTGCCGACCGGGCCCGCCTACGGGCGGTCGCCGGGCGATCCGTATTTCGACCCGGTCTACGCGCGGCTGCAGGAAGCCGGCTGCGTGCTCGTGTACCACATCATGCCGTTCTGGTACTTCAACGCGATCTCGCCTGCCTGGGGGCATAACCCCGACCCGGCGTCCTGGCACATGTCGGCGTGGCAGTGGATGAACATCTACGGTCAGCGCCCGATCGAGGACACGCTCTCAGCGTTGATCTTCGACAATCTGTTCGGCCGCTTCCCGAAACTCAACGCGTTGGTCGCCGAGCACGGCGCCGAGTGGGTGCCGTTCTTTCTCAAGCACATGGACAAGAGTCGCGGCATGGGGCGCAACGGCCCATGGATCGGAGGCAAGCTGACCGAGCGGCCGTCCAGGATCTTCCGACAGCACGTCCGCGTCGTGCCGTACCCCGAGGACGACATCCCGGGCATCGTTTCCAGCCTGGGGTACGACGACGTGTTGGTGATGGGTTCGGACTTCCCGCACGCCGAGGGGCTGGCCGAACCGGCGGACTTCCTCAAACTCCTCGACCCGCTCGATGACGCGGCGAAGCGTCGCATCATGCGCGACAACGCCGAACATCTGCTGCTGCGGAGCTGACCACCGGTGGGCACTGAGGGAGATGCCGCCCTCGACGATGCGGCCGACATCGAACTGGTACGTGGCGCGGCGCGCGACTTCCTGGCAGAGTGCGGAACGCACGACTCCCTCAAAGACCTCGCGGCGATGGACTGGACAGGGCTGCTGGTCAACGAGGATCTCGGCGGCAGTGGGTGGCGTCCGGTTGAGACCACGGTCATCGCCGAGGAACTCGGACGTTCGGGAAACTCGACACACTGGCTCGGCAGCGTCACGGCCGCTGGGGCGCTGAGTTCGGCGCCGCCGCAGATACGTGATCAGTGGTTGCCCGCCATGCTCGACGGCACCGGTGCGGCGGCCTGCGCCCTCGCAGCTGATGTCACGCGTGTCTCGGGCGCCGAGTCGGTGGACATCATCGTCACATTCGGTGGCAACGGGATTCATCTGTTCGAGGCGGCGAACACACTGCCGCGGGAAGCCGACGAAGAGATGTTGGACGTCAACCGACCGGTGTGGCGTGTCGACCTCTCCGGAGCACAGAGCGTGCCCATCGGCGGACCCGAACGGGCGGAGCAACTACTCGCACTGGCCAGAATCCTGCTGAGCGCGGATTCGCTCGGTGCACTATCGGCCACCTTCGACCGGCTGGTCACCTACCTCAAGGACCGGATCGCCTTCGGTGCACCGATCGCGAGTTTCCAAGCGGTACAACACCGTTTGGCGGAACTGTCGGTGTTCGAGGCCAAGGCCCGCGCGGTCCTCACCAAGGCCGCGCGCGCGCTGTCCTCCGATACCACCACGAGCGACGCGGTCACCCTGTCCGTCGCGGCGCATTCCTTCATCGCGGCGAACGCCACAGCGGCGGTCGACGAGTGCATGCAACTTTCGGGGGGTATCGGATTCACCTGGGAATACCCGCTGCACCATGAATTGCGCCGGGTTTTCACGAACGCGTGTCTACTCGGCACCGCGCGGTCCAGCCGCGCTTTGTTCGCCGATAGGGTCGGCTGGTGAGCGCCCCGCAGACTCGGCCCAGAGAGGCCGAATTCGCCGAGTTCCGCAACCGCGTCAGGGCACACATCGCTGAACATGCACCACCGTTCGAGGCCCGAGAGGGGCACCGGGCACCGGAGACGGCCGAGCAGGAAGCCCTGCTGCGCACGTGGTTCGCCTCGCTGTTCGTCGCTGGATTCATCGGTGCGGACTGGCCCGTCGAATACGGCGGCCGTGCCGATCACCACCCACTGCACGATCGGATCGTCTCCGAGGAGATCCTGCGTGCCCGCGCCCCGCGCCCCGTTGATCAGGTCAACCTGGCCGCTCATGTGCTGCTGCATTTCGGGTCCGATGAGCAGAAATCCGCTCTGCTGCCGCGGATCCGGAGCAGCGAGCACGTCTGGTGCCAGCTGCTCAGCGAGCCCGATGCCGGCAGCGATATCGCCGCGGTGCGCTGTAAGGGCGCGCATCGGCCCGACGGGTCATGGGTGATCGACGGGCAGAAGACGTGGATCACCGACGGGCACTGGGCCGACATGGGCCTGGCCCTGATCCGCACCGACCCGTCGTCGTCGCGTCATCACGGACTGTCCGCATTCATCGTGCCGTTGGACTCACCGGGCATCGAGATCCGCCCGATCCGCACGATCAACGAGGCGATCGAGGTCAACGAGGTCTTCCTCGATGATGTGACCATCCCTCCCGACAGCCTGATCGGAGAGCCTGGCCAGGGCTGGTCGATCATCATGGCGGGCCTGGACTTCGAACGGTTCGGCATCGGCGGCAACGTCATCCTGCTGGAACTTCTGATCGACGATCTGGTCACAGTGGCCCGTCACGGTCGCATCGACGACAAGCCGGCCCTGCAACACGCCGACATCCGGCACCAGGTCGCGGAGTTGGCCGTCGAGGTCGAGGTGGCGAAAGCCTTCATCGACGACCATGTCGAACGCTTGGTGGCCGGCGCCGAGCAGACAGGCGACGGTTCGATCGCCAAGCTCAGTTTTGCCGAGACGTATCACCGTGTTTCGGCCTACGGCGCGCAGCTGTCGACAATGGTCTGCACCGTCTCCGCCGATTCGGATGTGGCGCTTGCCAAACAGCGTCTGAAAGAATGCTGGCTATGGTCCCGTGCATACACCGTGTCCGGTGGCAGCTCTGAGATGATGCGCAACATCCTGGCCAAGCGACGCCTGCTGCTGCCGACTCGCTGATGGCGCAAACCTATTGGGGTCTGATCCAAGCGGCGGCTCAGAACCACCCCGACCGCGTCGTACTCGCCGACGACTACGGTCGCAGCCTGACGAACAGCCAGTTGCACGATGCGGCGGAGCGCACCGCCGCCGGGTTGTTCGAACGTGGAGCCACCAGAGGCACCGTGGTGACGTGGCAGTTGCCGACCACCCTCGAGACGATGGTCGTGATGGTGTCCCTGGCCCGTCTCGGCGCGGTCCAGAACCCTGTGTTGCCGATCTGGCGCGAGAGTGAAGTCCGTTTCGTCACTGCGCAGCTCGGTTCCGAGGTCTTTATCGTTCCCGGCGTGTGGCGCGGATTCGATCATGTCGCGCTCGCCGACGAGTTGATACGCGAGCGGCCGATGACGATCGTGGTGGTCGACCACAGCGCGCCGATCACCGGGAAACTCCGCCTGCCGTCGGGTGATCCGGCGCTTCTGCCGGCGCCGCCGACGGACGCCGAGGAGGCGCGGTGGGTGTACTACTCGTCGGGCACGACCGCGGCCCCGAAGGGTATCCGGCACTGTGACCGCTCGGTGATCGCCGGGTCGGCCGGGGTGGTGGGCATGTTCGGCGCCTCGAACAGCGACATCAACCCCATCGCGTTTCCGGTCTCGCACATCGGCGGCGCCGCGATGCTGGCCGCCAGCCTGTTGACCGGTATGCGCCTGGTCCTGTTCGACACCTTCGATCCGGTCCACACTCCGAAGGCAGTCGCCGCGCACGGTCCAACGATGCTCGGTTCGGCGACCCCGTTCTTCGTCGCCTACATGGCGGCGCAGCGGGAACATGGTCCCGAACCGCTCTTTCCCGATCTACGCGGGTGTGTCGGAGGAGGCGCGCCGATCACGCCCGAGTTGGGACGCCAAGCGCGCGAAACGCTTTCGGTGGCGGGGATCGCGAACTCGTGGGGTCTGACCGAGTTTCCGGTGGTGACCTCGCCGCCGCCGGACGGCGAACCGGAGGTTCTCGACCACACCGTTGGACGGCCGGTGCCGGGGGTCTCCATACGCGTGGTCGACGAGAACGAGCGCGAGGTGGGTGTGGGCGAGGAAGGAGAACTGCGCCTCAAGGGGCCCCAGTGCTTCCTCGGCTACGTCGATGCATCGTTGGACGCGGATGCATTCGACGACGACGGTTGGTTTCGCAGCGGTGACCGAGGTCGGATCGACGATGACGGCAACGTCGCGATCACCGGGCGCATCAAGGACGCCATCATCCGCAACGCGGAGAACATCTCAGCGCTCGAGATCGAGGGCGTCTTGGCCAGCCATCCAGCTGTGGACGACGTCGCGGTCATCGGGGTGCCGGACCCGCGCACCGGCGAACGGGTGTGCGCCGTCGTCGTGGCTCAACCCGGCACCGAGGTGACGCTGTCCATGCTGGCCGAGCACTGCCGAGAACAGGGTCTGAGCATGCACAAGTGTCCGGAGAGCCTGCAGCTGGTGGAGGCGTTGCCGCGCAACCTCACAGGCAAGGTCTTGAAGAACGAGTTGCGCGCACGCTTCGGATAGCCGCGTTGACTCGCCCGCTTCGCCGCCGGGAGACTGCATCCGAGCTGCATCGGTATCCATTAACCGGTTGATTGCCCGCACCTGGTGCGTGCAATCAACCCGCTAAGCCTCGAACGCCGGCGACGGCCGGTCTAGATACCGATCAGCTCCTTGAGATTTCGGCCCATGATCCGTGTGGTGGTCTCGGCCGGCAGGTTCTGGAGTTCCTTGACGAAATCCGCTGGTTCGGCGAGGCCCTCTGGATGCGGATAGTCCGAACCGAACATCACGCGGTCGGCACCGAGGATCTCTATGAGATGCGACATGTCTTCCTCGTGGAACGGGTTGACCCAGACGTGCCTGCGGAAGACGTCGCTGGGATGCTCGCTGAAGTCGTACGGCCGCTTGTGGTACACGCGGTCGAAGACGTCCAACAAGCGGTGCGCCCAGGAGCCCCCGTTTTCGATCACCCCGATGCGTACCCCGGGAAAGCGTTCGAACACGCCGTGAGCGATGAAGGCGGCGAGGGTGTCGAAGATGTTGCGGCTCTCCTCGTAGATGAAGCCTCGTAGCTTGCTCAGCGCGAATCCGTTGAACTCCGCCGGGTCCTCCCAGTCGTCGACGTAGCGCTCGTAGCCGGAGTCCGAATTGTGCATTTGCACCGAGATGCCCGAAGACTCGACCAGTCGCCAGAAGTCATCGAACTCGGGCAGAGCGGCCGAGCGCGACGTGCCGTCTTCGCGCGGTACCGGGGCCGGACGGATCAGTACCGTCCTGGCGCCGTTGTCCAGGCACCATTCGAGCTCCTTCACACCCAGTGCGGGATCGTTGAGCGAGATAGCGGGGACGGGGAAGATCCGGTTCTGGTAGTTGAACGTCCAGTCTTCGAGCAGCCAGCGGTTGAACGCATGCGTGACCGCGTGGGTGAGCTCGGTGTCCGACTTCGTGCGCTCCTCAAGCATGCCCGCTGTGGTCGGGAACATCACCGCCCCGTCGACGCCCTGACGGTCCATCAATGCCAGACGCAGGTCGGGGCGGCGGAACTCGTCGGGACACCGGATGGGCTCGGCCAACTCCCGCAGCGTCTTGCCTTCTGGATTTATGCCCCGAAAGTAGTCGGCCCACGCGCCGGGAGTGGGGATCACCTCGTAGGTCGGATTGGGGATGGTTTCGGTGATGACACCGAGGATCTGCAGCTTTTTGCGTCCCTTGACATCGACGAACTTCAACGCCTCCGAGTACTTCTCAGGAAGGTAGCGCGTGTAGGCGTCGATGGTCTCGTACATGTGGTTGTCGGCATCCCACACTTCGAATGCCTTGGACTCGGTCATCGTCAATTCCTCTCCGATCGCTGTGTCCAGCGGTCAGGCCGCCAGGGTCGGCAGCGATATCTATCCAGCAAAGGCGCTCGTCCTGCCCGTTGGCAATGACATTATCCTAAAACGAGAGGATACATTCTCGCACTGGAACGTTCGATCGTAGGGCTATGCGCAAGCCATTCCGCGGCTTCCGGGAGCAGTGTGATAGAAGTCAGCGGGTCGCAGCGGAACAATCGTCACGCTTTAGCTTCCAGTTCGATGGGGAAGGTGTCGAGGTACTCGGCGAACGTCGGTTCGAGCGCCTTCACGGTCAGCGAATACTCATCCAAGCTGTAGGTGTTGGTGCCGTAGTGATCTTGGGGATGAGCCGCGAGCCAGGATCGCATCCGGCGCTCGGTGTCCTCGGTGAGCGGATCACCCGTCCAAGCGTAGATGCGCCGCATGACATCGAGCGGGTCGCGCATCATCTCGGAGTAGTACATGTGGAAGAAGCGTTCGTCGCCGATGCGCTCGCGCGCCCGCAGTGGCCTGTCGACGTGGTAGGACATCTGCCACTGAGCCTGTCGCCCCATGTCTGCGAGGTCGATCGAATCAGGTTGTAGCGTCAGCTGTTTAGGCAGCCTCCAGAGATTGGCCAACGACCCGGTCGCGCGGTAGGGGTCGCGGTGAGCCCAGATGAGTCGAGCGTCGGGGAATACCTTGAGCAGGGCCTCGATGTGCACGGAGTGAGACGGCATCTTCAGACTCCACGTTCCCGGCGCGGTGGACTGAAGCACCTGGAGATATCGCTTCTGATATTCGTAAGTGGTCGTCATGTCCGCCTCTTCGAACAACCACTCCGTGTACCGCGACGTCTTCAGAAAGGCATCCCACGACAAGCCCTTGAAATCCTGATTGTGAATGAACATGCACTCGGTCGGACCGTCGGCGTCCTCCCAGTGTGGGACGGACATATGAGCGCTGCGAAGCGCATTGAGCAGCTGGTTTTGTTCCTCGATCAGCGCCAGGCATCGTGGGTCGGTGCGCAGGGTGTCAGTGGTGGCCGGGGGGATCGGATGGACACACTCCCAATGCAGTAGCGACCGCCGAGTCGGATCCTGATCGAGCAGGTAACTGATCACGGTGGTACCCGTGCGTGGCATGCCCAAGACGAAGATCGGACGCTCGACAGGCGCGTCGAGGACCTCGTGGTGTTTCTCGGCGTAATCGTCCACCTTGAGGCGACGCGCGAGCGCTTTGACGCAGTTGTCGATGATGTAGTCCCGACCATGCGCGCTGAACGCAGTCGACGTGGCGAGTTCATCGAGCATGATGTCGAGTCCTGGGCGCCACGACTCGGACTGCGTTTGCGAAACGCCGGTCGCCTCCATAGCAAGGCGCAGCACGTCGTCTGACGTTGTCACGTCATCGAATTGACTCAAGATGGGTGCTCCTAGACGGTCAAGTAGCCGCCGTCGACGGCAACAGTGGTACCGGTGATGTAGGACGCAGCGTCGCTGCAGAGGAAGAGAACAGCCGGCGAGATTTCCTCGGCGCGGCCCATTCGGTTCATCGGCGTGTGCCGCATCTCCACCTCGAGTGCTTCGGGGAAATCGGCGACCGGCGCCGTCATTCTCGTTTTGATGAGCCCCGGCGCTGCGGCGTTGACGCGAATGCCGTCGTCGACCCAGCGCCGCGCGAGGTTCTTGGTGAAGGCCACCATGCCGGCCTTCGACGAGCTGTAGGCAGGCACCAACACCGCGGAAACGAACGCGGACATCGAAACAATGGATACGACGCTGCTGCCGCCCGCGAGCGTGCTCGCCCGGAGCCGTTCGTGGCACGCCATGGTCAGACGCATGTGCGCAAACATGTTGACGGCCACCGAACCCACGTATCCGTCGGGGTCCCACTCGTCCTTCTGGGCGGCGTAAGGTGCGCCCCCGTTGTTGACCAGAATGTCGAGGTCGCCGAGAGACTCGGCGAGGGCGTCGATCGACTCGGTATCGGACTGCTGGCACTGGGTGAACGTCAGCCCCCCGAGATCGACGTCGGGATAGTCCGATGCGTTGGCCCGCGTTCCGGTGACGGTGACCTTCGCGCCCGCGGCGGCGAAGTCGGACGCTATGGCGTAGCCGATTCCGCTGGTACCTCCGGTCACCAACACACTTGCCCCGGTGAAGTCGAATTCGATCGAGTTCATTCGGCGGTCCTCAAATCGTCGATGGTCTTGGTGATCCAGGCTCGTTCCCAGAAGTTCTCGGCGCTCGCAAGTAGGGCGTGGTGGGCATCTATGGCGACGGCTCGTGCATCCGCATGGCCCGGCTCGGTCTCCAACACGATGTCGGTGAGCTGCAGCGCGGACAGCGGTCGGTCCTCGGCGACGTGCGCACGGGCCGCCTCGACGAGCGGTTCTATGCCTGCTATGCGCACAACGTCCTCGGCGACGGCCATCGGCGCAATCGCGAACAGCTCGGTGGTGGAACGGTGTTGGAACCAGCCTGCGTACATCTCCCAGATGGCGCGGACGTTCCACGGCGTTCTTCCATAACCTTCGCCCACGTCCAGATCGGCCGGCACACTCACAGCGCGCATCGCCGTGTATACATCTGCGCCACCGGCCATGAGCTCGATGGTCCGGTCGTGAACAAACTGCATGGCGTCTCGCATGGCCGTGACCTCCTCGGCGATGCGGTCGACACCCTCAATGGGGTCGAAATGACCTGTTATCAATCGATTCGGGGCGAACTCGAGCACGGTATTGAGCGACTCGATGTAAAGGACGGGGTCCCGGTAGCGGTCGCCACGGATCGTCATGAGGTTCGGTACATGGCCAAACAGGGGACCGAACAGGTTGCCCGTGAACAGGATTCGTTCTTCGGGTAGCCAGACCACCAGCGCGTCAGTGGTCTCACCGCCCGGTGTCCAGGCCAATTCGATGCGGCGGCCGCCGATCGTTATCGGGTGACGCCGGTCGAAAGTGGTGGTTGGCTCGGGGAACGACAGGTCGATGGTCGCCGGGTCAGTTGTATTGAAGTATTCGAGCGTTGCGGCCAGGAACTGAGGGAATGCGAAGGAGGCCTTGGCGCCGCGATAGCCCATGAGTCGCAAGTTGTCATCGCGCCAGTACCGGTAATTAGAGTGCATGATCAGATCGGTGCCGGGCTCGAGAAGCGCCTTGACTCCGCCCCAGTGGTCCGCGTGACCCTGCGTGATCACGATCGCGCGTGTCGGCCCCGGCACTTCGGCATAGGCCTTCCGGTGGCGTTCCCCCTCGAAGAAGACCCCGCCGTTGATGATCACGCGACCGTCATCGGTGCCAACGGCATACGAGTTCGAGATACCCGGTGACATCCACACGTCGTCGCTCAGCGCGGTAGCGGGATCGCCAGTAGCCACCGCAAGGGCATCGACGCCGGGCCTTTCGCGATGTATGCCCACCATGTGATCTCCTCTTCGTCTCTAGAGTTTTTGCATGTGAACGACAATGGCCATCAACCGGCCGACCCCGATGCAACTCAGCGCCTTGGGCGGAACCACGGACCCGTATTGGTTAGCCCCAAGATGGTCGCGCGCAACGTCAGGGGAACGTCACGATGACCTTGTCCGCGGCACCGGCGGTGGCCGCCAGCCGCAACGCCTCCTCGACATCATCGAACGGAATCTTGTGGCTGACGATCACGGCGTACTTCTGCCAGTTGGCAACCAGATCCTTTGTCACTTCGAAGATTTCGTCAGGGTACCCACAGGATCCGACGATCTCGATTTCATTGCCCATCACGTTGAGCAGCTCCACCGACACGGGTTCCTTGTGGACGCCCACGATCGTCAAGCGCGCACCCCGCTTCGCCGCCGACAGCACGGTGTCGACGACGACTTTCGCGCCCGCCGCGTCGAGGTAGACATCGGTGCCGACCCGACCTCCAAACATTGACTCGCCCTCGCCGTGCAGTTCCAGCAGGCGAGCGACGACGTCCTCCTCGGAGGGATTGATCACGGCGTCAGCGCCAACTTGCAGCGCCTTTTCGAGACGGCCGGCGATCGGATCCACGACAATCACGTGGCCCACGCCAAGTGATTTGAAGGCCAGTATCGCACCGAGGCCCACCGGTCCGGCACCGAAGACGACGACCTTGTCCCCGGTTCGAGGGTTACAGCGATTGGCGCCGTGTAGGGCGACGGCCATGGGCTCGTTGAGCGCTGCGACCTCCCACGGCACGTGCTCGGGTATCACCTCGAGGCTGCGTCCTCGCACCGCGTTCTCGATGAGTAGGTACGGCGCCAACGCCCCAGTGGTGCCGCCGTTTCCGATAATGCCGCTCGGCGCGCTCATCGGGTTGACCACGACGTGATCCCCGACCTGGATGCCTACGACTTGCGCGCCGACCTCGACGACCTCACCCGCGGGTTCGTGGCCCAGAGGCATGCGACCCTCCACGGGTGGAACCCCGCCCATGGATATGTAGATTCCGTCGGACCCGCATACACCGCAAGCCCGCATGCGCAGCAGGACGTCGTTCGGCCCGGTTTGCGGCTTCGGAACATCGATCAACCCCGTCTCGCCGACGGCGATGACTGTCGCCTGCTTCATGGGATCGACCGATCGCCGTCCACGCGTGTGGGTTGGGTTTCCCCCATGCCGAAGAAGCTCTCCATTACGGGCTGCATCACGCGGTTGACGAGTTCGATCCGCGGACCGATCGGTCCTTTGCAGTACGCCCAGAGCGTTTCGCCTTCGGGGGTCAGACCCCGGCCCTCGACAATAAAGTGACTTCCTCGCAGTGTCGCGATGTCGTCATCGATGTCGTCGGACCAGTATCCGAGGTGGTGTAGGCCCGACGTCGAAGGGGTCCACACGGTGTTGGGAACGGCCTGGACGAGTTCCAGTCGTGGTTCGCTCAGCGAGAACGCCAGCCGCAAGGGGACGGTCTCGTCCCGGCCGTCGATTTCGACCGTCTGCTCCACCTCGATAGTCTCAGTCCACCGGTGACCGACTACGTCGGTGAGAAATGCCATCTCGGCATCGAAGTCTTCGACGACGAGCCCGCAGTGGTACAGATCGTCTGCCTTCATTCTCGTTGTCCTTCTTCCATATTCGTTGCCTTTCCTCGTGGACAATGTCGGACGGCCATCAAAGGGATCCGAGTAGTTCCCGCGCCGCGTCGACGCCGGGTCGCAGTCGTTCGGCTGCCCCGGCACCGGCCAGGGCCGCTTCGCGTTGCGGCATTTCGAGGCCGACGACGACGTCCTTGGGGAGTTCAGCCAGGTACTCCCTCAGGGGCACCTCACCTGTACCGGGTACCAGGCGCTCGTTCATGGCCTCGAAGTTGTAGTCGTCGAATCGACTGACCAACGTGGTGTCGGACAGCTGGATGTATCCGATGCTGTCCCCGGGGAGTGCTGCGAGGTCGGCGGGCTGCGCGCCCAACCGGGCGATGTGCATGGTGTCGATCAGCAGGCGGAATTCGGGCCGGTCGACGTACTCAACCACCGTCATACCCGTGTTGAGGTCTCCGACGGTGAAACCCGGGACGACTTCGGTGACTGTACTCAGTCCACGCTGCGAAGCCATCTCGGTGATCGCAGCGAACTCGTCACAGCTTCGGCGTAGATCGGGCTCGAAGCTCACGACATTGACCTTTTCGGCACCGAGCTCGGCCATCACGTCGAGGTCGTCTGCCAGAATGGCGGAGTCACGTTCGGGCAGGATCAGCAATCCTTCACCCAACGAGATCTTCACACCGGTATCGGAAAGGGCGCCGATCATTTCGCGCCGCAGACGCTTGTCATCCTTGAGCGAATACGTGGAGTAACCCAATTCGGGCAGCGGCACCCCGTAGAGCGCCGTAGAAATGTAGTGGCAACCCAATTCCGCGGTGAGAGAGATGAATTCGATCGGCGGCATGCCGAAGATGCTCAGGAATTCGATGCCCAGCCGGTCCATGGTGTACTCCGATTGGTGTGGTGTCTCAAGCGCCCAGCATGACGAGGCCGCCATCGACGGCGAGCAGTTGGCCGGTGATGAACCCAGACCCCTCGCCGGCTAGGAAGACCAGGAAGGGACCGAGGTCCTTAGCCGGGTCGCCGAGAGCTCCGCGCAACGGGATGGCCAGCTTCAGGTTCTCGTCCATGAACGCCGCACCTTCGGGGCCGAGAAAAGTACGCAGGCGCTCGGCTCCGGGCGTTTGCATCGCTGGCGCTAGCGCGTTCACCGTGATGCCTTCACTGGCCCACGCCTTGGCGGCGGAACGCGTCCACGCGTGTACCCCTCCCTTCGTGGCCGCGTAGACCGCCGAAATGGGGCTGCCCATCACCGCTTCTGCGGAGCCGAAGTTGATGATCCGGCCTCCCGAGCCCTGCATGACTCGGTGAGCGGCTTGATTAACGTGAATGGTGCCCCGCAGATTGATCGAGACGAGCCGATCGATGTCGGCATCGGTAATGGCTCCGGCGATCCCCGGCAGCCAGAGGCCCGCGGCATGGATGACGGCATCCAGGCCTCCCATCGCTGCGACGGCCGCGTCGACCGTGTCGTTCACGCTGTCGACGCTGGTGACGTCGCAGTGACGCCAGGTGGCTTGCGAGCGCTCCGGGGGCGGTGCCTCATGGAAGGTAGCGACCACGTCGGCGTCGGAATTCACGAAGACGTCGACGATGGCTGCGCCGATACCCGTGGCCGCGCCGGTCACCAGGACTCGCCTGCGGCCGGTTGTCTTCGACTCGGTTTCGGGCATGTCACTCAGTCCTGTGTAATTCGGAGTCGAAGGTGGGGAAGTACTCGTCGAACGCGGTCCCGATTCCGTCGTCGATCAAGCCGTACCTCTCCGATGGGCAAGCGGCAGAACCGAACCGATCTTGCGGATGTTCGGCGAGCCATCGACGAATCCGCTGAACGGTGTCATCGATGAGTTCGTCACCGTCCGGCTCGTACGGACTGCGCATCACCGAAATCAGGTCACGCATCTGAGCGGCGCACGTCACCCGCCCGCTTGGAGCCCCGTCGGCGCCGGGCCTTTCGCGATGGGTGCCCACTATCTGATCCCCTCTACGTCCCTAGAGCTATACCTCTATGACTATAGAGGTAGAGTTGTGCAAGGAAAAGCCTTGATTCGAAGGAGCGGTCGTGAGCCTGCAAGGTTTGGCCGGCGTCCGCCGGCTCGAAGGCGGGCGTTGGCGCGCTTACGCGGCACGTGGCGACGCGCTGGGGGAAGACGGGGGTGCGATGCAACGCCGTGGCCCCGGGCTTCACCGCGACAGAGGCGATTCGTGCTGTGCCGCAGTGGCCCGACTTCGAGAAATCGGCGCTCAAGCGAATCCGGGCTGCGCGGGTCGGCCGACCCACCGACATCGCGGCCCTTGTCGCCTTCCTGCTGTCTGACGAGTGGGCCTGGATCAACGGACAGGTCATCAACGTCGACGGGGGGACGGTCCTGCGTTGACCGATACACTCGTGCGCATTGCCACACCACGAAAACGCGACGGCGACGAGCGAAGACGCGAACTCTGCGATGCGGGTATCCGCGTACTCGCCGAGCAGGGTTCGCGCGGGCTCACCCACCAGCAGGTGGATCGCGCCGCTAACGTTCCGGACGGCACGACGTCTTACTACTACCGAACCAGGGCTGCACTATTGCGCGGCGTGGGCGAACGAGTCGCGGCCATAGACTGCGAGAATCTGCGTTCGGTCACTGATGCCGCGACCAAGACTGACTCTCCCTTCGGTCGATTGGCGGAACTGATCGTCATGCAGTCCAGAGGCGACGGGCTGCTGCTCAACATTGCGCGTCAAGAACTGCTTCTGGCTGGGGCGAGGGATCCCGCCCTAGCCGAAACATTCGAATTGTTCGTGTCCCGGATTGTGGCGATGACGCACGACGCCATCACGGCAGTCAATCTCGGTCCGGTTGATGATGATGTACGCAACGCTCAGGGAGACGCGGTCATCACATTCATCGCGGGATTGTTCACGCGGTATGCCTCCGGCGATAGGTCCAAAAGCGACGCGAAGCACATCGAGAGGCTTCTCGAAGCAGTCGTCACTGGCATTGCCACCCAAACACTCGAACACGCGAAAGACTAAGCGTACGGGGGCCGCACCCCCACGATTCGGCATAGCGGTGCGTGCACCTACCCCCTCGCCGTGCGACCTCGCCAGTCGACTACTGCGACGAGATCTGCAATGAACGTCAACGGAGTTCGCCTGCTCCACATCATGGCCCCAGCAGGCCACTCCAAAGCGACTCGCGAACTCGAGTGGAGACCGACCGACACGCCAACGCGATAATGCGCGTGGCATGGTTTCACCGCAAGTCGCCCGTTTATAGCACCGGCCTTACAGATTCGTGTAGTGGCCACCGTCGACACCCAGGGTTTGTCCGGTGACGTAGCGCGCCTGCGGGCCGACGAGGAAGGCGACGGCGGCACCGATGTCGCGCTCCGGGTCCCCGATACGGCCCAGCGGGATCCGTCGCGCTAGCCGCTCTTCCATGGCGGGCTCGGCCTCGATGGCAGCGGTCATCGCGGGCGAATACGCCAGGGGCGACAAGACGTTGACCGTGATGCCGTAGGGCGCCCACTCCCGCGCCAGGCTCTTGGCGAAGCCGCGCAGCGCGCCCTTCATCGTGGCGTAGAGCGGCAGAGTCGCGCTGCCTTCGATGCCGGCGGGCGAGGTCATGACAATGAATGTGCCGCCGCGCTCCTTGAGCGCGTCAAAGGCGGCGGCCGCGCAGTGGTGGGCACCGCTCAGCGACACCGAGGAGTGGTCGGTCCATAGCGCGCGGTCGACGTCGATCAACTGGTGCGGTTGGCTGCTGCGATTGCTCGTAGCGTTGTGCACAAGTGCGTCGAGTCGGCCGGTTGTCATCACGGCAAGGTCGACGGCCTGAGCGACCGAGTCAAAGTCGGTCACGTCGCAGCGCGCCCACGTCGCGTGATGACCTCGTGCGGCGATCTCGTCGACGACCGCCTGTCCGGTCTCGGACCTGGCAGCGACAACGACGTGGGCTCCCTCGAAGGCCAGTGCCATCGCGATGCCGCGGCCGACCCCACCGCCGGCACCGGTGACCATGGCGGTCAAGCCGGTGAGGGTCACGGCAGCATCACCGATCCACCGTCGGCGACGATCGTCTCCCCGGCGAGATGGTCGAGATCGGGCCGCAGCAGGAACTTCACCGACTCGGCGACGGTATGCGTCAGGGTCGAATCGCCCGTGACGGCCGCGACTGTCAGATGAGCGGCCTCAGTGGCTCCGTCCTCGGAGAACATGGACAACGGCACGGCGACGAGATTGGTACCGACGCCCTGCGAAGCCCACTGCCGTGCAGCCGATTTCACCATCGCGCGGATGCCCTCGACCGCGGTCGTATACGCGACGAGCCCCGGGGCACCCGCCATCCCAATCGTCGGAACGACGACGACGATTCGCCCGCCGCCCGAAAAACCCGACCGCGCCTGTTGCAGCGCGGTGAGCGTTCGCCACATCGAATCGTCGACGAGGCGATGCCAATCATCACCGCTCAGAGCTGCTACGTCGACCGGCCGCGGGCAGAAATCGACGACGATGACCACGCACGTGATACCCGCCGGTAGCTCGCCTCCCGGCGCCACGGTGACGGTGTCGAGTTCCGTTGCGAGCGTCCGTGTTAGCTCACCGGTGGGACCGACCACCACTGTGGACGAGGTCACGTCACCGGCTCGACTGGGATGCCACGCGTTCTTCGTGGATCTTGACCAGTTCACGGAACCCAATGCTTTCGTACCTGGGCTTGGGCTGAATGCCCCACTCGTCGCGCGCGGTTTGCTGGCCGGCCGCTTCGGGTGCGCCACCGAACGGTGGGCCGCCGATCGGATAGGGCTGTTGGCACTCCAGGCTGTCGTCGGAGAAGCGCACCTTGAGAAGCTCGCTGCAGATCTCGTTCAGCGACAACGTCGGCCACCCGTACCAGATCGCCATCACCGGCACGGTCAGCGACCCCTCGATGACCAGCCCGAACAGGCAGACGTACAGCCCGCGCTTGAGCCATTTATGCATCCGCGCCCAGGTGGGGGTGGTGCCCAGCGGCAGCGACTCGGGCGAATCCTTAGGTTCCACAGCGGAGTTGGTCACGATGGTCCTTTTTCGGCTGCTAGTCGGAGAAGATCTCGCGGTTGACGGTGTGCAGGTACGGGATGGCCAGGAACGGCGTGATGTAGAAGATGTTGAAAGCCCACCACCCGAAGACCGGCAGTCCGACCGCCGTGTACCGGACGTCGGCGTACATCGTCATGTTGAGGATGTAACCGGTCCATACGATGACTCCGAACCAGCACGTCACGATCGTCCACTGGTGACCCCAGCGTTTCATCTGCAGCAGCGCGATCGCGGCCGCGATCCGCATGGGGAAGGCGATCAGCACGCACACCATCACCCACGCCTTCTCACCCGGTGCGCCTGCACCGCCGATCCAGAGTTCGTTGTAATGCCAGAAGTAGCCCGCGTCGATGAGATTGCCCCACGCGGTGAAGACCGTACGGGTGATCAGCGCGTGGTTGGCGAACAGGTCCAGAGCCCAACCAATGCTGTTGAGCGCGGCGTCGAGGATGATGACGTATCCGATCAGTGTCACCATCATCGGCCGGACCGACAAGCCGCCGCGCTGGGCCTTGCGCAACAGGTAGATGCCGCGGCAGAACACGGGTAGGCCGATGATGCCGAGGACAAGTGTGCCCATGAGCGCGGTGCCGGCGATGCACCATCGATCGGCACGTCGTTGGGCCGCGCGCGTCTGCTCTTCGTGCTCATCCATGGTGAGCGACGGATTCCCGCCTATCGATGTCATCGGGTCACCAGTCCCGGGTGAAGAACATCTGAACCTGAATCGCGAACATCGCGATCAGGACGCCGTAGATGAAGATCTGAAACGCGATCAAACCGCGCTTACGGCGTCGATCCTGATCATCCATGATTCTCCTAACCGGGCTCGATCAGAATGTGCCGATGTTGCCCAGCATCCAGTAGAAGAATGCGACGAGTCCGCACATCACGACCCAGGTCACGGTCAGTCGGACAAGTTCCTGCCACATCGACGGCTCCTTCGTCCGCGAAAAGCACAATGCTGAACGAGAGTAGCACCGTTCTCAGAATCGAGAAGATCTGTTTCCAGTCGGGTCACCGGGACCCCGGTCGGCCGTGCCGGCCTCGGATTACGCGTCGGCCAGGGTGAGAAGTTCGCGCTTGACGACCTTGCCGACGTCGTTGCGCGGCAGGCGCTCGACGAATACCACCCGCACAGGAACCCGGTAGGGGGTCAGGCGCTCGCGACACCACGCGATCAGTTCATCCTTGCTGACCCGATCGTCGGCGCGTACGACGAAAGCCCACGGCACCTCGCCCAGGCGCTCGTCGGGGGCGCCCACCACCGCGGCCTCCCGCACGTGGGCCGCGGCCAGCAGCACCTCTTCGACGGTGCCGGGGAACACCTTGAGCCCGCCGCGGTTGATCATGTCCGAGACGCGCCCGTCGAGCCACAGGAAACCGTCCTCGTCGAACCAACCGAGGTCGCCGGTGTGGAACCACCCATCGTCGGTGAGCCTGTCCAGGAACGCGGGGTCGATCTTGCGGGCAGCCGTCGTCGGCGTGCGAACCATCACCTCGTCGTCGGCGATCATGACGTCGATGCCCGGAAGTGGGCGTCCGACAGAGCCGAGCTTCGTCTCACCCCATTCGCGGGCATCGGCGGCCGACCAGCCGACGACCTCGCCGCCGAGTTCCGTTTGGCCGTAGGAGTTCAGCACGAGCACACCGAACTTGTCGCGGAATCGGGCCGCGTGGACGGGGGACAGGGGAGCGGTGATGGAACGGACGATCTTCAGGGGGGACAGGTCGGTGACCGAATCGTCGTGGAGCACCATCGTCAACGCGGCCGGCGGCAAGACCGTGGACCGCAGTTGGTGGCGCTTCACCAAGGCTGCGAAGTCCGCGGCCGAGAACTTGTCCATCAACACGACGCCGGAGCCCGCGCGAAAAGCGAACAGCACCTGGTAGATACCGGCCCACAAGGACAGTGAGAGCGGCACCAGGTTGGGCATCGGCGTCCCGCTCCGGGGGGTACGCTTCGACCCGCGAAGTTTCTCCAGTAGCCGGTCGATCAGGTCCAGGACGGTGGAGTGACGCAGCGGCACCGGCTTCGGCGGACCTGTCGTCCCCGAGGTGAACTGCAGAAGCGCCACATCGGCGTCGTACCGCCGAGCCTCGTCAGCCGAGTTGGAGTGCGGCGTGAGCGACCACGTCAAGTTCGACCCGGTGACGACCGGCAACGCGAAGTCCGAGAAGCGATGGGCCAGTTCGGGCGTCGTGATCACCGCGACCGGCTCGAGGGTCTTGAGCTGAGCGGCCACCTCGGCGTCGGCAGCCCTGGGGTTGAGCGGTGTGTAGACACCACCGGAGCGCCAGACGCCGAACAGCGCCGCGACCGTGGTGGCGTCGTTGGGCAGCATCGCCGCGACCACCTGACCGGTCATCAGCCCGGTTTCGGTGAGAACCGCGGCGAGGCGGTCTGCACTCGCGATCAGGTCTGCCCGGGACACGTCGACGGCCAAGGTGTGTACCGCGACCTCCGGCAGATCGTTGAGCAGATCGGAGAGGCTCATGGGTTCGGCTCCAGAGGAAGCCACGCTGGTGTTCGCTTGTCGGCGAACGCTTTCGGGCCTTCGTCCTGGTCGGGATGGCCCCACATCGACGTCAGGTGCTTGGCCCCCTCACGGCAAGCATCGGTCAGGCCGTGCTCGAGCGCTCCCCAGAGCGCGCGTTTGGTGGCCCGCATCGCGGCGGGTGAATTTCTGGCGATCTTCTCCGCGAGCTCCTGCGCAACATCGCGCAGTTTGCCTGGCGGGTCGACGATCTGGCTGATCATGCCGAGCTCATATGCGCGCTGCGCGGTGAGTCGTTCGTGGCTGCCGACCAGTGCCATCCGTAAGACCGCCTCGGCGGGCATCTTGCGCATCAGCGCGATCGTCTCCAGGGCGCTGACCTGACCGATGGATACGTGCGGGTCGACGAACGTGGCATCCGATGCCGCGATGACGATGTCGGCGTCGGCGACCCAGTGCAATCCGCCCCCGGCGCACACCCCGTTGACTGCGGTGATGACGGGCTTGCCGACATTGCAATGCCAGCCCGTCAGCTTCAAGTCCAGCGTCTGCATGGTCTCCTGGTACTGCTTGATCCCCTCGCCATCGAGATCGTCGACGTCGGCGCCGACCTGAAAGGCCCTGCCGTTGCCGGTGTGCACGATCACCCGCACCTCGGGGTCGGCCTCCAACTCGGCCCAGGCAGCGGGAAATTCCTTGCGCATCAGCGCGTCGTACGCGTTGAGGCGATCGGGCCGGTTGTTGATGATCCAGCCGACGGGGCCCCGACGTTCGACGATCAACCTCTGATAGCTCACGAAGCCTCCACCGGTGCGAGGGGTCGCCAGTCGGCCGGGCGCTTTTCCCGCCACGCCCGTACTCCCTCGGCATGGTCGGGGTGGTTCCGCAGTCGCCAGATCGTCTCTGAGGCCGCCGCTTTGGCTTCCGACAGTCCTACTTCCAGGGAATGCCACAACGCCTTCTTGGTCGCCCTCATCGCGGTGGGCGAGTTGGTCGCGATCGCGGCCGCGAGCTGCCCGGCCGCCGCCCGTAGCTCATCGGCCGCCACGACCTGCGAGACGATACCCAACTCATATGCGCGTTGGGCCGAGATCCGCTCGCCTTTGCCGCTCAACGCCATCCGGGTGATCGCCTCCATCGGCGACTTGCGCAGCAGGGTGATGGCCTCGTACGCGACCGCCTGCCCGACCGAGACATGCGGGTCGACGAATGTCGCCGCCTCCGCAGCGATGACGATGTCCGCGTCGGCGGCCAGATGCAGACCACCTCCCGCGCACACCCCGTTCACCGCGGCGATCACCGGCTTCCACACACCACAGTGCCACGAGGAGATCTTCAGCTCGGCGTCGCGCGTGCGGCGTGAGTGACGCCGCATGGCCTTTTTGTCGCGGGCGACCTGGACCACATCCATTCCGGTACAGAACGCCTTGCCGTTCGCGACGTTGACGATCACGTGCACGTCGGGGTCGGCATCCAGCTGTGCCCACGCGGCCTCGAGTTCGTCCAGCATCAACGCGTCGAATGCATTGCCTGCCTCGGGCCGATTCAGCACAAGCCACCCGATGTGGTCCGACTTGTCGACGATCAACCGCTCGTATTCGGTCAAGAGCGCGGAATCTCCTTCCAGGGTTTTCCTTTCCACGGGTCCGTCTCCTTGGGTAACCCGAGTACGCGCTCGCCGAGGATGTTTTTGTTGATGTCGGTCGTACCGCCCTCGGTGCCGTTGGCGAGGCTGCGCATCATGCCCTGCACCTCGCGGGGCATCGCGTCCGGATCGTCGGTGGCGGGCCACGCCACTGCGGCGGTGCCCAGCAGGTCGACCATGAGATCCTGGATCTGCTGGTTGAGCGTGGCCTGGTGGACCTTGCCGATCGAGGAAGCAGCACCGGGGGATTGGCCGGCCGAGAGTGCCGCGCGCACACGGGCGTTGGTCCATCCGCGGATCTGTTCCTGTGCCCAGAGCCTCATGACCTTGTCGCGAATCACCGGGTCGTCCCATCGTCCGGTTTCCTTGGCCAGTGTGATCAGTCGTTCCGCACTGGACCCACCGAGCCTGCCCATACCGCCGGATCCGGAGCCCGAAACCATCTGGCGCTCACTCGACAAGGTCGACGCGCTGACCCGCCACCCGTCGTTGACTTCTCCGACTCGGTGGGCGTCCGACACCCGCGCGCCGTCGATGAAGACCTCATTGAATTCGGCCTCGCCGGTGATCTGGCGCAGCGGCCGCACCTGAACGCCTGGTTGGTGCATGTCGAGCAGGAAGTATGTGATGCCCTTGTGTTTCGGCTGATCGGGATCGGTGCGGGCGAGCAGGATCGCGAAGTCCGCCTCATCCGCCCAGGTCGTCCAGACCTTCTGTCCGGAGATCACCCATTGGTCACCGTCGCGCACCGCCCGGGTCGCCAGCGACGCGAGGTCGGAGCCCGCGCCGGGCTCGCTGAAGAGCTGACACCACTTCTCTTCGTTGCGGACGATGGGCGGCAGGAAGCGCCGCCGTTGCTCTTCGGTGCCGTGGCTGAACAGGGCCGCCGCGGTGTTGTTGAGGCCCAACGGATTGAGTCGGGTGAGCCGCAGTGGCGCGAGGACGCTCTCGATGGCGCGAGCCACGTCGTTGCCGATACCGAGGCCGCCGTGTTCGGGGTGCCAGGTCGGCGCCACCAGGCCGGTTCGGGCAAAGGTCGGATACCACCGCCGATAATCGGCCGAGCTTCGCGCCGCTCTCAGCGCGGCGGGGCCCTCGGTTGACGCCGCGCGCCAGTCGGCCGGCACCTCTGCCTCGACCCACCGCCGCACCACCTCGACGGCGTCTTCGGTGGTGGTGTCGGCGGTGATCGGTAGTGCTGTCATGTTCGGCTCATCGACCCTTGAATTCCGCGGGCCGCTTGTCCTGGAAGGCGGCCAGGCCCTCCTTGAAGTCTTCGCTGCGACTGGATAATTCGAGTGCCATCGCCTCATTCTGAAGATGACGATCGAGATCAAGACCGTTGCCGCTGTGCAGCAGCCACTTGGTGAGGCCGAGCGCCACCGTGGGTGCGGCGGCGAGCCGGCTGACGAGATCCGTTGCCGCACCCTCGAGTTCAGCCTCGGGGCAGGCGCCATGGATGATGCCCCACTGCGCCGCGGTGGTCCCGGACGGTTCCTCGCCGAGCATTAACAGTTGGCGCGTGCGAACCATCCCGACGAGTCGTGGCAGCAGCCAGGCCGCACCGCTGTCGGGTGTGAAGCCGCGCGCCATGAACGGTTCCCAGAACACCGCGTCCGAGGCTGCCAGGCAGAAGTCCGACGCCAAGGCGAGGTGGAAACCCAGGCCGGCCGCCCAGCCGCGAACCACAGTGACGACGGGCACCTGAGTCTCGAGCAGCAAGGGAATGAGCCTGTTGGCCTTATTGGGCAGTCGCCGCTGCGTGCTCCCCACGCGCGGTTTGCGTTCCGACTTGGCGTTGTTGGCCACCAGATCGGCGCCGGCGCAGAAGTCCGGACCTTCGGCGTCGACGCGGATGACGCGAACCGATTCGTCGGTGCCAGACCGGGACAGGTGCCCGATCATCGCGTCGAGCATGGTGTCGTTGACCGCGTTGCGGCGTTCGGCGCGGTCCAGGGTCAGCCGCAGAACCGGGCCCTGTTGTTCGGCTCGGAGTCCGGGAACGCTCGGATAGGTCACGGCTGGCTCAATGTTCGGCGAACCGGTCGGAGATGACCGCCAGCAGACGGGCGAGGTCGGTCGCCCCGCCGGGCGGTTCCGGCAGGCGGACGGGGCCCCGCTGCCTGCTGGGCAAGAGGATCGTGGCGTGTCCGGGCGTGGTGATTTGGCCGCGGTGATTGGTCGCCGCGAGGTCCAGGTCGACCGCCGGACGGGCCCCGTCGGCCAGGTATTTGCGGGTGACGGTGCCGGTGATGGTGTGCAGATCGCCAACGTAGTTGAACAACCGGAATTCACAGTCCAGTTTCCACAGCGACGCATCGTCACCCATCCAGTCGGTGCACAGATGGATGAGCCACGTCTCGCGCATGCGGCCGTAGTCGAATGTCGTCGGGTTGCCCGCGTCGCGCGCGGCGCCCGGGTCCCAGTGCACCCGCTGCTGTACGTCGGGGACACCGTGCTCGTTGAGTGTGTAGAAGCGCGGAATGCGTTGCCTGTTCTGCCAGGCCAGCCTCAGGGGCCGCACGCCGTACATGCCCATGCCCATTCCGACGTGCCAGCACACCATGTCGGTGACGGTGAGCGGACCCTTGGTGAGCGGGCCGATCTGGTCTCCCTCCGCGACGTCCTCCCACCAACGCGGTTCGGCGCCCCGGGGTGCCTCACGGGCGTACCGCGCGTCGATCTCGGCGATCTCGTCGGAGTTCCACGTTCCGAGGTCGACGGACTCGTACTTCTTGCGTCCCCTGGCCTTGCTGCGCTCGGTGCGGATCATGTTCCGGTACTGGCCGCCGAGGAGGACGCCGTCCTCGTCGCAGAACACCTGCGCCGACCATTCGTGCACAGCCCGGGCGGCGAACTCACTGCTCTTGTCCAGCGCGGCGACAAGGGCGTTGCGCCGGAAGACCCGGCGGTTCGCGCGCAGCGGCGCCCACCACTCGCGCGACGATCCGCCATAGAACGCGTGAACGCCGCGCAACGGGTCACCGGCGGTCAGCTGCCGGTCCTCGTCGGTGAGTTCGGAGACCTCGTCCTCGCCGATCAAGGTGTCGCCACCGATCAGCGCGGGCGGCGCGATCGGTTCACCCCAGACCGACTTCGTCGCGTATTCGGGATCTGACCACAGCGGGTTCGCGTCGCCGTAGCTTTCCGCCACGATCCGGAACGTGTCCTCGTTGGGCCGACGGTAATGCGGGGGTTGAGTGTGCGGGACGGCGACGCCGATGCGGGCGCGCAACTTGGCCAAACCCTCCTCCGTGATTTGGCCCGTTGCCGAGGACTGGGTCACGCATGCCTCCTCAGTTTGGGCCTCCTCAGTTCGGCACATAACGTCAGTGGGGAACGTCGGCGGAAATTAAGATACCCGAAAAACGGAAACGTCGTTAACGCAGGGGTGATCGAGTTGACTCAAGAGCAGTCGGGCATCGAGAGCGCGGTTGGATCCGATGGTGTCTGCCGGATCACCATCGACCGCGCAGATGCTGCGAACTCGTTGTCCCCGTTGGCACGTGAAGCCCTCACGGAAGCATTCGAGAAGGCCGATGATGATCCTTCGGTGCGAAGCGTGTTGTTGCGAGCGACGGGGGATCGGCACTTCTGCTCGGGTGCGGGTTTGGGCCCGCAATCGGCGCGACCCACCGAGGAGAAGAAGCCCGGAGACGTCGCTCTGATGCTGCAGAAGGGCTATCAGCGACTGATCTCCGCGGTGCTCGATTGTGACAAGCCGGTGGTCGCCGCGGTCAAGGGTGTGGCGGCGGGTGCCGGCGCGAGCCTGATGCTCGCCTGCGATCTGGTCGTCATGTCCACCGAGGCGCGCCTGGTGGAGGCATTCGTGCATCGCGGAATCCTGCCGGACTCGGGCGCGATACATCTGCTGACCAGGATCGTCGGACTGCGCAAGGCCACCGAACTCCTGATGCTCGGAGAACCCGTCGACGCCGCGACCTGCGAGCGACTCACCTTGGTCAACCGTGTCGTGGCACCCGAGGAGACCGATGCGGTCGCCGAGGAACTGGCCCGCCGCCTGGCCGCGGGCCCCACCGTCATGCTGGCACTGACCAAGCGCCTGCTGTCGGTGTCGTCGGAATCGGGGCGGGACCGGGCCTTTGAGCAGGAGGCCTGGGCGCAGGAGGTGGTGTCGTGGACGGCCGACCTGCAGGAGGGCCTGCGGTCGTTCGCAGAGCGCCGCCCGCCGAACTTTCAGGGCCGTTGACGATCAACCGGTCGCAGGGCCCCCGCGAATGGTGAAGGTCGTGCTGTCGTCGATCTCGTCGATCGTCTCTGCCACCAATTCAGCTGTAAGTGAATGATTCTCGATACCTTTGGTGACACCGATGAACACCCGCGACACCTTGCCGGCACCCACGGAGTAGATGTGAGCGGTGCGATCGCAGTCCCGGTGCGACAGATAGACCACCACGGGTGTCACCAACTCCGGGTCCATCGCCTTGCCGGCCTCGCCCATGATGTCCTCGGTCATCCGGGTTCGAGCGATCGGCGCGATGGCATTGATGGCGATGCCGTTTCGCGCGCCCTCGATCGCCAACACGTGCATCATCCCGACCAGCCCCATCTTCGCGGCACCGTAATTAGCTTGCCCGAAGTTCCCGAACAGACCTGTGCCAGAGGTGGTTTGAACAATCCGCCCGTAATTCTGCTCGCGCATGACGGGCCACGCGGCGCGCGTCACGTTGAAGGCGCCGGCCAGGTGGACCGAGATCACCGCGTCCACCTGCTCGGCGGTCATGTTCTTGAACGCTGCATCGCGGAGAATGCCCGCGTTGTTGACGAGGATGTCGAGTCGTCCGAAGGCGTCCATCGCCGCTGCGACGATCGCCGCACCACCCTCCTCCGTCGCGACGGAGTCGCCGTTGGCGATCGCGGTGCCGCCCCCGGTGGTGATCTCGTCGACCACCGCCTGCGCCGCCGTAATCGAGGCGCCTTCTCCGTCGACGGCGGTGCCGAGATCGTTGACCACGACGCGGGCACCGCGACGGGCGAGTTCGAGTGCGTGACAGCGCCCGAGCCCTCCGCCCGCACCGGTGACAACGGCAACCTGATCATCGAAGGTCAAAGGTGACATGCCAGAGAGGTTACATTTACGTAGACGAGAATCGGTATTTGCATCGGAGGACACCATGAGTGCGGCCACCGAGCTGCTGCGACACGCGCGGGAACGAGCGAGCGGTCTCAGGAACCAGTATCGTGCCGCCGGCGTCTGGTCGGACCGGCCGCTCGACGTCGTGCGGTCGGCCGCCCTGCGGTATCCGACACGACCGGCGCTGATCGGTCGCGGTGCCGAAATCACCTACGCAGCACTGGATGGACAGGTCGATCAGGCGGTCGGTGCGCTTCGTGACGGCGGTGTCGGCCCGTCGACATCTGTCGTGGTCGTGGTCGGCAACGACATCGGTTCGGTCGTCGCCGTACACGCCGCCATCCGTGTCGACGCGGTGGTACTGCTCGTGCCGCGCAGCGCGGGCGCGACACAGGTCGCCGACATCGTGGCCCGGACCGGGGCCCGGTTCGGCCTGGCCCCGAATTGGTCTCCCGTCGTCGACGGACCCTTGCGTGACGCGTGTGCCTGGATCGACATCTTCCGCGCCTCGGACATGTCGGTAAGCGAGGGGCCCATGCGGCCCGCCGACGAGCCGTCTTTTGTCCTCTACACCTCCGGCACGACGTCTCGGCCCAAGGGCGTCATCCATTCGCTGAGCACGCTTGCCAAGGCGTCTGCCAACTACATTGCCGCCGCCGGACTTGGCGGGGATGACCGCATCTTCCTCATCAGCCCGCTCGCCTCGGTGACCGGTGTGCTGCAGGCGCTGTTCATCGGACCCATGCTCGCCGTGCCGGTGGTGCTGGAGGATCGCTGGGAGCCCGCCGCGACGTCTGATCTTCTGTTGTCCTCCGGCGCAACGTGGTACGGCGGTCCGGATCGGTTGCTCGACCGTCTGCTCGACGAAGCGGTCGCCAGGGGGAGCGTCGTGCCGCTGCGGGCGGTCTATCTCGGTGGCACCATGCTCGACAGGCGCATCGTCGAACGGGTCGAGGACGACTTCGGCATCGTCGTGATGCGGGCGTACGGATCGTCGGAGGTGCCGATCAGCACGTCGGGGCTACGCACCGAGAGCAGGGCGGTGCGTCACGCGGATGACGGTGTGGCGCTGCAGGATGTCGATGTGCGGGTGGGGTCGGCCGGGGACCCGGGCGAGTGCTGCATCAAGGGTCCGCATGCATTTCTCGGTTACATCGATACCGAGGACGACATCGACGCGTTCGACGGGGAGTGGTTCCGAACCGGTGACGTGGCCGAGGTCAGCGATCACCGCGTGCGCATCGTCGGGCGGATCAAGGACATCGTGATCCGCAACGGCATGAAGATTCCCGCGGCGGAAGTCGAGGAGGCCGTGGCTCGAATCCCAGGTGTGCGTGAGTGCGCGGCTTATTCGGTTGCCGACGCGACCACCGGCGAACGGCTGGCGGTGGCGATGGTACTCGACGACGGCGTCGAGATGTCGCTCGCCGATGTGGCGGATGCTCTGGTCGGAATCGGCATGCCGAAGTACAAGCTGCCCGAGGAGCTGGTGTTCTGGGATGGACCATTGCCGCTCAACGCCAACGGCAAGGTGCAACGCAATACGCTCGAGGCGCGTTCGAAGGGTCGGCCGCGGGTACTCGCCGCCCGCCTTGCGTAGCACCCGTTTCGCGAAATGGCATTCCAGCAGGCGCTCTCTCGAACTTTTCCTGCTGGAATGCAATTTCGCGGAAGATTACGGCCGAAAAACCGGTACGACGAATCCGTCGTCGTCCTCGCGGAACGCGATCTCGAGCTCCATTCCGGCGCAGAGTTGATCGACCGGGCAGTCGACGATCTGAGTCATGAGGCGGGGACCCTCCTCGAGGTCGACCATCGCGACGACGTAGGGCACGGCGTCGAACGGTGCGGCGTTCTGGTGGATGACGCTCCAGGTGTAGAGGCGCGACCGTCCGGACGCCGGCGCGAGGCACACGTCCTCGCTCCAGCAGTAAGGGCAGAAGGGGCGGGCGTACAACGAATTTCGGCTGCAGGAGCCGCATTCGTTGATCAGCAGAGTGCGATCCTGGACCGCCGCCCACCAACTTTCACTGTCGCTGTCCATGGTCGGGCGGTTCGGACCGCTCGGCGACTGCATCACTGCCTCCCGAGGATCATCGTCGCGCTGTGGGTGAAGAAGCCGCCCATCGCGTGCACGCACGCCAGGCGCGCACCCTCGACCTGTCGTTCGCCGCATTCGCCGCGCAGTTGCCGAACCGCTTCGACCATCAGGAACATCCCGCGCATCCCGGGATGACACGACGCCAGCCCGCCGCCGTCGGTGTTGGTGGGCAGCGCACCGCCCGGACGGAGCGCGCCGGAGCCGATGAACGGACCACCCTCACCCTTGGCGCAGAACCCGAGATCCTCGACCGTCAGCAGGACGGTCGAGGTGAACGAGTCGTAGAGCTGACAGACGTCGATGTCGTCCGGGGTGACACCCGCTTGCGCGAACGCACGCGGACTCGATTCTGCGGCGGCTGATGTCGTGAAGTCGGGCCATTCACTCATGCTCACGTGCGATGCGGCGTCGGCCGCGCCGAGGATCCAGATCGGTTCCTTCGCGCAGTCCTTCGCCACCCGCTCGCTGGCGAGCACGACCGCCCCGCCTCCGTCGGTTCGTAGACACACATGCTTGGACGTGAATGGGTCGGCGAGCATCGGCGCCGCGGCGACATCCTCTGCGGTGATCCGATCGCGCTCAAAGGCGTTCTCGTTCATGGCAGCCCATTCATGCGCGGCGACGGCAACCTCGGCCAGCTGTTCCTCGGTTGTCCCGTACTCGATCATGTGGCGCCTGGCCGCCATGGCGTACTTGGCGATCAGCGTGGCGCCGTATGGTGCTTCGAACTGCATCGCGCCGCCGGTGCTCAGCGCCGCGGCCGATGCCCGCACGCGGCGCTTGACATCGGAGCGTGCGGTCGAACCGTAGGTCAACAGGGCCACGTCGATCTCGCCCGCCGCGATGGCCGCGGCGGCGTGCCGTCCCATGACCTCCCACGATGATCCACCGACGTTGGTGGCGTCGACCCACGTCGGCCGCAGGCCCAGGTACTCGCTCACCTCGACGGGTGGCAACAGTGTCCCGTGGCCGCCGAAGCCGTCGATGTCGTCCTTGGTGAGGCCGGCGTCTGCTACGGCCCGCCGCGCGGCCTGCGCCATCAGCGCCATCGCCGTTTTGTCGGGCACCCGCCCGCAATCGGACAGCGCGGCGCCGACCACCGCGACCCGGTTCTCGGACATGAGTAATGGTTACCACAGGCGATAATGTCATTAACGCTGTAGTGGAATCATCGTTCTCGCTCGGTTACCGTGGGTGGGTGCCGGGACCGCTGCGGGATGCCTTGAAGGGCGATCGCCTGGTGTTGTGCCTCGCTCTGCTGAATGCCCGCACGCCCGACGTCCCGGCAATCGCGGCGGCCTGCGGATACGACGCTGTCTATGTCGACCTCGAGCACACCTCGTGCTCGCTCGAAACGGCGGGGATGCTCTGTGTGGCCGCGCTCGGTGCGGGCATCTCCGGTCTCGTGCGGGTACCGTCGCACGACCCCACCATGATCGCGCGCGTACTCGACGCTGGCGCGGTCGGAGTGATTGTGCCGCACGTGAACTCGGCGCGCGAGGCACAGGCGGTCGTCGACGCCGCTCGCTTCCCGCCCTTCGGCCATCGGTCCATCTCCGGACCCAACGCGGTGAGCGGATACGCACCCCGTCCAACCGCCGAACTCACGGGGGAACTCGAGCGCCATACCGTGGTGGCGGTGATGATCGAAACGCCCGACGCGGTGGCGGGATCCGAGGAGATCGCAGCCATCGAGGGGGTTGACATGGTGCTGCTTGGGCCTAGCGATCTGACGGCCGAGATGGGGATCCACGGGCAATATGAGAATGAGCATTTCCACCGTGCAGTAGACTCTGTCGCAGCGGCCTGTCGTGCACACGGCGTGGCGCTGGGAGTGGCCGGGATCAAGTCCGTTGACCTGCTGGAACGCTTTGCAGGGCTGGGGCTGCGATTCATTTCGGCGGGAACCGACGTCGGGATGATGACCGAAGCCGCCACTGCCCGTGCGCACGCCTTGCGTGAGCTCGAGAGGCGCGCGGCGAGCCGATAGCCGAGAGCCTCGTCACGACAACAGGAGGACGGATGCCCACCGCGATCTACACCGAGCAAGTCACCGATCCCATGGCATGGACCGGTGCCGACTTCAGCAGCAAGGAGGACTTCGCCTTCGACCTGTCGTCGAGCAATGTGGCCGCGCTGGAATCCATACTGGCCAAAACCGCCCGAAAGGATCGCGACGACATCACGCCGGAGGACGCCCGGCATCCGGATCTCGACGAGGATCTCGCGCGGCTGTACCGGGAGTTGATGTTCGGCAGGGGCCTGGCGTGTGTGCGCGGTTTCCCCGTCGAACAGCATTCGATCGAGGACCTGGAACGCATCTACTGGGCATTCTGTACCCACCTCGGCTACCTGGTGTCGAACAACTCCTTCGGTCACCGGATGGTGCGCGTGCAGGAAGAGGTGCTGCCCAACGGCGTACAACCGGCACGCGGGACCAAGTCGAGGGCCGAGCTCGCGATGCACAACGATGCGGCGGACATCCTTTCGCTGCTCTGCGTGTACCCGGCCGCAGAAGGTGGCGAGAGCCAGTTCGCCAGCGGCCCCGCCGCGCACAACCGGATTCTCAACGAACGGCCCGACCTGCTCCCCGTGCTCTACCAGGGGTTTCCGCACCATCGGCGCAGCGAGCAACCCGACGATCAACCGGACGTGACCCCATACGACGTTCCGGTCTTCTCTCAGATCGACGGTCGTATCTGCATCAACTTCACCTACAGCAGCATCCTGCCTGCCATGCACACCCTCGGCCGGGAGTTCACCGCCGAACAGAACGACGCCATCGAGTTTTTGCGCACCGTCCTGGTCGAACAGCAGGTGGAGTTCCGGTTGGAGTCCGGTGAAGCCGCCGTGGCCAACAACTTCGCAATGTGCCACTCGCGCTCGGACTTCGTCAGCAGCACCGACCCGAAGAAGGCACGCTGTTTCCTGCGGGCGTGGATGGAAGTTCCGCGCGAGGATCGCCGCCTCCCCCTCGGGCGGGAGTACTTCCACATGGAGAACAAGGATCTGCGCCTGGGCTATGACCCCGTTGCCGGACGCGACGGCGCGATCGCACGCAATGACTACAAGAACGTCGACCCCGCACTGGCCGACATGTTCAAGGCGGCTCAAGCGAAGCCCAAAATCAAGCGATGACAACCCGTCCGCGACTGGTCTACGAGAGATGGACCGATCAGGTCGCAGGAGACATACTGGCGGGGGCCGACATCGAGCTCGTCATGCTCGACCTCGGAGCTTCCGTCGAACGGGGTTGGGCAGCATTGGAATCGGCGCACGGATATCAGGTCGCCACCAGAACTGACGTCGCCTCGATCGAGGATGGCGTGCAGTGGCTGGCGGGGCCGGAGCTGGTGGATCGTTGCCCACAGTTGCTTGCCGTGTGTTCGGCGGGGGCGGGTTACGACGTGATCGACGTCGCGGCGTGTACCCGAGCGGGGGTGGCGGTGTGCAACAACTCCGGTCCCGGCGCCGAAGCCGTCGCCGAACATGCACTCGGACTCATGCTCGATCTGGCCAAGAAAATCACCGCCGCCGACCGGGCGCTGCGCAGCGGTCCCCTCGGAGATCGATTGGTGTTGCGGGGCACTCAGCTGTTCGGAAAGACGATCGGAGTCGTCGGATTGGGCGCCATCGGTGGACGACTCGTCGAGTTGTGCGCTCCGTTCGGGATGGAGGTCCTGGTCTTCGATCCCTACGTCGATGACGCGACCGCCCGCGGCAGGGGCGCGGTCCGGGTCGGGCTTTCCGAGTTGGTCGAGCGATCGGACTTCGTTCAGGTCACATGTCCGCTGACCGCCGAGACGCGGGGGCTTTTCGGGCCTGCGCAATTCGCCGCGATGAAACCGACCGCGTACTTCATCACCACCGCGCGTGGCCCGGTGCACGACGAAGAGGCGCTCTACGACGCCCTGGTGAGCGGGAGTATCGCCGGCGCGGGCCTCGACGTGTTCCACGAGGAGCCGCCGAGACACGACAACCCGCTGTTGAGGCTCGACAACGTCGTCGCGACACCACATGTCGCGGGCATCACCGTCGAGGCGGCTCGCGACATCGCAGTCGCCACCGCCAGCCAGTGGCAGACGATTTTCGCGGGCGCCATACCGCCGCGGTTACTCAACCCGGAGGTGTTGCCGCGTTACTGCGACCGGTTCGAAGAAATCCTGGGGGTCCGGCCGACCGCCCGCGACACGGCAGCTGCGGAGTGAGATGAGCAATTACGACACCGTCACGTTCGAGGTCTCCGGTCACACCGCGTGTGTGACGCTGAACCGGCCCGAGGTGCTCAACGCGATCAACGACGAGATGATCGCCGAACTCGCCGAGGTGTACGCCGAAATCGAACGGTCACAGGACATCTGGACCGTCATCATCACCGGTGCCGGCCGCGCACTGTGCGTCGGGGCCGACGTCAACAAGGCGGCCGATCACGACATGGAGAACGCGGCCGGGATCGACAACCAAGGCGAGCCCATCCTCAGCTCCATGCGCCAATGGGATGCGCCGCAGGAGGCCACACCCCCGTGGCTGCAGATGACCAAGCCGATCATCTGTGCTGTCAACGGCATTGCGTGTGGTGCGGGCATGGACCTCGTCACGACGGCCGACATCACGATTGCGTCGGAACGCGCGACGTTGATGGACCCGCATGTCAGCATCGGTGTCACGTCCGGGCGTGAAGGAGTCCGGCTAGCCCGGATCCTGCCGCTCCCCGTGGCGATGCGGTTGATCCTGATGGGTAGGCACGAGCAGCTCGACGCCCAGCGCGCCTACGACCTCGGCGTGTTCACCGAGGTGGTGGCCCACGAGACGCTCATGGACCGGGCGTGGGAGGTCGCCGAGATCGTGAATTCCAATGCGCCTCTCGCGGTGCGCGGTTCGCGGATGGCGGTGCGCAAGGGGCTGACGCTGCCGATATACGAAGCGGAGCTGCTCGCCGAGAATTATCGGATGAAGGTGGCCCTGACCAAAGACGCGATCGAGGGCCCGCGCGCATTCCTGGAGAAGCGCAAGCCCGACTGGCAGGCGCGCTAGAGCTACGCGAGACTACGCTTTATGACGGAATCGGCCCGGAATACGTCAGAAACCGTAGTCTCGGCGGTTAAGCCTAGGCCAAACCGAAGAAGTTCTTCGCGTTGGTGGACAACACCTTCCGCTTGGTCTCCTCATCGAGGCCCTCCGTCGCCTTGTTGGCGACGTCCATGCTGTTGGGCCAATTCGTGTCGTTGTGCGGGTAGTCGGTCTCGAACATCAGCTGGTCAGGTCCCACCAGATCGAGGATGCGGAACGCGACCGGGTCGCCAAAGGTGGAGAACCACACGCGGCCGGGGACCTGCGTGCTCGGCGGCTCGGTCAGCAGCGGATGGATGCCGCCCCACGCCCGACGGTCCTCCCAGACCTCGTCGACGCGCTGCAGGTAGTAGGGGATCCACCCGGCCTGCGCCTCGGCGAACGCGAGCTTGAGCTTGGGGAACTGCCGCAGCTTGCCGGAGAACAGCCAGTCGACCAGGGCGATGGTGCAGTTGACCGCCATCAGTGCGCTGGTGACGACGTGCGGAGAGTCGGGGGAGGACTTCGTCAACGACGAACTCGACCCGATGTGCAGCATGATCCCGACATTGTTGCTCTCGCACGCGGCGAAGAACGGGTCCCAGTAACCGCTGTGGATGGACGGCAGGTCCAGTCGCGCAGGCAGCTCCGAGAAGCACACCGCAGGCATGCCCTTGGCCGCTACCCGTTCGACCTCCTTGACGGCGAGCTCGACGTCCCACAGCGGGATGATGCCCAGCGGAATAAGCCTGCCGTTCGAGCCGCCGCCCCACTCGTCGATCTGGAAGTCGTTGTAGGCCTGCACGCAGAGCAACGCGAGCTCTTTGTCCTTGGCGTAGAGGAATCGCTGACCGCAAAACCGGACCAGCGTGTTGGGGAAGCAAGCCGAGGCCTCGATGCCGGCGAGGTCCATGTCCGCGAGGCGGTCGGCCGGTCGATAGCAGCCGGGTCGCATCTCGTCGTAGGTGATCGGGTCGGTGGAGAGTTCGTCGAGTTCGTAACCGGCAGCGGCGCTGATGAGCGGAATCGGGATGATCGAATCCTCGTAGTGCCAGATGTCGGCGTCGCGGCCGTCGTCATCCTCGATGAACGCGACGTCGGAGGTGATCGACGGGTCCATGCGTCCCCGGTGCCGGACGATCCGTGGTCCGACATCGCGATAACGCTCGGGTAACCGGCTGGTCCACAGATCGGCCGGTTCCACCAGATGGTCGTCGGGTGAGACGATCAGGATGTCTGCGGTCAACGCTGCACTCCTTAGGAACGGCTTGCGGCACAATCGCGAAACCCTTGTTTTCGCAATCGAGAATCGATATTTCCACAATACTGTACAGGCCCCGCTCGGCACGCCGAGACCGTCGGACCGCTCGACGGGGCGCGAAGTCCGGCGGGGTCACGCTGTTTTAGCCAACGTGTGCGTGTAGGTAGCCGAGGTGGATCGGCGGCGGAACGCGTATTCTCAGGTAATCATGACTGCTAAGAAGCGGAGTGCCCGCGACTCGGAAGCCGATCTGGAACTCGTCGAGACCGACGTCGAGATGCCGGGTAGCTGGCAGGAAAGAACGATCGAGCGGCGACTCAGCCAAGCGCGCGCGCGTGCACTCGCGCGTAGTTCGAGGTTCTTGGCGACGGCCCTCGAACTGGTCGAGGAGTCCGGTCGTGCCGACTTCACCATCCAGACCCTCATCGATCGCTCGAACCTCAGCCTGCGCGCCTTCTACCAGCATTTCGCCGGCAAGGAAGAACTGCTTCTGGCCCTGTATGAGAATGCCACCAGTCAGTTCATCGAGGCGATCCGCCACGAGGTGGCGGCCGCGGACGGTCCGATGGAACAACTCGAGGCGTTCTGCCGAGGATTCCTCTCGCGTGCGGAGTCGTCGGAGGCAATCGGCGGGCGCGTGATGACGATCTACAACTTGAGCCTGGAGATCGAGCGCCCTGCCGATTTCGCGAAGATCTGGGAGCCGCATCAGAAGCTGCTCACCAGGATCCTCACCGCATGCTCACGCGCGGGGCTGGTCCGCAAGGATCTGACGCCCGCTCAGCTCACCACGCTGTTGAACTCGACACTCATCGCCCTGGCCCAGATCGGGGTGTTCCACTTGGGTGTCAAGGGCGCTGAACTCACCGAGGACCAGCTGTGGGCATGGTGCCTGCAGGCGCTGACTCCGCCCGCGAACGCCCCCAGGAAGGCTGTCACCGCCAAGGCCGCGCCACGCAAGCGCCCCACCCGTAAACCCAAGGACCTAACGGGGTAGACCCAAACCTCTCTGAGCGATGATGGTGCGCTGCACCTCGCTGGTTCCGGCATAGATCGTGGTGCCCAGCGCGAAGCGCATGAGGTGTTCGAAGCGGCCGCGCTCCGGCGCCGTCGGCTCAAAGACGGACCGCGTCGCATCGGGCCCGACGAGTTCGACGATGTCTTGGCTCGCGCGCACGAGCGCCTCGGTGGAGAACACTTTCGCCATCGGCCCCTCGGCGACGGGCGTACGACCGTTCTCGGTCATCCACACACATCGACGCTGTAGGAGCATCGCCACTTCGAGTTCCATCGCTACCCGCGCGATCCGCCGCCGCACATCGGTTTTCGCGATCGCAGGTGATCCGTCGGGCGCGCGCGTCGTGGTCGCCCACTCCTCGGCGTGGTGCAGGAGACGCGCGATGTGCGGTCCCCATCCTGACGCGTGCTCGTCCTGTAGCGACAGGCCCAGCACCTGCCAGCCGGCGTCGACGTCACCGATGCGCCACTCGTCGCCGATGCGCACGTCGCTGTAGAAGGTGATGTTGGTGCGCTCGCCCGACAGCGTCCACACCGCTTGCGCTTCGAAGCCGTCGGAGCTCGTCGGCACGAGAAACATTGTGAGCCCCTTGTGCTTCGGTTTGTCGGGGCTCGTCCGGGCCAGCAGGAAGATGTAATCGGCGATGTGACCGTTGGTGGTGAACATTTTGGAGCCGTTGATGACCCAGTCGTCGCCATCTCGTACGGCCCTCGTGGCCGCGGCGGCCACATCCGAGCCGCATTCCGGTTCGGTGAAGCCGAGCGCGATGGTGACGTCGCCTGTCAAAGCGCCGGGGAGGATGCGCTCCTTCATCGCGGGTGTACCGATCTGCCGGATGATCGACGCCACCATCCGGGTGGTCTCGGACAGGTATACCGGCGCGTCCGTGCGCATGAGTTCTTCGTTGAGCGCCTGCTCTTCCCAGGCGGTGCGGTCCTGCCCGCCGAACGCCGTCGGCCAGCCCGGAGCGAAGTAACCCTTGTCGACCAGCCCTTTGGCGAAGTCGTCGTCGTGCGCGACACCGCTGCGGTAGATCCGTTCCTCGATGTCGGGGGTCAGCACGTCGCTGAGATGTCTGCGGACGCCATCCCGGAAGGTTTCGGTCGCGGAGTCGGACTGAAAATGCATGAGCGGGAACCAATCTGTCGCGTACCGGGCGGGCGGGCGGCGCAGGCGATAATGTTACTCTCAAAACTGAGAGTATCCATATTCGCATGTGAGGGATGTCCGGTGGACCTGAGCCTGTCCGGCGAACAGCGGCAACTCGTCGATTCCTTCGCCGCGATGTATACCCGCGAGTCGACGTCGCAACGGGTGCGTGCCGCAGAACCTCTCGGGTTCGATCCGAAGCTGTGGGAGGCCCTCGTCCAGACCGGTGTCATCGAGATGGCGGTCGGCGAATCCGACGGCGGATGGGGGGCTTCCGAGCTCGAGTTGGCGCTGATCGCCGAGCAGTACGGCCGGGCGGTCGCGTCGGCGCCGGTGATCGAGGCGCAGATAGCCGCCCGACTGCTGGCCGCCTGCGGCGACGACGACCTGTTGGCGGCCACCATGTCGGGCGACAGGCTCGTCAGCTTCGCTCCGCGGTCCTGCGACGGCGATGTTCTCGGACTGGTTCCCGGCGGGGCGGTGGCCGACACCGTGGTGGCCCTGGTCGGCGGGCGTCTCGTCGCGTTGTCTGCGACCGACCGTGAGCACGTCGAAAATCTCGGCTCCTTACCGCTGGCGGACGTGGTGACGCGCGGCGACGCCACCGTCCTCGCCGAGGGTCACCACGCCCGTCGATTGTTCACCGCCGCGGTCGACCTGTGGCTCACCCTCACCGCCGCGGCTCTCGTGGGCGCCGCGGCCAAGGCCGTCGAGATCGGCGCCGAATACGCCAAACAGCGGTACGCGTTCGGCACCCCGATCGGCACCTTTCAGGCCGTGTCACATCCGCTTGCTGACAGCGCCACCGCGACCGACGGTGCCCGTCTGTTGGCCTTCGAAGCGGCGTGCGCGTTCTCCGACGAACCGGACCGCGCGACCGAGCTGGCCGCGATGGCCTTCGCGTTCGCCTACGAGACCGCGCGTGACGCGACCTATCGCAGCCTGCACATCCACGGCGGCTACGGCTTTGGGATGGAGGGCGACATCCAGCTGTACTACCGGCGGGTCCGCGGCTGGGCCATGGTGTTCGGCGAGCCGGCGGTCGCCCTGGACCGTGTGGCCTACGCCCGCTACGGACCAGTCGCCGGCTGACCCGGCTCTGCCTATCGCGAGTGTGGGGTTGATGCACGCCTCGCCCGGCGAACGCGTGACGGTAACCCACGTTCGGCGCAGAGGGGAGGGGGCGGGGGCACGGTCGTCAGGATTCGACCCGCACCTGATCCTTGACCGACAACACGATTGGGGGAGCGGTCCGCCAGTTCGGCACGCCCTGCTCCTCACCGGCGGTCGCCCGTTTGTCCTCGCGCACGCCCACCCAGTGCGAGTGGTTGAGCTGATGCAACGTGAAACACGACTGCAGCGCGTTGTAGAAGCCCATGTTGTCGACCGACTGATTGACCGACTCCTTGATGAGCAGCGCCGCCATCGTCGGTACCGTGGCGATCCGCCGTGCCATTTCCAGTGTGCGATCGGCCAATTCGTCACGCTTGAAGATCTTGCTCACCATCCCGAGTCGATACGCCTCCTCGATGTCGATGGCGTCGCCGGTCAACATCAGCTCCTTGGTGCGCCGCGGGCCGAACTCCCACGGATGGCCGAAGTACTCCATGCCGCACATCCCCAGCCGGGTGCCCACGACGTCGGCGAAGCGCACCTCTTCACTGCCCACGATCAGGTCGCATGCCCAGATCAGCATCAGACCCGCCGAGAACACGTCACCGTGCACCTGCGCGATCGTGATCTTGCGCAGGTTGCGCCAGCGCAGGTTGTTCTGGAAGAAGTAGTGCCATTCCTGCAGCATGATCTTTTCCGCGCCCTCGCGCGTCCCGCCGTTGATGGCCGCCGTGGGATGCTGCTCCGGCCCCGGCATGAACTCGGCCCGCGCCTGCTTGGAGCCGATGTCGTGGCCGGAGGAGAACATCGGTCCCTCGCCGGCGAGGATGACCACGCGAACGGTGTCGTCGGCCTCGGCGCGGGCGAACGCCTCATCGAGTTCGACCAGCATCCCGCGATTCTGCGCATTGCGCTGCTCCGGACGATTCAGCGAGATCCGAACGATCTGGCCATCGTCGAACGTCTCCCACTTCAGAAACTGATACTCGCTCATTGTGTCCTCCGGATCGGGCCAATCTGGCAATGGTGTTGTCGTTTATTGAGAAGGTATGTTCTCACGGGTTGGATGGATCGACTGAAAGGGTGCACATGTCGGACTGCCAACGTAACCCGCGGGTGGTTCTGTGGGGGCCAGGCCAGGTCGGTGTCGGCGCGCTGCGCGCGCTGATCGCCCACCCCGGCCTGGACCTCGCGGGCGTGGTCGTACACGCCGAGGCCAAAGACGGCATGGACGCCGGTGCGCTGTGCGGCATGCCCGCGACCGGAGTGATCGCGACCCGCGACATCGACTCGGCGCTGTCGCTGGATGCCGACGTGGTCGCGTATTTCGCCTCGGGCGACTACCGCTACCGGGAGGCCGCCGAGGACATCGCCCGCTGTCTGCGCGCGGGCAAGAACGTGGTGTGCACCTCCCTGGTTCCGATGTGTTACCCGCCTGCCGCCGACAAGGACACCGCCGAGCTCATCGCGTCGGCGTGCGAGGAAGGGGGCACGAGCTTCTTCAACAGTGGTGTGGATCCGGGGTGGGCCAACGACGTCATCGCATTGACGATGACTGGATTCAGCAGTCGCGTCGACACCATCACCATGCTCGAAATACTCGACTACGGCCCGATCAGCCAGCCCGACATCATGTTTGACTTCATGGGTTTCGGCCACCCGCCCGACCATTCGGCGCCGCTGTTCGACACCGAGCGCCTCGCGGCGCTGTGGGCACCGACAGTCCATCTCGTCGCCGACGGCGTGGGCCTTCCTCTCGACCGCGTCGTCACCACGATCGACAAGTGGTTGGCCACCGAACGCTACGAGGTCGCATCGGGCTGGATCGACCCGGGCACCATGGGCGGCATGCGGTTCAAGTTGGCGGGCATGGTGGACGACGAGGAACGCGTCGTGCTCGAGCACATCACACGCATGGGTGAGCAGTCGGCTCCGGACTGGCCGCGCCACCCCTCCCCGCACGGCGGTTACCGCGTCATCGTCGACGGGCTGCCCACCTACACCGTCGACATCGAGATGCACGGGCGTGGAAACAATATGCGTGGCTTGACATATGCGACCGTGATGCGTGAGTTGAACGCCATTCCGGCCGTGATGGCCGCACCACCCGGAGTGCTGTCGACGCTGGACCTGCCGTTGATCACCGGACCCGTGCGCGGTGGCACATGGCGGGGCGTCCTACCCGGCACGACAACGTCGTGAACCCCACCCCGGCCGTGTCGACGGACATCTGGACGGTGATGGAGACCGCGTCGGCGGTGCGACGGTATCGCGACGAACCGGTCGACGATGCCACGCTGCAGAGGTGTCTGAGAGCGGCCAGCTGGGCGCCGTCGGGTGCCAACCAACAGCCGTGGCGGTTCGTGGTGCTGCGCTCCGAGCAATCCCGTGCGCTTGTCACCGCGGCCGCACACCGAACGTGGGACGAGCTGCAGCGGTTCTACGGAATCACGTCTCCCGATGACGGCGCGGACGATCCGCGGTCTCGGGTGCTGAGATCGATGGCCGACCACATGCGGAACGGCGGCGCCGCACCCGGTCTCGTCCTCTTCTGCGTCCGGCCGCAAGCTGGGGCATCCGAGCTACAGCAAGGCGGTTCGATCTTCCCGGCGGTGCAGAATTTCCTGTTGGCCGCCCGCGCCCAGGGGCTCGGGGCGGCGATCACGTTGTGGCACATGGGCTGTGAAGAGCGGTTGCGCTCATTGATCGGGATCCCGGACGACTGGATGCCGGCGGCGTTGGTGACGCTGGGATGGCCGGCGGGCCACCATCACACAGTCCGTCGTAAGCCGTTGTCGGAAGTGGCGGCGGTGGACAGGTGGGATCAACCCTGGCTGTCCGGCACCTCGCCGGATTGATCAGGAGAAGTTTCACGGGTCGGATCGAACCGCACACTGACCTTCTGAAAGCCTTTCGCCCGTTCGGCTTTCGCCCGTCGGGTGTAGGTGCGCCGGTCGGCCGAAGTGAGGTCGACGTCGTCGGTGAATGGCGTCATCAGTGAACGGGGATACAGCTGGTCGACGCGCACAACGTTGACTTCGGCGCACATCACCAACGTCACCGAAACCAGATACAGGAACGCAAGCAGGCCCAGAACCAACGCGAACACGCTGTTGGTCGCGCTGGTCGATTTGACGACGTGGGAGACGTAGTTCGCGCCGAACCACTGCAGCAGCTGCCATATCACCGCTGCCGCGAGGGCGCCTGGGAGCACGTCGCGGTACGACACGGAACGGGCGGTGGTGACGCGGAACGCGACCAGGCAGATGAGTGCGTTGATCGCGACGGTGGCGACGGTGACGCCCACTTTCCCGAACCACCCCAAACTGGCCGTCGCGTGGCCGACCGCCGACAACACGGTCGCGGTGACCGCGGCCGAACCGAGCACGAACAACAACAGCAGGCTGCGCAGCCTCGACCGCATCGGGTCCGGGCGGTTGTTGCGGGGCACCGCCCATACCGAGTCCATCGCGTTCTGCAGCGCCTGCCCGACACCGAGACCGCCGTACAGCGCACCGGCGATCCCGACCACGACGGCCGTGACGCCACCGCTGAGTTGCTCCGGCCGTTCGAGCTGGCTACCGATGACGGGGAACTGGCCGAGCGTGGACTGCAGGATCTGTTGCTGAATCTCCGGGCGGCCGACGAGTATGACCCCAAGCGCGGTGGTCAGCAGCAACAGCAACGGGAACAGGGAGACGAACGCGTAATAGGTGATCAGCGCGGCTAGATAGCCGCCTTGATCATCGACGTACTTGTAGATCACCGCGATGAGGAAACCCACGCGGCGGTTGCGTCGCTGCAGCCGGTCCAGCCAGCCCACCATCCCGGAATCCCTCCGCCGATGCGCTGTCGATACCCGCTAACCGGCCGGGTGAATCCGACGTCAGCCGCCCTTGTTGCGGCGCGCACGCGCCCGCCGCTTGCCCTCGTGCATCGCGGCCACCCGCGCGACGGGGATGGTCCTTCCGTGCTCGATCAGGTCGGGGGGCAGCGTCTGCGGTGCCGGCATCGCCTGCGCCCATGGGTCGCTGCCGCCCAGGACGTCGATCGCGGTGTGCACGGTGAAGTCCGCCGGTGTGATGCGGTCCAGGTCCGACCAGGCGACCGGGAACGACACAGGGGTGCCGGGGCGCAACCGGGGACTGTATGCGGCGACGACCGTCGCGCCCCCGGCGCGGGTGGAGTCGATGAAAACCTTGCCCTGGCGGTCGTCGACGATGAAAGCCGTAGTAGCACGGGAAGGGTCGAGTGATTCTGCGCGAGCGGCCAGCGCACGGGTGGCCGCCGCGACGTCGTCGACCGGTGCGCTGTCGTCGACCGGGACGAACACGTGCACTCCCTTGGCGCCGCTCGTCTTCACCGCTCCGGCCAGGCCGCAGTCCGAAAGCGCCTGCCGCACAAGGTGAGCCGTGGCGACGACGGCCGCGAAGTCGCTTCCCTCCGGCGGGTCGAGGTCGAGCACCAGATGCGTTGGGCGGTAGATGTTCTCGGCCAGCCCGAGCGTGGGGTGGTACTCGACGGCGCGCTGGTTGGCCAGCCACAGCAACGTGCGCCGATCGTCGCACAGGGCATAGCGGACCTCTCGGTGGGAGGACTCGGCCCACATCGAGACGGTTTTCACCCACTCGGGGGTGTACTTCGGCACGTTCTTCTGCATGAACGGTGCCCGCCCGCGCAGCACCCGCAACACCGTCAGGGGACGTCCCGCGAGGCCGGGAAGAATCCGATCGGACACCGCGTCGAGGTAGTCGATCAGATCGCGCTTGGTGGCATTGGCGTCCGGGGTCAACGGTTGGTCGAGGTTGGTCAGGTCGACCCCGGCGCGCTGCTCCTCGGCGCTCATCACCTCACCATAAGCGCGGGGCGGCGATCAGATGCTGAGTCGGCGGTAGCGCTGCAGCCGCCGAACCCCCGCGGCCGAGACCACGCCGTCGTGCGGTAACAGCGCCGCGGTCATGCGCGCGCGGACGTCGTCGACGTCGACATGGGTGCCGATCGCGACGAGTCCGTTGGCGACCGCCGTCGACGGCGCGTTCGCGATGTGGACAGACGTGCCGACCACATTGACGACATAGCGGCGCGTGCGCTCTCGGTACCGCACCGCGACCGTGCCCTTGAGTCGGTACACGCCCGGGGGTGGCGTTTCGAGCAGGTCGATCAGCGCCGCGGGATCGACGCAACCATTGCTGGTCACCGTGACCGAATCGGCCTGCACGTGCGGGTGATCATGTGCGTCTCCGGTGTCGACGAGCAGTTCGCGCAGGGAGAGTTGCTCGCCGACGTCGACGGATGCGGACACGTCGTACAGCAGCGCCGGATCGACACGTCCGGCCGTCGCACCCACGACGTGTGCGTCCGGATTCCGTTCGCGCACACGCTTTTCGATCTGCCCGAGCGTCTCTTCGCGGGCGTCCTCGGAGATCTGGTCGAGTTTGTTGACCACCACAAGGGTGGCCGCCCCGTATCGCGCCGGCGGGGTGGCGTGGTCGTCGACGGTGTCGAAATGTGCGGCGGCGTCGATGACGTCGACAATGCCGCCGGGCCGCACCCGCTCCACCCCGCTGAATCGGATGATCCGCGACACCGCTATCGGGTCGGCCAGTCCGCTGGCCTCGATGATGATCGCGTCCAGGCCGAGCTTCGGGTCGGCGAGCTTGGCCAGCGCGTCGTCGAGCCCACCTTCGTCGGGAAGGCAGCAGATGCAGCCCCCGGCGATCGAGGCCGGTTCGTCGACCTGCCCCGTGACCAGCGCGGCGTCGACGTTGAGTTCGCCGAAGTCGTTGATGATGACGCCGACGCGCGCACCCGGCTGGCGCAGCACGTGGTTGAGCAGCGTGGTCTTACCCGCGCCGAGGTAGCCGGTCAGAGCGATGGCCGGAATCGTCGTCGCTGTCACGCGACACATCATCGCAGCGTTTCGATCGGCCCCGAGCGGCTATCCCGCGGTGATGGTTGTTCCAGCAACGCCGCCGAACCGGCTGCACCTGGGGCTCGCTGTAGGCATGCTCGGTCTGGGTCTGCTACCGGGCCGCACCGGTGACGCACCCGATCTCCGACGCGACTAAGCCATTTGCTGTGCATCCGCCCACAGAGGGTTTCGGACCCGCGCGGATGTGGAACCTTGACCCCTGAGAGGAGGCCCGAATGACGGACCACGACAAGGCCGGCCAGGCACGCGAAGGCCTGATCGACTCGGTGAAAGGCAAGGCCAAAGAGATGTTTGGCGCTATCACCGGAAACGACTCGCTGACCGCCGAAGGCCAACTGCAGCAGGCCGAGGCCGAACGCCGTAAAGAAGCCAACACGATCGACGCGGTCGCCGACGCCGAGGCGCGGGAGGCCCGCAACGATGTGGTGGAGGCCAAGCGCGAAGGCGCCAAGGAGCGCACCGCGGCGAACGCCGAAGCGGCCGCCGAAAAGGGCGCGGTGGAGAACCAGAAGGCCGCCCAGAAGCGCGCCGCCGAAGCCGCTGCCCATCAGCAGCTCGAGCGCGAGCGCACCCAGGCCGAAATCGACGCCGAGCGCAAGGCACGCGAAGCCAAGGCCCAGCAGCGGGCGGGCGTGCACGACGCCGACACTCAACTCGCCGGCGCGCTCGAAGAACATCGCGAAGCCGTCGAGGAGTCGGCAAGCGCGAAAGCGGAGGCCGCCCGTATCCGGCGGCAGGCCGAAAACCTCAACGACGACGCCTGAGCAGGGCGTAGAAGGAGCTTGAACCGATGAGTCTCACCGCTATTCCGAAAGCGGTGCTGAAGTTTCAGTACCAGGTGGCCCGCGTGCCGCTGCAATTGATCGACGACCGGTTTGTCGCCCGGATGGACGACGAAGCGCCGGCCCGGCTGTTCTACGAGCGTTCCCTCGGGATGCTCGACACCGCGGTGGGCACGGCGCTCGGTGATCACGAGCTCCAGAAGCGCGGCGCCACCCTCGTCGAGCGCAGCGACGCGCTGCGCCGCGCGGCAGAACTCGACGCGGCCGCCAACGAGAACGTCAAGCAGGCGGGCCGAGAGCTGAAGGTGACCCGCGAGAAGGCGCTGCAGGACAAGCAGAAGACGTTCGAGGAGACCGAGGCCGAAGCCCGCCAGGCGCGTACCGATGCGCAGGAGCGGAAGCGCGCGGCGGTCGAGAACGCCGAGAAGAAGATCGTCGAGGACAAGAAGAAGGCCGACGAGATCGCCGAGCAGCGCAAGAAGAACGTCGAAACGGCCAAGCGCCGCGAAGAAGAGCAGATCGACGCGGCCGAGCGCAGCGCAGCGAAGGTGGCCAGCGTCAAGATGGCCGACGCGCAGGACAAGCGCGTCGATGCCGCCACGACGCGTGCGCAGGCCGACAAGATCGACGACCTTGCCGACGCCGAGAAGGAAAAGCGGCAAGCCGACCGCTGACCGGGTTAAATCCCGAGCAGTGACTCGATCCAGCCTCGCGCGAAGTACAGCAGGAAGCCCGCGGCGACCACCCACAACAGTGGGCTGATCTCGCGGGCTTTTCCTGCTGCCGACCGCAGTACCACCCACGCGATGAAGCCGACGCCGATGCCGTTGGCGATCGAGTACGAGAACGGCATCGTGGCCACCGTCAGCACCACGGGCAGCGCGACCGAGAACTCGGAGATGTCGATGTGTCGCAGATGCGACACCATCATCGCTCCAACGATCACCAGCGCGGCAGCTGCCACTTCCGTCGGCACCACCGACGCCAGCGGTGAGATGAACATCGCGGCGAGGAACAGCACGCCGGTCACGATGTTGGCCAGCCCGGTCCTCGCGCCCTCGCCGATGCCCGCGCCCGATTCGACGAACACCGTGTTCGACGAGGCCGACGATGCGCCGCCGACCACGGCGCCCGCGCCTTCGACCACCAGCGCCGCCCGCAGGCGCGGGAAGGTGCCTTTCTCGTCGGCGAGTCCGGCCTCGCGGGACAGGCCCGTGAAGGTGCCCATAGCGTCGAAGAAGTTCGCGAACACGAGCGTGAACACGAACATGGTCGCGGCGATCACTCCGATGCGGCCGAAGCTGTCCATGCTGAAGGCGCCGACGAGCGACAGGTCGGGAAGCGCGAACGGTGAGCCCGACAGCGTCGGGACCGACAGGCTCCAGCCTCCGGGCTTGTCCGCGGCGGAGCCGAGGTGCCAGATCGACTCGATCACGACCGCGACGACGGTGCCGGCGACGAGCCCGATCAGGATGCCGCCCCGCACCTTTCGAGCCACCAGGATGCCGGTCAGAAGCAGCGTGAAGGCGAAGACGACGGTGGGCACGGTGCTGATGGAGCCGCTGCCGTTACCGCCGAGGCCGACCGGCGGTGACGCGACACCCGTCGAACCGATGAACCCGGCGTCGACGAGGCCGATGAACAAGATGAACAGCCCGATGCCGGCCGTGATGGCCAGCTTCAGCTGCATCGGCACGGCATCGAAGACCAGCCGCCGCAACCCGGTCGCCGCCAGTACAACGATGATGAGCCCGTTGATCACCACCAGTCCCATGGCTTCTGCCCAGGTGAGGGAGCCGACGAGCGTCGTCGCCACGAACGAGTTGATGCCGAGACCGGCGGCGAACGCGAACGGCATCCGCGCGATGAGGCCGAACAGGATCGTCATCACGCCCGCGGCCAGCGCCGTGACCGCTGAAACCTCGGCGAATTGCAGTCGATCGCCGGTGACGTCTTCGGAACCGGACAGGATGATCGGGTTCAGCACGATGATGTAGGCCATCGCGATGAAGGTGACCAGCCCGCCGCGGGCCTCCGCGCCGACCGTCGTGCCGCGCGCCGAGATCTCGAAGAAGCGGTCGAGGCGGTTCATTTCTCAAACCCTATGGGGTGTCCTCGACACGCGTCATCTCGTGCAGGGCCCGTAGGAACGCTCGCCGGTCGGCGGGCGAGAGCACCGAAAGCCACCGCTCCTCCCCGCGCTGGATCTCCGCCTGCACCGAATCTTTAAGAGCGCGACCGGATTCGGTGATCTCCAGCAGTCGCACGCGCCGGTCCGCCGGGTCGGGTATGCGCTCGATGTAGCCGCGTTCCTGAAGCTCGTCGAGCGTGGGGATGATCCGGGTCTTGTCGGCGCCGATGGCTTCGGCGAGGGCAGCCTGGCTGCGTACCGGGGACTCGTCGAGCGCTGACAGCACGGCGTAACCCCACATCGAGACGCCGTGGTCGGCGAGCACGGGGGTCTCCAGGGCGATCAGCCGGCGCATCAGCGGGGCGAGCATGGCCGCGAGGTCTCGTCGTCGCGGCTTGGGCGGCATGCAGGGATATTAAGCGTTGACCAATGATAAGCGAGTATATATCGTAAGTGTATGCATACGATTAGTGATCCGCGACCGCTCCATCGAACAGCGATCAACGCCTCCGTCGATATCGTCTCGCGAGTGACGGTTGACGACCTCGATCGTCCGACGCCGTGTGGCGGGTGGGACCTCGGCGACCTGCTGACTCATATGACCGTGCAGCACAAGGGGTTTGCCGCCTCCGCTCGCGGAGCCGGCGGCGATCTCGGGGTGTGGGAGCCCCTGACCGTCGCGGATGCGGTCCGCGCCGACCCCGGCGGCGCCTATGCCGCCGCGGCCGCGGAGGTGGTGGCCGCGTTCGCTGCCGAGGGGGTGCTGGAGGCGACGTTCGCGCTACCGGAGTTCGGCGAGGACGTCACGGTTCCGGGTGCGATGGCGATCGGTTTTCACTTCGTCGACTACGTCGTGCACGGGTGGGACGTCGCCCGCAGCATCGGTGTGCCGTTCGGGTTGCCCGACGACGTTGTTGCGGCCGTCGTGCCCCTGGCGATGGGGGTCCCTGACGGTGAAATCCGAGAGGCCGACAACTCACCGTTCGCGCGTGCCGTGGAACCTCAGGCCGACGCGAGCGACCTGGATAGGGTGCTGCGCCACTTGGGCCGATCGCCCGATTGGCGGCCCGCAGGCGTCACCGCGGATCGATGAGATCGCGCAACCTCTCCGCCGGTACGACGGACGCGCCGGCCTCGCGTACCCGCTCGGCAAGCGTGCGGTCGGACGTGGCCACGCTGATGTCGGCGGGCCGGTCATCGGCGAGGACAAGGCGGACGATCTCGTCGTCGGCCGAGTTGGGCGCCGGGCGCGGGGCATAAGCGACGGTGACGGCCGACGAGTCGATCGGAGGCTTGGGTGGGCGTTCGAACACCACGGTGACATCGTCACGGGGAGACCGCCAGGATTCCAACCGCTCGACGAGGGTCACCATGGCGCGATGACGATCACGCCACCAGCCGTCGGGGCGCGATCCGATCACATTCATACCGTCGACGATCCACCGCATCGCGTGTCGAGGACCGGCGTCGGTCGACGGTGGGGCGGGTTCAGAACGCGTGGCCGGTCTGCTTGGCCGTCGGATGCCGACGGCCAAGCAGGTAACCGAGCCAACGAATATCGAGTAGCACCTGGTCGCCTTCCGCTATGCGGTCTTCTGGGTCAACAGCGGCAGCAGTCGACGCCGTTTCTCGATGTTCTCCGCGAAGTGATGAAGCGCATCGGGCACCGATGCTGCGACCGGGACGCTCACACCGGACGCATGCAACACTCGTTGCACTTCATCACTGGCGACGACGGCCCAATCCACCTCAGCGTGGAAGCAGCACTCATCGATGTCGTACATCAACGAAATGAGTTGCTCTGCACACGAACTCACTTCGCTCAGATCGAGGATGAACGGCTTCTCAGCCAGAACGAACCGGCGAGCGAACGCGGTGATCCGTTCAATGTTCCGGTCGTCGATGATGCCGTCGACCGTCACAACCGTTGCCAGCTGGCGGCACACGGCATGAAGCTGGGCCCCGGCGCAGTCGAATGTCGGATTCCCGTACATCACCGCCTCCTCGATTAGTCAGCTTCGTCGATGAAGCCCAACTTATGCCGCGAGATTAAGGCAAGCGCCAACGGCGACTAATACTTTGGTAAGAAGCAGTTTTTGCGTTAGCCAGCAAATCAGTCGCGCTGCATCCACTGGGGTCCGGAGTAGTTCTCCCACGGGCTGTAGTCGGCGAGCAACTCCTCCTGGGCGGGTCGTTCGTGTTCAGGCACGTGCTGAAGGTTGATCCTGATGCGGTACCAGATCGAACTGGGACCCCGCATACCGTCGACCAGAATGTCTGCAGGCTCCAACTTTTCGGCTGCGGCCGAGTGCCGTCGTCGCCATTCGTCCAACGCCGCCATCGCCTCGTCCTTGGTCTTCGTTCGGGCGATCTCGATGAGCGGCTTAGAGGAGACCCGCCGACCGGTTCCTCCGCTCGAACGTTTGGCCCCGCGCGGTGCCCTCTCCGCCGGGCCGAGCCGGTCGGCGAGGTCCAGCAGCGCGTCAAGCGATCCCGCTGAATCGTCGATGCCCTCCCAGGGGTCACCGTGTTCGGCGAAACGTTGTGGCACCGTCGCGATCGTGAACGCGTCCGGCCGGCATCCGGGCACCTCTCTCCAGAGCAGCGGCGTCGACACCCTGGCGTCAGGGGTCGCGCGCACCGAATAGGCCGACGCGACGGTTCGATCGAACGCGTTCTGGTTGAAATCGACGAAGACGCCCTCGCGTTCTTCCTTCCACCAGCGTGCGGTGGCGATCTCGGGCGCTCGGCGCTCGACCTCGCGGGCCACCGCCTGTGCGGCGAGCCGGACGAACTTGAACGGCCACCGCCGCTGGATGCGGGCGTAGATGTGGAAGCCCCGCGATCCCGATGTCTTGGGCCACGCCGTCAGCCCATGGTCCTCGAGCACGTCGCGGGCGACCATCGCGACGTCGATGATCTGAGGCCACTCGACACCCGGCATCGGGTCGAGGTCGACGCGCAGCTCGTCGGGATGCGCGAGATCGTCTGACCGAACCGGATGGGGGTTGAGGTCGACACATCCGAGATTGACCGCCCACACCAGGCCGGCCGCATCGCGCAGCACCGCTTCGGCCGCCGACGTCCCTGACGCGTACTTCAACTCGGCGACGTCGACGAAGTCAGGCCGCTTCTTCGGAGCGCGCTTCTGGAACACGGCCTCCTCGGTGATGCCCTTGACGAAGCGCTTGAGGATCATCGGTCGGTCACGGACACCGCGCAGGGCGCCGTCGGCGACGCTGAGGTAGTAGTGCATCAGGTCCGACTTGGTGACGCCGATATCGGGGAAGACGACCTTGTCGGGGTGGCTGATGGGCACCCGGTGACCCTCGACCTCCAGGTACCGGGGTGCGGCCATAACGTCATGCTAGTTTCCCGGCCGCATTGCGACGCGGGTCACATATGGTGGGGACATGGCAAGACTCTCCGAGCTCCCGTCGCAAGCGCTCGCCAAGGCTCAACAACTCGTCGAACGCGGGTCGGCCGAGCTGCACTACGCCACCAAGATGTTCGGAGCGGGAGCGTTCAAGATCGAACCACCGCAGAACGTCGCCGGAATGCTCGCCGACATCCGGCGTTGGGGCGAGTTCGGGATGATCCCGGCCCTGAACGCCCGCCGCACCCCTAATCGCACCGCGATCATCGACGACTTCGGCGAGATGACGTTCAAGGAACTCGACGACGCAGCACATTCAGTGGCCAACGGCCTGCTGGAGAAGGGTGTCAAGGGCGGTGACGGGGTCGCGATCCTGGCTCGCAACCACCGGTGGTTCCTCGTCGCGCTGTACGGCGCGGCCCGCACCGGTGCGCGGATCATCCTGCTCAACAGCGAGTTCTCCGGGCCCCAGGTCAAGGAGGTGTCCGAACGTGAGGGCGCCAAGCTGATCATCTACGACGACGAGTACTGCCAGGCCGTGTCCAAAGCGGATCCGCCGCTGGGCAAGCTGCGCGCGCTCGGCGTGAACCCCGATAAGGACGAACCGTCGAACAGCACCGACGAGACGCTCGAGGACTTCGTCTCCCGACACTCCGGTAAGGCGGCGCCCAAGGCGACCAAGCATTCGTCGGTGATCATCCTGACCAGTGGGACGACGGGAACACCCAAGGGCGCCAACAGAAGTACACCGCCCACCCTCGCTCCCATCGGCGGTGTGCTCTCGCATGTTCCGTTCAAGGGTGGTGAGATCACCGCGCTTCCGGCGCCGATGTTCCACGCGTTGGGTTTTCTGCACGCGACGATCTCGATGATGTTGGGCACGACGCTGTTGCTGCGCAGGCGGTTCAAGGCTCAGAAGGTCCTCGAGGACATCGAGGAGCACAAGGTGACCGCGGTGGTGGTCGTGCCAGTGATGTTGTCGCGCATGCTCGATGCGCTTGACGACATGGATCGCAAGCCCGACTTGTCGTCGCTGCGGATCGTGTTCGTATCGGGGTCGCAGCTGGGCGCGGAGATGGCTCAGCGCGGGCTCAAGATGCTCGGACCCGTGATCTACAACCTGTACGGGTCGACCGAGATCGCGTTCGCCACGATCGCGCGACCGCAGGATCTTGAGAAGAACCCGGCCACCGTCGGACCGGTGGTGAAGGGCGTGAAGGTCAAGATCCTCGACGACGACGGCAATGAACTGCCCCAGGGCGAGGTCGGGCGGATCTTCGTCGGCAACTTCTTCCCGTTCGAGGGCTACACCGGCGGCGGCCACAAGCAGATCATCGACGGTCTGATGTCGTCGGGTGACGTCGGCTATTTCGACGAGAACGGTCTGCTCTACGTCAGTGGCCGCGACGACGAGATGATCGTGTCCGGCGGCGAGAACGTGTTCCCCGCCGAGGTGGAGGACCTGATCAGCGGACACCCGGAGGTTGTCGAGGCCACCGCGGTGGGTGTCGAGGACAAGGAATGGGGTCACCGGCTGCGGGCGTTCGTCGTCAAGTCCGACGGCGCCTCGATCGGTGAGGACGACATCAAGGGTTATGTCCGCGAGCACCTGGCGCGCTACAAGGTGCCGCGCGAGGTCGTCTTCCTCGACGAGTTGCCGCGCAATCCAACGGGCAAGATCCTGAAACGTGAGCTCCGGGAGATGGACGTCGACGGAGGCGGCGAGAAAGCCAAGGCCGACGGAGGCGGCGAGAAAGCCAAGGCCGACGGAGGCGGCGAGAAAGCCAAGGCCGACGGCGGCGGCGAGAAGAAGGCCGACGAGCAGTCGGACGAGAAGGCCGACGAAAACGCCGACGAGAAGGCAGAAGCCAACCAGCCGGAATAGTCAGGTCGTGCCTTAATCGGCCATCGCGGCCGCGCCCGGAATCGACAGGCACACCAGCATCAGCAGGAGCAGGAACCATCCGGCACCCTGCCACTGGACCCAGGTGCCCTTCGCCTTCCACTCGCGGTAGGTCTTGATGAACGCGCCGATACCGCCGAGCAACAGGATTGTGGGCACGGTGGAGGCGGCCACGACCGAGGTCTTCGACACAAGGGCGTAGATGACGAAGGCGACGGCGGCCACCGCGACCACCACCGCGGTGTAGGTGGCAGCGGCCCGGAACGCTTTCGGCCGGTCCCAGCGTTTCTCGACGTCGTCGGTCATAACAGAAATGTTGCCGTCGGTACGTTCATTGAAACGCTCATCAGGGATTGTTGACGAACGCGGACAGGCATCCGGGGATGTCGCGGCAGGCGATCACCGCCGTCTGGTCGGGCGGGCCACCACGTACTCGCGGCGGTCGGGACCCGAAGTTGCACGACTTCGCCCAGGGGTTCCCGGGGATGATGCCGGGATAGCACGGCGCGGACTGTTCGCGTGGCGTCGGATCGTCGGCAAGGACCATCGGCGCCAGAAACAGCCCTGTCATCGCCGCCGTGCCGGCGACGACGCGGGCGATACGGACACCGAGACCGCTCATGACTACCGCCAACCCTTGGACGCAACCGCAGATCTCAGGCTACGCCGTTTCAGCAAGCGCTTTTACGGATCGCGCGGCAGTCCCAACAGGCGTTCGGCGATGATGTTGAGCTGCACTTCGGTCGTGCCGCCGTAGATGGTGGTTGCCCTGCTGCCGAGCAGGTACTCCGCCCACCGGCCGGGCTCTTGCTCTGGGTCGCCGATCGCGCCGTCGGTGCCGAACGAGGACACCGCGAACTCCGCATAGCCCTGGCCGGTTTTCATCGACAGCAGTTTGGAGATCGCCGCGGACGGCATCGGATCGGCACCGGCGAGTGTGAGCAGCGTCGAGCGCATGTTGAGCACCTTGGCGGCATGCCCTTCGGCGATGAGCCTGCCCGCGTGGTTCTGCTCGATCTGGTCGAACTGCCCGTCCTGAAGGAACGTGATGAAGTCGGCCAGGCTGGCCAGGAACGGCGGCTCACTGCTGCCGATCGAAACCCGTTCGTTGGTCAGCGTGTTCCTGCTGACCTCCCAGCCGCGGTTCACCTCACCGAGCACCATCTCGTCGGGGACGAACACGTCGTCGATGAAGACCGTGTTGAACATCGCGTTGCCGGTCAGCTCGCGAAGCGGTTTGACCTCGACGCCCTCGCTGGCCATGTCGAGCAGGAAGTAGGTGATCCCGTTGTGCTTGGGCGCCGACGGGTCGGTGCGCGCCAACAGCGCGCCCCACTGCGAGTACTGCGCACCGGTGGTCCAGATCTTCTGCCCGGTGATCCGCCAGCCGCCGTCGACCTTCGTGGCCTTGGTCGTCAGGCTGGCCAGGTCCGAACCCGCACCGGGTTCGGAAAACAGCTGACACCAGATCATTTCGCCGCGGAAGGTGGGCGGCAGGAAACGCTGTTGCTGTTCGTCCGTGCCGAACGCGACGATCGAGGGGATGATCCAGGCCGCGATGCCCATCTGCGGGCGCTTGACCCGGCCGGTGTCGAACTCCTGGGCGATGATGATCTGCTCGACGGGGCCGGCGGCGCGTCCCCACGGCTTGGGCAGATGCGGTTGCACCCAACCACCCTCGGCGATCGCGACGTTGCGCTCTTCGCGTGAAATGGCTTTCAGCGCAGCCACTTCCGCGCGGATCTCGTCACGCAGCTTCTCGGTCTCGGGATCGAGATCGATGTTGAGTTTGCGCATCCCCGTGCTGGTCGCGACGTCGACGACTTGCTGCGGGTAGTCGGCGTGCCTGCCGAAACCGGCCGCAAGCACCAGCGCGCGCCGGTAGTACACGTTGGTGTCGTGCTCCCAGGTGAACCCGATGCCGCCGTGCACCTGGATGCAGTCCTGAGCGCAGTGCTGGGCGGCCTCGGGCGCCAGGGTGGCCGCCACGGCAGCGGCGAACTCGAATGCGATTTCCGCAGAACCGGTTTCGGGGTCTTCTCCGCTGCGCACGTGCGCGGTGAACTCGTCGATGGCGCGGGCCGCATCCCAGACGGCGGCGGTGGCCCGCTCGGTGTCGGCGATCATCGAAGCGCACTTGTGCTTGATGGCCTGAAACTGTCCGATGGGCCTGCCGAACTGTTCGCGAATCTTGGCGTACGCCGCGGCGGTGTCGGTGGCCCACCGCGCCACGCCGATGCACTCCGCCGACAGCAGCGTCGAGATCAGCGCGCGAGCCAGCGGCCGGCTCAGGTTGCTCAGCACCCGGTCGTCGCTGACTTCGATGGCGTTCGCCCGCACGTGTGCCAACGGGCGCAGCGGGTCGAGGCTCTTGACGGTTTCGATCTCCAGTTGGTCGGCGTCGAGGATCACCCACTCCTCGCCGCTCTCGATGGCGACCGGGAGCACCAGCAGCGACGCCTCTGCGGCGCTGGGCACGGCACGGACCTCGCCGCGGATGACCAGACCGGCGGCATCACCTTCGCCGTGGCGGGTGGCGGTCAGGCTCGAGTCGATGGCGTAGGTCGCGATCGTCGTGCCGGAGGCCAGGTCGCCTAGTTGTGGGGCGTTGGGGTCGTGTGCGGCGATCAGTGCGCTGGCGATGGCCGACGGAACGAACGGCCCCGGCACCGCGCCGTAGCCGAACTCGGCGGCGACGATGGCCAACTCGAGTATCCCGAAGCCTTGCCCGCCAACGTCTTCGGACAGGTGCACACCTTGCAGACCTTGATCGGCCGCGCCCTTCCAGTAGGGCGGCGGATTGGGAATCGGCGTCTCCAGCGCTTCGTGGAGCACCTCGGAGGGCGCCACCCGAGCGACGAAGGACCGCACCGAGTCGGCCAGGTCGCTGTGCTCAGGATTGATGGCGATGGGCATACCTGCACCTCACTGTGACGGACCGTCCCCATTAACCGGTCGGTTGGGAGACACGATACCGTTCACGACGTTGGCCAGTTCACGGCCGTCCCACAGCCGCCGGCAGTTGTCCAGACCATGTTCCAGATACCTGCGCATCGTGTCGGCGGTGTACCAGGTGACGTGCGGGGTGAGCACGACGTTGTCGAGCCCGAGCAGCGGGTTGTCGGCCTCTACGGGCTCGGTGGCGAAGACGTCGAGGCCCGCCCCGGCCAAGTTTCCAGACCGCAGCGCGTCGACGAGGGCGGGTTCGTCGACGATGGGCCCGCGGCTGGTGTTGACCAGGACGGCGCCGGGCTTCATCCGGTCCAGCGCTGCGCGGTCGATCATGCCCGCTGTCGCCTCGGTCAGCGGAAGATGCAGCGAGACGATGTCGCTGGCGGCCAGCAGGTCGGGTAGCGCACGCCAGCCCCGATGGCCGTCGTCGCGCGTGCTGGTGTGCAGAACCTCGGCATCCATCGCCCCAACGATTCTCTCGACCCGGGTGGCGACGTTGCCGTAACCGACCAAACCGACGGTGCAGCCGCCGATGTCGCGCACGGTTTCGCCCAGGCTCGAGTCGGACGGCCAGCCCCGTCCCTCCCGGGTGGCGCGGTCGAGTTCGGTCACCCTGCGCAGGACGGCCAGCATCAGCAACACGGCTCCCTCGGCTACCGACGGTGCGTTGGCCCCCGGCATGTTGGCGACCGCGATGCCTTGGGCGGTCGCGGCGTCCACGTCGATGGTGTTGACTCCGGCGCCCATCTTGTGCACCAACAGGCAGCGTCGCGCTTGGGCGAGATCGTCTCCCGAAATCGGTCGAAGCACATGCCAGATCACCTCGGCCTCGGGAAGCTCCCGGTAGAAGGCGGTGTCGTCGTCCTCGGCGCAGTAGCGGATGTCGAGCCAATCAGATTGCGGTGCCACGAAATCGATGGACTTCGGACCGGGAATGAAGTGAGCGAGGACCCTCAGCGGCGAGCGTTCGCGCGACGGGTCGGCGTCTAACGCCACCGCTTCGCGATCCACTTGGCGATGGTATCGGCTTGTTCACTGCGCGCCCCGGGAGTAGTGAAGTAATGATCGGTGTCGATCGAGAACTGCATCTTGTCCGAGCCGGCAAGCGCGTCGAAGATGTGCTGGGCGTCCGACGGGAACACGCCGGTGTCCTGGTCGGCGTTGATCACCAGAGCCGGGCACGTGATCCGGTTGAGGTGCGGTTCGGCGCGAGTTTGGGCGTGTCGAAGGCTCCACATGCCGATCCAGTTGCGCAATGTGCAGGCCGCAGCGATACCGCGTGCAGATCTGTTGGCCTGCATCGGCACTCCGGCATAACACATGTTCGCGGGTCGCTTCGTCGGCTCCAGGGCGGGATCGACCATGCGCGGGTCCGCCCATGTCCGCAGCACCGTGAACGGGCGGTCGGAGAAACCGGATGCACGCACATGCTCGAGTTCGGCCTCGGCCCAGTCCGTGATTGCGTGGTTTCGTGCGATCTGAGCGGCCCGGTACCGCTCGACGAACTCGGTCGAGAACGGTGGGCCGTTATTCTCCTCAAAGAGATCGAGATCGGGATCGCTTGCGACCGCGTCGGTCTCGTCGACGACCGCCGCGTCCATCCAGGCGGTCAGCACGTCGGGGCGGCCGGGATGCGCCGCGGTCGAGACGTACCCGTCGGCGGCAGGCAGGTCGGTCAGGCCCGTTGCGGGACGCATTCCCGGAAGCGGTGTCACATGTGGGTCGACGGCCTGTGCCTGGTAGGCCGCCATCAACGATCCACCCCCGGAGTTTCCGAGCAGCACAATGGTTTCCACGCCTTGGACCTCGCGCAGCCATCGCACGCCGACACCGATGTCCACTAGCGCATGGTCGAGCAGGAAGCTGCTCTCGAATCCGCGATAACGGGTGTTCCAGCCCAGGAAACCGATGCCGCGGGTGGCCATGTAGTCGGCGAGATAGTGCTCGGAGAAATCGATCTGGTAGTGCGTGGCGATCATCGCGACCTTCGGTTTGCGGCCCACCCCGCGGTGATAGAGGCCCTGGCACGGATGCCCACCCGCACCCGCCCGCCGGGCGGTCGGGGAATCGAGGCCGACGAACTCACGGATGACACCCGGCGTTGCGGTGCTCGATGGCGTTTTGGTCATCCGGGTTGCCTTCTGCCGAGCCAAAAAGCAAGGGCTACAGGCTGTTCAACGATCTTGATGATCGGTCTGACCGGCGGTGGGACGCGCGGGACGATCGTCATAACGGTGCTGGTCCGTTCGTCATTGCTCGTGATTGCCCCTGATGCTAAATTCGATTTGCGTTTCTGGCCAGAGATTCGCGCTAGGAGGCGCCCAGTGATCAGGCCCGACAATCCCAACACCGAGTTCGAACTCGGCGGCATCAACCATGTCGCGCTGGTGTGCTCGGATATGGCGAAAACCGTCGACTTCTACAGCAACGTCCTCGGTATGCCGTTGATAAAGTCGCTCGATCTGCCGGGAGGCATGGGGCAGCACTTCTTCTTCGACGCCGGTAACGGCGACTGTGTCGCATTCTTTTGGTTCGCCGACGCGCCGGACCGGGTTCCCGGCGTCTCCTCGCCCGAGGCCATTCCGGGGATCGGGGACATCGTCAGCGCCGTCAGCACGATGAACCATCTGGCATTTCACGTACCCGCCGAGAAATTCGACGAATATCGGCAGCGGCTCAAGGCCAAGGGCGTGCGGGTCGGTCCTGTGCTCAATCATGACGATAGCGAGGCCCAGGTTTCGCCGACGGTGCATCCCGGCGTTTACGTCAGGTCGTTTTACTTCCTCGACCCGGACGGCATTACGCTCGAATTCGCCTGCTGGACCAAAGAGTTCGGCGAGAGTGACGCGAGAGCTACGCCGAGGACCGCCGCGGAGCGGCGCCCGAGGGTGACCGCCTGAGCTGGTCAGGCGTCGTTCGTCGGCACACCTGAGATCGCGTTGATGTTCGCCGCGAGCCGGTCGATGAGTTGGTCGGCATCCAGATCTAGGCGCCCCGCCAGCCACGTGCTGATCGTCTGGCCCACCCCGCCGACCGCGAAATGCGCCGTCGCTTCGTCGAGTTCGTTCTCGTACGGGCCGACCGCGCCCGCGTGCTGCAGCAGCAACTGTGCGAACAGGGCTGTGGACTCGACGCGTTTGCGCGTGATCACCGTGTTCGACAATTCAACGCTGAACACCAGGCGACCCACGCGCAGGTCTGCGGCGATGGTGTGCACGATGTTCGCCATGGCCGCGCGCGGCTGCTCGCGGGGCGGCGCGGCCGCGACGGCCGCCTGGGTCGTCGCCGCGATATCGGCGATCACCCAGTCGTAGACCTGGGCGGCGAAGTCGTCCTTGTCGTGGAACGTCTCGTAGAAGTAGCGGACACCCAGGCCGGCCTTGGCGCAGATCGCCCGCACTGTCAACTCGGCGAGATCGTCGGCACCCGCGCCGAGCAGCTCGAGTCCGGCGTCGAGCAGGCGCAGCCGGCGCTGCGCGAGGCGCTGGACCGCGGCGACGCCCCGGTAGGGCCGTACCTGTGCCATGACCGCCATCTTGACACCCGGCACCGAGCGGAGGCAATATCAGGAAACACATGTTCTCACATTGCGATAGGGGTTCCCCGATGGTTTCCCAGCCGATCGACCACGTCGGAAGACCGGTCAACGACGCGCCGCTGCCCGGGCGCAAGCTGCGTCGCAACGTCGCGCCAGGGGACGCCATGCTCGGGATCGGCCTGCTGTCGGGTCCGGCCAACGTGATCATGGAACTCTCGCGGCCTGGCGTCGGATACGGCGTCAAAGACAGCCGAGTCGAGAGTGGCCGCGCGGATCGGCACCCGATCAAGCGGGCGCGGACGACGTTCACCTATCTTGCGGTCGCGCTCGCGGGCACCGATGAGCAGAAGGCCACGTACCGGCGTGCGGTCAACCGGTCGCACGCCGAGGTGTACTCGCTGCCGGACAGCCCCGTCGAGTACAACGCGTTCAATAAAGATCTGCAGCTGTGGGTGGCAGCTTGCCTGTACAAGGGCTTCGTCGACGTATACCGGGTCTTCGTCGGCGAGATGGACGACGAATCGGCCGACCGCCACTACCGCGACGGTGCGGCGCTGGGCACCACGCTGCAGGTTCCCGCGGAGATGTGGCCGGCCGATCGCAAGGCCTTCGACGAGTACTGGCAGGAGTCGCTGGACAAGGTCCACATCGACGACGCGGTGCGGGAGTACCTGTGGCCCATCGCCGCGGGCCGGCTCGGCGACCTCAAGGCTCCGGTGTGGCTGCAGAAGCGCACCGATGCGTTCAGCCTCTTCATCACGACCGGCTTCCTGCCTCAGCGGTTCCGCGACGAGATGCGACTGCCGTGGGACGCGAAGAAGCAGCGCCGGTTCAACCGGGTGATGGCCATGCTGGGCCGCATCAACAATGTGATGCCGCGGTTCGTCCGGCAGTTCCCGTTCAACGTGCTGCTCAAAGACCTGGACTGGCGGGTGCGCACGGGCCGGCCGCTGGTGTAGTCAGTTCGGCGCGGCCCGCCTATCTCCGATCTGACTGCACACTTGAGGCCACCGGTCTGCGTGGCACTTGGCCTGACAGAGCGCTGTCAGATTGTCGGCGTACAACAAGTACATGCGCAACGACAACGACACCTGGGACATCACTACCAGCGTCGGCTCCACCGCGTTATTCGTCGCTGCGGCCCGGGCGCTGGAGGCGCAGAAGCCGCACCCGATCGCTGTCGACCCCTTCGCCGAGACGTTCTGCCGCGCGGTGGGTGGTGAGTGGGCGGATCTGCTCGACGGAAGAGCGCCCGACCATCCTCTGCGAACCGACGACTTCGGCACGGCGTTCGTGGACTTCCAGGCCGTCCGCACCAGGTACTTCGACAACTATTTTCGCGCCGCCGCCGACGCGGGAGTCCGGCAGATTGTGCTGCTGGCCGCGGGCTTGGATTCGCGCGCGTACCGCGCCCGCGGGTGGCGTGCCGAGGCCACACGCCTCGAGGACTGGTTGTCTGAGAACGGCCGGCCGGTGCCCGAGGAGGGGTCGGAGGCCGCGACGATGACTGGGACTATAAGCCTGGTGAGCGCCGTCAAGGCGTGAGCTTGTTCACCCGCTGAGCGGACCCCGTGCGTCTGTACAAGTTAGCTTAGTCAATGCTAACTTCGGGCGGAAAGTTAGCCTGCCATTACTACGGGGAGAACACGGCGCGTGCCGCTACAGACCGATTTTGCTGCGACTTCGCGCGTCGACCACGACGTGGTGAGTCGGTTCGCCACGTGTTGCCGAGCCCTCGGGCTGTCGGTGCACGACCGTCGACGCCCGCCGGATCCGGTCGCGGCCCGATCCGGTTTCACTGAACTCACCCGGATCGCTCGCGAACAGTGCGATGCGTGGACGGGTCTGGCCGCGGCGGGGGATACCAGCGCCCGGGTGCTCGAGGCCATCTGGCAGACGGTTGCCACGGCCGGTGTGCTGCAGCGCCACGTACAGCTCGGCGAAGGTGACTTGGCCTTCACTTACGACACCGGGCTCTACCTCAAGTTCTCGGCGTCGACACCCGACGACTTCCAACTCGCCTACGCCGTCACGCTGTGCGATGCCGGTGACTACGTAGGCGCCGACGAACTCGTCGAGCCGTTGATCACCCGACGCCCCAGCTGGCTGGACGCGCGGTGGGTGCGGATCGCGATGTACTACCGCGCCGAGCGCTGGTCGGATGTGGTCCGGCTGATCACTCCGATCGTCAACGACACGCGGCTGGTCGAGACCTACGCACACGCGGCGCGCGTTGCGCTCGGCACGTCGCTCGCCCGCTTGGGCATGTACGCACCCGCGCTGTCGTACCTCGAGGACCCATCCGGCCCAGTCGATGTCGCCACGGTGGACGGCACGCTCGTCAAGGCGCTCTGCCTGCGCGCGCAGGGCGAGGAGCTCGACGCGGCCGACGTGCTCGCCGAACTGTACGCCGCGAACCCGGAAAACGAGCAGGTCGAGATCGCGCTGTCGGACACCTCCTACGGCATCCTGACGACCACGGCCGCGCGCATCGAGGGCCGCTCCGATCCGTGGGACCCCGCCACCGAGCCGAGCGAGTCCGAGTTCGTCGACCCAGGCGCCAAGGAGCGCAAGGCGCACCTGCTACTCGAGGCCGAGGCCGAGCTCGCCGAGTTCATCGGCTTGGAAGAGGTCAAGTACCAGGTTGCGCGGCTGAAGAGTTCGGTCGCCATGGCGATCCGCCGCCAGGAGCGTGGCCTGGCCGTGGCGCAGCGCACCAACCACCTCGTGTTCGCGGGCCCTCCCGGTACCGGTAAGACGACCATCGCGCGTGTTGTGGCCAAAATCTATTGCGGTCTGGGCATTCTCAAGAAGGAGACCGTCCGCGAGGTGCACCGAGCCGACCTGATCGGCCAGCACATCGGTGAAACCGAGGCCAAGACCAACGCGATAATCGACAGCGCGCTCGACGGTGTGTTGTTCCTCGACGAGGCCTATGCGCTGGTGTCGACCGGCGCCAAGAATGACTTCGGCCTGGTGGCGATCGATACGCTGCTGGCGCGCATGGAAAACGACCGCGAGCGGTTGGTCGTCATCGTCGCCGGTTACCGCAAGGATCTCGACGCGTTCCTCGACACCAACGAGGGCCTGCGGTCCCGCTTCACCCGCAGCATCGAATTCCCCTCGTACACACCGCATGAACTCGTCGAGATCGCGGTGCGCATGGCCGAGAAGCGCGACAGCGTCTTCGAACCGGCGGCGCTCGCCCACATGGAAACGCTGTTCGGGCAGTTGGCGGCGGCGACGACGCCGGACGCCACCGGTGTGGAGAGGCGCAACCTCGACATCGCCGGCAACGGCCGATTCGTCCGCAACCTGGTCGAGCGTTCCGAGGAGGAGCGCGAGTACCGACTCGATCACCTCCCGTCGACTGGCGGTTCCACCGCCGAAGCCCACGACTTCACAGATGACGAGCTGATGACCATTACCGATGGAGACGTCACCAAATCCGCCATTCCGCTGCTGCGTGGCCTCGGTTTGACGGTGCCCGAATGAGCACTCCGGACAATTCGGATCGCCGGGCGTTTGCCTCGCGCACCCCGGACAACGAGAACCCCGACCGGGTCGTGTACCGCCGCGGGTTCGTCACCCGTCATCAGGTGACCGGATGGCGATTCATCATGCGGCGCATCGCATCCGGTGTCGCGCTACACGACACCCGCATGCTCGTCGACCCGCTTCGCACCCAAGCCCGTTCGGTGCTCGTCGGCGCGCTGGTGCTGATCACCGTCATGGCTGGGTGTTTCGTGTTCTCGCTGATCCGGCCCGGCGGCGTCGCGGGCAACGACGCGATCCTTGCCGATCGCACCAGCTCGGCCCTCTACGTTCGCCTCGGCGAGCAGCTGCACCCGGTGCTGAACCTGACGTCCGCGCGCCTGATCGCGGGCCGGCCGGACAACCCCTCGCAGGTCAAGACCAGCGAGATCGACCAGTTCCCCCGCGGCAATCTGATCGGTATCCCGGGTGCCCCGGAACGCATGGTGCAGAACACCACCAGTGACGCCGATTGGACGGTGTGCGACGGAGTTTCGGGACCGGCCGTCGGTGTCACGATGATCGCGGGCCCGCTGACCGACGGCGGCGAACGCGCGAAGCAGCTGTCCGACAACAAGGCGATCCTGGTCTCCACCCCGAGCGGTCCCAATGCGGGCACCTGGCTGCTGTGGAGCGGGCGCCGAAGCGCGATCGACATGAACGACCGCGCGGTCACCAGTGCACTGGGGCTGGGTACCGCAGGCGCCGACACGCGGCCCGTCGCGCCCGGCTTGTTCAACGCGGTGCCCGAAGCCCCCGCGTTGATTCCGCCGGTCATCCCTGGGGCCGGTGAACCGCCACGGTACCCGTTGCCGGTGCCCGCGCCGGTCGGTGCGGTGGTCACGGCCTACGCCACCGACAACACCCTGCGTCACTACGCGGTGCTCGGCGAAGGACTGCAACCGATTTCACCGGTAATCGCCGCAATCATGCGTAATGCGAACTCGTTCGGACTCGACCAGCCGCCGCGGTTGGGCGCCGACGACATCGCGCGTCTGCCCGTCGCGGGTGTCATCGACACCGATGCCTATCCCGCCGAACCGATTTCGCTCGTCGACTCCACCGACGCGCCGTTGACATGCGCGCAGTGGAAGCGCCCCGCCGATGCCACGAGCGCGACACTGAACCTGCGTTCCGGTGTCACCTTGCCGGTCTCCGATCAGCTGCGTCCCGTGCCGCTGGTCGGAGCGGGCTTGGGAACGACCGCAAACCAGGTGGTGCTGAATCCCGGGCGCGGCTACCTGGTCCAGACGGTCGGGCAGGACGGCGGGGGCGCGTCGACGTCACCCGTCGGCGGCGCAACCTTCTGGCTCAGCGATGTCGGGGTCCGCTACGGCCTCGACACCGACGGTGACGAGAACGCCATCGCCGCGCTGGGCCTCACCCCGCCCGCCCTACCGATTCCATGGTCGATGCTGAGCCAGTTCGCGCCCGGCCCGACGCTGTCGCGAGGCGATGCGTTGCTGGCCCACGACGCGCTGGCCGCTGCCCCCCGCCCCGCTGTCGTGAGGGAGACGCCGTAATGAGTCGGCTCATATTCCAGGCGCGTCGCCGCATCCCGGTGCCGACGACGCGCAAAGGCACCATCACGATCGAACCGCCGCCCGAGCTGCCGCGGGTGATTCCGCCGTCGCTGCTGCGGCGGGTGCTGCCGTTCCTGATCGTCATCCTGATCGTCGGCATGATCGTGGCGCTGTTCGCCACCGGAATGCGCCTGATCTCGCCGACGACGCTGTTCTTCCCGTTCGTCCTGCTGCTGGCCGCGACCGCGCTCTACCGCGGCACCGACAACAAGATGCGCACCGAGGAGGTCGACGCCGAGCGGGCCGACTATCTGCGCTACCTGTCGGTGGTCCGCGACAACGTGCGCGCGCACGCCGCCGAGCAGCGTGCGGCGCTGGAGTGGTCGCATCCGGATCCGGGCCTACTCATCGACGTGCCCGGCACCCGCAGGCAGTGGGAGCGCGATCCGCACGACCCCGACTTCCTGGTGGTGCGCACCGGGCTGCACGACGCCCCGCTGAACGCCTCACTGCGGGTGAAGGACAGCGCCGACGAGGTCGACCTGGAACCGGTGTCGCACAGCGCGTTACGCGCCCTCCTCGCCGTGCAGCGGACGGTGCGGGCCGCGCCGACCGGTATCGACCTAGGCAAGGTTTCGCGCATCACGGTCCTCGGCGAGCCCGACGAGGTTCGCGGCGCGCTACGCGCTTGGATCGCCCAGGCCGTCACCTGGCACGACCCCGCCGTGCTCGGCATCGCACTGATCGCACCGGACATCGAGAGCGACGACTGGTCATGGCTGAAGTGGCTGCCGCACAACGGCATTCCGGGAGCGGTTGACGGGGCCGGCCCTGCCCGCTACCTGTCGTCCGACATCGTTGAACTGCGCTCGCAGCTCGCCACGGCGCTCGACGATCGCTCACCGTTCGGCAGCGACGACGTCGACGAGGTCAAGCACCTGCTCATCGTCGTCGACGATCCCGACGTGGAGGCCACGGCGCTGGTCCCGCGCGGTGGGTTGGCCGGTGTGACGGTAGTGCAGCGTGTCGCCGAGCCACCGCACCGCGAGCAGTACCCCGACCCGGAACGGCCGATCCTGCAGCTGACGGACGGCAAACTGCAGCGCTGGCAGACCGGAGGATGGCAGCCCTACGTCGACGCCGCCGATCAACTCGACATCGCGACCGCGCGTCACATCGCCCGCCGGTTGTCGAAGTGGGATTCGAACCCGAGCCACGCACGCACCGGCAGAACAGGGGTGGCGACCTTCTCCACACTGCTCGGCATCCCGGACGCCGCGGCGCTGGACGTGGCGAGCCTGTGGGCGCCGCGGGCGCGCACCGACGAACTGCGGGTGCCCATCGGCGTCACCGCCACCGGTGAGCCGCTGATCTTCGACCTCAAGGACGAGGCCGAAGGCGGGATGGGACCGCACGGCCTGATGATCGGCATGACCGGCTCGGGCAAGTCGCAGACGTTGATGTCGATCCTGTTGTCGCTGTTGACGACCCACTCCGCCGATCGGCTGATCGTGATCTACGCCGACTTCAAGGGTGAGGCCGGCGCCGACATCTTCCGGGACTTCCCGCAGGTGGTCGCGGTCATCTCGAATATGGCCGAGAAGCGTTCGCTCGCCGACCGGTTCGCCGACACGCTGCGCGGTGAGGTGGCACGGCGCGAGCAACTGCTGATGGAGGCCGGTCGTCGGGTGCAGGACAGTGCGTTCAACTCGGTGCTCGAGTACGAGGCGGCGATCGCGGCCGGTCACGACCTGCCGCCGATGCCCACGCTTCTCGTCGTCGCCGACGAGTTCTCGTTGATGCTCTCCGACCATCCCGAGTACGCCGACCTGTTCGACTACGTTGCGCGCAAGGGCCGTTCGTTCCGCATCCACATCCTGTTCGCGTCTCAGACGCTGGATGTCGGCCGGATCAAGGACATCGACAAGAACACCTCATACCGCATCGGGCTCAAGGTGGCCAGCCCGGCCATCAGCCGCCAGGTCATCGGTGTGGAGGACGCGTTCCACATCGAGGCCGGCCCTGAGCACAAGGGCGAGGGATTCCTGGTCCCTGCGCCGGGCGCGATGCCGGTCAAGTTCCGCAGCACCTACGTCGACGGCATCTACGATCCTCCGCGGGTGGAGAGGTCCGTTGTGGTGCAGTCGGTTCCAGTGCCACAGCCGTTCACTGCCGGTCACGTCGAAGCGCCTGCCGACACGGTCGTCGTTTCCGATCCCGCCGCTCACGAGGAGCGTCCGCCGCGCAAACTCGTCGCCACCATCGGCGATCAGCTGGCCCACTACGGTCCTAAGGCGCCTCCGCTGTGGCTGCCTCCGCTGGACGAGCCCATTCCGCTCGACGAACTGCTCGCCCGCGCGGACGTGGCCGAGCGCGAATGGCGTTGGCCGCTGGGCGAGATCGACCGTCCGTTCTCGATGCGGCGCGATCCGTTGATCTTCGACGCCAGGTCCGCCGGTGCCAACCTGCTGATCCACGGTGGGCCGAAGTCGGGCAAGACCACGGCGCTGCAGACCTTCATGCTGTCGGCGGCGGCCCTGCACTCGCCGCGCGATGTGACGTTCTACTGCCTGGACTACGGCGGCGGTCAGCTGCGGTCGCTCGAAGACCTGGCCCACGTCGGCAGCGTCGCCTCTCCGCTGGAGCCCGAACGCATCCGGCGCACCTTCGGTGAGCTCGAGCAATTGCTGCGTGCCCGCCAGGCGCGGGGGCACTCGGGTAACGGCCAGCGCGACGATTACGGCGAGGTGTTCCTGGTCATCGACAACCTCTACGCGTTCAGCCGGGACAACACCGACACCTTCAACACCCGGAACCCGTTGCTGTCGAAGGTCACCGAGCTGGTCAACACCGGTATGTCCTACGGCATCCACGCCGTCATCACGACTCCGAATTGGCTCGAGGTTCCGTTGGCCATGCGCGACGGTCTGGGCCTGCGCCTCGAACTGAAGCTGTCGGATCCGCGCGACAGCAATGTGCGGGTCACCGGTGCGCTGCGCAGGCCCGCCGAAGCGGTGCCCGCCGAGCAGCCGGGCCGCGGCCTGACCATGGCCGCCGAGCACTTCCTGTTCGCCGAGCCGGCGCTGCGCGACATCAGGGTGATAAACGCCCGCCATCGGGGTGTCACGGCACCGCCGGTGCGGTTGTTGCCGCATGATCTCGCGCCCGACGTTGTGGCCCCGTTGTATCCGGCGCCGGAACAGGTGGTCATCGGCCAGCGCGAGGAGGATCTCGCGTCCGTGCCGATGGCGTTCGACCAGAACCCGTTGATGATGGTGTTCGGCGACGCCAGGTCGGGCAAGACGACGTTGCTGCGTCACGTGATTCGCACCATCCGGGAGAACTCCACCCCGGACCGCGTCGCGTTCACGGTGATCGACCGGCGTCTGCATCTGGTAGACGAGCCGCTGTTCCCGGACAACGAGTACACCCCGAACATCGACCGGATCACTCCGGCGATGCTCGGGCTCACCGCCCTGCTGGAGAAGCGCCGACCGCCTGCGGGCCTGTCACCGCAGGAGCTGAGCAGGTGGAAGTACCAGTCCGGCGAGGACGGCCACACCCACTATCTGATCATCGACGACGTCGACCAGATCCCGGATGCGCCCGCGGTCAGCGGGCCGTTCGTCGGGCAGCGCCCGTGGACTGGCATCATCGGATTGCTGTCGCAGGCAAGCGAGCTGGGCCTTCGCGTCATCGTGACCGCACGCGCCACCGGTTCGGCACACGCCCTGATGACAGCACCCCTGCTGCGCCGGCTCAATGAGCTGCAGGCGGCGATCCTGATGCTGTCGGGCAACCCGCAGGACAGCGGAAAGATCCGGGGACATCGGTTCCGGCGTCTGCCTGCGGGCCGAGCGATGCTGCTGGATGATGGCGATGCCCCCACGTTCCTGCAACTCGTCAACCCGTTCGCAGACGCGGTGGCAGGACGCTCAGGAAACAACGGCAACAGTGGAAGGGAGTTCAACTGATGACTCTTCGCGTCGTTCCCGAAGGCCTCGCCGCGGCGGCTTCCGCCGTCGAGGCGTTGACGGCCCGGTTGGCAGCGGCTCACGCCGCCGCCGCGCCCGCGGTCACCGCCGTGATTCCGCCCGCCGTCGATGCGGTGTCGATCCAGACCGCCGTCAGCTTGAGTGCTCATGGGGCACAGCACAATTCGATGGCCGCCCTCGGGGTGGAGGAATTGGGCCGCTCCGGTGTCGGCGTCGGCCAGTCCGGCATCAGCTATGCCACCGGTGACGCTGCCGCCGCGGCGAGCTACCTGGTCGCCGGAGGCTGACCGTGACGGCTCCCATCTGGATGGCCCTCCCCCCGGAGGTCCACTCGGCCATGCTGAGCAGCGGACCCGGCCCGGGTTCGCTGCTGGCGGCGGCGGGGGCGTGGCAGGCGTTGGCGGCTGAATACTCCTCTGCGGCAGCCGAGTTGACCGCTGTTCTCGGTTCGGTGCAGGGCGGCGCGTGGGAAGGCCCGAGCGCCGCCCAGTATGCGGCCGCGCATACGCCCTACCTCACCTGGCTGGCACAGGCCAGCGCGAACAGCGCGGCCGCGGCTGCGCAGCACGGGACCGCGGCCGCGGCGTACACCACGGCGGTGGCGACGATGCCGACGATGGCCGAGCTGGCGCTCAACAAGTCCACCCACGCCGTATTGCTCGCCACCAACTTCCTGGGCATCAACACGATTCCGATCGCTTTGAACGAGGCCGATTACGTCCGGATGTGGATCCAGGCCGCGACGACGATGGGCACCTATCAGGCGGTGTCGGGTGCCGCGGTGGCGGCCACGCCGGTCACGCCTCCCGCGCCTCTGCTGCTGGCGCCGGGTGTGGGCGAGGCGGGAGCCGCCGCTGCCGACGTCATGCAGGCCGGGGCGGCGGCCACCGCTGCGGACTCCGGCGGGGCACGGAACATCGCCGACTCCATCGCCGACCTGCTGCGCGAGATCATGAGGTTCTTCGAGGACTTCTTCGAATCGATCCTGAACTTCGCGCGTCAGTTCTTCGGCAACGTCCTGGACATTCTCAGCGACTTCCTGAACGGCTTCTTCGGGTGGCTCTTCAACCCGTCGTCCGGACTAATTCTGTTGTTCGTCCTTTACCAGGCAATCACGCAGCCGCTCGGGTGGGCCACGTGGTCGTTGATTCTCAGCGCTCCGATCTGGCTGCCACTGTTGATCGGCCTGATCGTCCAGTCGCAGACCCCGGAGCCGGTTCCGGCCGCCGCATCCGAGCCTGCGCCCGCTCCCGCGCCTGCACCCATCCGGCCCGTCGCCGAGCCGCGAGCGGAATCGCTTCCGCCGGTCGCCACCGTGGCACCGGCGGTTCCGGCGGCTCCGGCCGCTCCGGCGGCGTCGGTGGCCGCCGGTGCGGCGCCCGCGGGTGCCGCACCAGCTGCGGCTGCGGCGCCGGTGGTGCCGTATGCGGTTGCCGGTCCGGATCCCGAAGAAGGTGTTTCCCCGACGTTCCGCGAGGGCACCGGCTTGAAGGCGCCCGCATCGGACATGGCTGCGTCGGCCGCCGCCGCTGCCGCCGCATCGTCGCTGGCCAAACGCAAGGCCCGTCGCAAGCGGCCGCAGCCGATCCACCAACGCCAGTACGCCGACGCCTACATGGATTACGAACCCGACGAGCCCGAGGACGCGGCCCCGCCGCGCGAAACGGTCCGGCGTCCGCATGTCGCCGCATCGGAAAAGGGCGCGGGCGCAGTGGGTTTCACCGGTGCTGCGACCAAGTCGGAAGCCGAGGAGGCGAGCGGGCTGACCGAACTCGCCGGAGACTCCTTCGGCGGTGGACCCACCGAACCCATGTTGCCCAGCGACTGGGATCACAAGGGGGGAGAAAACGACTGAACCGAACTGACCGAAACTCATTCCGCCGAACCACAATCCGAAAGGAACATCCATGAGCCTCCTGGACGCTCACATCCCGCAGCTCGTGTCATCCGAGGCCGCGTTCTCGGCGAAGGCAGCCCTCATGCGTAGCACCATGGCGCAGGCCGAGCAGGCAGCGCAGTCGGCACAGGCATTCCACATGGGCGAGTCCTCCGCGGCCTTCCAGGCAGCGCACGCGCGCTTCCTCGAGGTTTCCGCGAAGGTCAACATGCTGCTCGACATCGCGCAGGCCAACCTGGGTGACGCGGCGGGCACCTACGTGGCGCAGGACGCCGCGGCGGCCAGCACCTACACCGGTATCTGAACTTCGAACTGACCTAGACCTACAAGGGAGAACCTGATGTCTCAGATCATGTACAACTACCCGGCGATGCTGGCCCATTCGGGTGAGATGGCCGGATATTCGGGCGCCCTGCACGCCGTCGGCGCCGACATCGCCAGCGAGCAGGCGGCTTTGGCCGGGGCCTGGCAGGGCGACACCGGCACGACCTATCAGGCTTGGCAGGCGCAGTGGAACCTCGCCCTCGAGGAACTGGTGCGCGCGTACCGTGCGATGGCCGCCACCCACGAGCAGAACACCATGACGATGAGCGCCCGGGACCAGGCCGAAGGCGCCAAATGGGGTGGCTAACCGACGGTGGCAGTTAACGCAGTCGAGCTGACCGCGGAGCAGGCCTGGTTCGTCGCCGACGCGTCGGGGGCCGGCAACTACCCCTGGGTGCTGGCCATCACCCCGCCCTACAGCGACCACGCTGAGCGGGCGGAGTTCGAAGCCAGGTTGTCGGCCGAACTGGTCGGGATGGGTGTGATGACGACCGACGGTGTCGTCGAACCCCATGTCCGGCAATGGGTCACGACGACATGCCGGCCCCGGCGTTGGCTTGAACTCCGGTTCGTGCGCGGCTCGGGCAAGATGCTGCGCGGGCACGTTGCGCGCCGTGACGACGACACCGTCGTCGCGCTGCGCGGCGACGGCCTCGTGACGCTCAGCGCGTTGGAGGTGGACCATCCGCAGGCGTTGGTTCCCATCCTGACTGCGGGCCTGTCGGGGCGCCCGCCGGCCAGGTTCGACGAGTTCGCGATACCCGCGCGCATCGGCGCGCGCGCCGATGAGCAGCTGCGCAACGGCGCGACGCTGGACGACGTGATCGAGTTCCTTGGCATCCCGCCGAGCGCACGCGCAGTCGTCGAAGCGGCCTACGCGACGGACCGCAGCTATGTGGAGATCCTGGCCGGCGACCACCGTGACGGCCACCGCGTGAGCACCGATGTCGGCGTTAGCGTCGTCGACACTCGTGAGGGCAGGGTGCTCGTCCATCCAGCGAAGGCGTTCGACGGCGAATGGGTCTCGACGTTCACGCCCGGCACGCCGATGGCGATCGCTACCGCCGTCGAGCGGCTCACCGCAACGCTGCCCGACGGGGCGTGGTTCCCCGACCTGAAACTGACCCGAGACTTCGACTCCAACCAGAGAACGGAACACCAATGGCAGACAGTTTGAGCGGCGCGACAGCGTCTTTGGCGGACCCGGCCCCGTCCCGGTCGATGCCGATAGTTCGCGTCGCGGTGCTCGCCGCGGGCGAGGCGGGCGGTCGAGTCACGGACATGGCGTTGCCGACCGAACTCCCTCTGCGCGAGATCCTGCCCGCAGTACGGCGGATGGCAATGCCCGCCGACGAGGAGTACGGCGACGCCACCCCGGTCGTGCTGTCGCTGGCGCCGGTCGGCGGTGCGCCGTTCAGCCTCGACGCGACGCTGGACACCGTCGGTGTCGTCGACGGTGATCTGCTGGCGCTGCAACCGCTTCCGGCCGGTCCACCTGCACCGCGGATCGTCGAGGACATCGGCGACGCGGCCGTCATCTTCTCCGCCGCCCGCGAGAAGCCGTGGGGGGCGGCACATATCGCGCGTGGTGCGGCCGCGGCGGTGATCACGCTGATCGTGATCGCCACCGTCTTTGCTGCGGTGCACAGCGAAATCATCGGTGGCTTCGCCGGTCTCGCCGTGGCCAGCGGTGCGGCGGCGCTCACGGTGCTGGCCGCTCTGCTCACCTGGGGCCGTTCCCCCCGGCTCGGCACGGCGTTAGCCGTGACGGCGCTCGCGCCCATCACCGTGGCTCTCGCGCTCGGAGTGCCCGGCGACTTCGGGCCGTCACACGTGCTGCTCGCCGCCGCAGGCGTGACGGCCTGGTCGATCGTCAGCATCGTTGTCGCCCAACGGGCCATCGCGGTCTTCACAGCGGCCACCGTCGTCGGGGCCGGTGCACTGATCACCGCGGGCGCCGCGACGATCTGGCACCTGAACCACCTCGTCGTCGGATCCCTGCTCGTGGTGCTCGCGCTCGTGGTCACCGTCCAGGCGGCCCAACTCTCCGCCCTATGGGCGCGGCTGCCGATGCCGGTCATACCCGCTCCCGGTGACCCGACCCCGGCGCCGCACCCGATGAAGGTGCTCGCCGATCTGCCGCGCCGTGTTCGGATCAGCGATTCGCACCAAACCGGTTTCATCGCAGGCGGTGTACTGCTGTCGACCGCGGGGGCGATCACGCTAGCTGCTCCGCAAGGAGTTTCGCCGTGGGCGTGGTACGTCGTGGCCGCGGTGGCGCTTGGATCGGTGCTGCGGGCCCGCGTGTGGGACTCGGCGCCGTGCAAGGCATGGCTGCTGAGCCAGCCCTTCCTGCTTGCGATCTCGTTCATGGTCGTGTTCAGCGTCGACGACCGCATCGGAGCGGCATGGTGGGCGCTGCTGGCGTTCGTTGGCTTGACGGTGGTCTGGGTGATCGTCGCGACGTTCCCGCGGGTCGCCTCGCCGGACACCTACTCGCTGCCGATGCGTCGCATCGTCGGGTTCCTGGCATCCGGTATCGACGCGTCGCTGATCCCGGTGCTGGCCTATCTCGTCGGACTGTTCGTCTGGGTGCTCAATCGATGAGGCATCGGTGATGCGCGACCGGTTGCGCACTGTGGTCGCAGCTACGGCGGCGATGGCCGTCGTGGCGGTGAGTTCTCCGGTCGCACAGGCGCTGACGCCACCTCAGGTGGATCCGGCTGTGCCGCCTCCGTCGGGCGCCGCCGGGCCCGTGCAGCTGCAATCGCAACGCGGGCCGTGCGTCGGCGCGGGTGTGTTACCCGGTAGCGACCCCGGTGCGCCCAGCACCAACCAGAAACGGCTCAACCTCGAGGGCGCGTGGGAGTACAGCCGCGGCGACGGACAACTCGTGGCGGTCATCGACACCGGCGTCACGCCGGGACCTCGACTGCCGAACGTGGAACCCGGCGGGGACTTCGTCGAGTCGACCGATGGGCTCAGCGACTGCGATGGTCACGGAACGCTGGTGGCAGGGCTGATCGCGGGACAGCCGGGGGCCGACGGATTCTCCGGGGTGGCGCCAGGTGCTCGCGTGCTCGCGATCCGGTCGACGTCGTCGCGGTTCTCCCCGCGCGAGATCGGCGAGAATCCGGCGACGGCACAGGTCGCACTCGATGTGGCGACCCTGGCTCGTGCGGTTGTCCGCGCGGCGGACCTGGGTGCGAGGGTCATCAATATCTCCGCCGTCACGTGCCTGCCCGCAACGGAGAACATCGACCAGAACGAACTCGGTGCGGCCCTGCGCTATGCCGCCGTGGACAAGGACGCGGTGATCGTCGCTGCCGCGGGCAACACCAAGATGGGGTTGAACCCGGGGTCGGCATGTCCGTCCAACCCGCTGTCGGATCCCAGCCGCCCGGAGGACCCTCGTAACTGGGCAGGTGTGACGTCGGTGTCGATACCGTCGTCCTGGCAGCCGTATGTGCTTTCGGTCGGTTCACTCGACAGCGCCGGGCGCCCATCGGATTTCACGATGGCGGGACCGTGGGTGGGGATAGCCGCGCCCGGGCAGGATATCGTCTCGGTGGGTAACGGCGAAGGCGGCGCACTCGCCAACGGGCTACCCGACGAGCGGGGCCGGTTGTATCCGCTGAACGGTACGAGTTTCGCGGCCGCGTATGTATCCGGCGTTGCGGCATTGATACGCAGTCGTTTTCCCGAGCTGACCGCCGAACAGGTCAGGGACCGGCTCACGGCCGGTGCGCAGGGTGCGGCGCGAGCACCATCGAACCTGACCGGTGCCGGACTCGTCGATCCCGTCGCCGCGCTGACATGGGATGTGACAGCGGCCGTCGCCGGGAACGGGGAGCCGGAGCCCCAGCCCGTCGCCGCACCGCCGCGACCGGCCGCCCCCGACGAGACCCCGAAGGTGGTCGCGTTCGTGGGAACCGGTGTGCTGGCGCTGATCGCAGCCGTCACGGCCGCGGTCGCGGTCCACCGGCGGAGGAACCTAGACAACCAAGCGGAGGCATCGTGACCATTCGAATTGCGCTGGCGTCGTTGGCCGTCGTCCTGGCGGCAATGGCGTACCCGTGGGAGACAACCCCGGATTGGTGGATCTTCGGGATCGCGGTCACCGTGGTGGTCGTCGTGTTCGCATGGTGGCGGGGCCAGTTCGTCACAAACATGATCGGTCGGCGGTTGGCGGTGTTTCGCCGCAACCACTCCAAGCCGAAGCCGCAGAGTCCGAAGCAGGCCACGGTGGTGTTGCGGGTCGACGACCCGTCGGGATTCGGTGTGCCGCTGCTGCTGGTCGCGGGCTACGTCGAAAGGTTCGGCGTCCGTAGCGAGAAGGTTCGCGTGACAAACCGCGATTCCAATGGTGTTCGTACCACGTGGATCAGCCTGACCCTGGATGCCGAGTCGAATCTTGTTGCTCTGCAGGCACGTTCACCTGAGCTGCCGCTGCGCGAGACTGCCGAGATCGCCGGCCGTCGCCTCGCCGATCACCTACGGGAAGCGGGCCTTGATGCGGCACCCGTCGACGATGCGGATGCGCCGTTGATCGGAAAGGGTCGCGAGAAGTGGCGCGGTGTCCGAGACGAAGGCGGATTCGTCTCGGCCTACGGGATTCCCGTCGACGAGCGGTTGGGTGAACGCCTCGACGAGGTGTGGTCTCAATCGTCTGAGACATGGACGGCCGTCGAGTTCAGTGGTTCGGCCGCGCACCTGACTGTCGCGGCGGTGTGTGCGTTCCGCACACCCGATCCCGTACGCGGGGTGCCCGTGTCGGGTCTGACACCGCATCGCGGAGTCCAGGGACCGTTGCTCAAGGCGTTGGAGCCCAAGGCCGTTGGCAGGCTGGACGTTCCGGCTAAGCCGGTTGCCGTCGATCTGCTGGCGCGGACCGACTGGCCGGCCGGATATCAGGCCGAACTCAGTCGAACATGAATCCCTTCATGAAGCGGGTCATCCTGCGCAGATAGTCGGGCTGGCTGACATGCAGGATGTGGTTGCCCGGGAACCAGTGGAACGCGCAGCGGTCCCAGTGCTCCCACAGCATCTCGGCCTGTTCCGGCGGCGCCAGCCGGTCACCGAGACCTGTGATGATCAACCGGCGGTCCTTGGGAACCAGCGGGGCGTAGTTCAGGGGTGAGGAGAATAGGGTGGCGCCGCCGGTGAGTTCCGCGTCGGTACCCGTCAGCAGGTTTCTCAGTCCCACGACTTTGTTGGCGGGGAACCATTCGTCCACCGTCTGATCGGGGGCGACGACAGGGACATTGGGGATCACGGCCTGGATCCGGTCGTCGACCGCTGCGATGAGCGCTGATGTGTATCCGCCGAGTGACATGCCGGTCAGCGCGATGCGGTCGACGCCGGTGAACTCCAGATAGTCCAGGACCGAACGGAAGTCGTGCACCGCCTGGGCCATCGCCTCGGCGAAGCCCGAGAACCCGTTGGCGAAGAACCCGTAGCCGCTGAACGGGGAGCCCTTCTCGGCACGCGGACCGTGGAAGGGCATGGTGTACAACAGGACGTCGTAGCCCGACCGGAAGAACCACGGCAGCGAGAAGAACAAGCCGTTGAACAGATACGGCGAACCCATGAATCCATGGATCAGGCAGAGCGTGGGGTGCGGCCCGTCATCGTGTCGCCAGTGCTGGGCGTGTACGACGTTGTTGCGTTCGAATCCGCGGCACTGGGTGCGCAAGTCAGGGTTGATCGCCTCGAAGCTGCTGTCGAAACGAATGTTCTGAACCTGACCCTTCGCGATCCACTCGGCCAGCGGGTTGGCTGCTCGCGATGCGACGCGGGGCGGCGAAGTGGGCGCGGGAAACGATTGCGTGGGATCCTTGGCCGCGGCCAGTCCGGCGTAGAACTGCAGCTGTTCGCGTTCGGCGCGTGACTGAGACCGGCTTAGGCCGCCGGCCAGCGTCGGCAGCATCGTCGTCGCGAGCAGCGATGCGATTGCGGTGCGCAGTGCGAGATCGGCCACGGCTGACGAGTCGACGATGAAGCGCTGGCGCAGCGTCAGGTCGGCGCGTCGTGGCAGCCCTGTGCTGGCATCTGCACCGGGGACATCGGGAACGGGAATCGGCGGATCGACCGGATCGGCTTCCGTTTGGCTCACTTCCGCATGGTATCCCGTTTGGGCGGTGTCAAACTGTCAGCATGTGGAACCCCGACGCATATCTGGCGTTCGCCGAGGAGCGCGGGCGCCCGTACTTCGACCTGTTGTCGCGGGTCGCAGCCGATGCCCCGCGGCGGGTCGCGGATCTGGGTTGTGGGCCGGGCAATCTGACGGCCTCATTGGCCCAGCGTTGGCCGCAGGCACGCATAGAGGCGTTCGACAGCTCGCCGGAAATGGTGCGGGCCGCGCGGGACAGAGGCATCGACGCGAACGTCGGTGACGCCGGCGATTGGCTGCCGAAACCCGATACCGACGTCGTGATCAGCAATGCCACCCTGCATTGGGTGCCCGACCATCCACGCTTACTCGTCAGGTGGGCCGAACAGTTGCCGGCACGGTCGTGGATCGCGATGCAGGTACCGGGGAACTTCGACGCACCGTCACATCGCACGGTGGGAGAACTCGTCCGGCGTGACCGATGGGCAGAACGACTGCACGACTTCCCGTTTCGGGAGTCACCGGTGAAGGATCCGGTGGAGTACGCAGACCTGCTGACCGACGCTGGTTGTACGGTCGACGCGTGGGAGACCACCTACGTGCACGTGTTGACCGGCGGGGATCCGGTGCTGAACTGGATCGCGGGGACGGCGCTACGCCCGGTGCGCAATAGGCTCACCGACACCGAGTGGGACGAGTTCCGCGACGAGTTGATCCCGCTGCTGGACGCGGCGTATCCGTCGCGGAGGGACGGCACGACATTCTTCCCGTTTCGACGTGTTTTCGTGGTGGCTCAGGTGAACTGAGCCTCTCGCCGCTCAACGATGCAGGGTGTTGTCCCTCATGTGGGAAGCCCGTCTTTTTCTGCGTCCGCTCGGTACCGGTCGACCCACGCGTCGGAGCGCTGGTCGGACTGCCGTTCAAGGACCGGTTCGGGCGCGAGCCGTCGGTCCTGTCCGAGCGCTTCGAGGACATCGCCGACGATCTGTGAAAGATTGCGCCACAACACCGGATACGCCACCTCCATCGGAGCAACCCCTTCCTCATCGAACCAAGTGCGCCAACCTTCCTCCTGGGCGCGCAACATCGTCACGATGTGGGCGATCGCTCCCGCGTGGTATTCGGCGCGGGCATCGCGCGCCGGGTCGGGTCGGCCACGCCATACCCGGGTCTGCACCGCACGCCAGAACGAAACCGCTTGGGAGACAACGTCAGGACGGAAGACGTGGATGGGGAACGGGTCGCTACCGATGACGTCCCGGATCGCCGACAGCAGGCCGGTACCTGAGCGGTCGGGCAGTCTGCTGGCCCGATCGAGCAGTAGCGGAGTCTGGTTCCACATCAGCTTGCCGCCCCAGATTCCATTGGGGGTGCGGCCGGCCGTGCGGATGTAGTCGCGCCAGATCTCCGGGGGAGCGAGGTCGGGTTTGCCCTCGTCGATCGGGTCGAGGAGGCGGAGAATCGACTCGTCGGTCACACCCTCGAACCACTGCCTGGGCTGTGGCGACTGGCTGGTGCTCGGTAGGTACTGGAAGAACTCGACGGGGTCTCCGGCGACACCGGTCGCGCGCAAGGACTCCACCAGCAGCGTGCTGCCGCTGCGCTGAGAGGCCAGGACGAGATAGGCCGTCGGGGCTGACATGCGCGCAGCTTACCCACACGGCAAACATCCGACACCACACGCATTTTCGCTCACGCTGAGCGAAATTATTGGCCACTGTGATCGGCTTTGACGCCGCGTTCGGACGCGATTGCGGACCGGCTCGGCAGCTGGCGTTGGATACGCAGATATGTTTCGGTGTAGCGCTCCGATATCCGGGTGCCTGCGAACTCTGAGGGGATGACGTCGTTGGTCTTGACACGCCAGTCGTTGAGCAGCAGGGCGAGATCATCGGCGACGGACTTTGCTTCGGCCGAGACGCTTCGGACTAGGAGGTTGTTCGACTCGTTGGGGTCGGCGCGCAGGTCGTAGAGCTCTCGTTGCGGTCGCTCCACTCGGGTGAGGGGCGCGACGATGCGCCCAGGCGCGCTGTCGGCGATGTCCAACGGTAGATCGAGGAGCGGGCGCGCCGCGTAATTCTCGATGTAGCTGTATTCCTTGGTGCGGATCGCGCGGATCGGGTCGAACGAGTCGTGGTAGGTCTTCGTTGTGTACACCTCGGTGCGAACGGGCGGCTCAGGGGAGGCCAGCAGGGCCGCCTTGTGCGAGAGCCCCTCGACATCGGCCGGTACCTCGACACCGAGGAGGTCGAGCAGTGTGGGAACCAGGTCCACTCCGCTGAACAACTCGTCGTACACCGTCGGCGGGACATTCGCGTCGCGTGGCGGGCGCAGCATCATCGCGATGCCGGTGCCCGCGTCGTACAGCGTGGATTTGGCGCGGGGGAGTGCTGGGCCGTGGTCGGTCATGAACACCACCCATGTGGTGCGGTCGAGGCCGGTCGCTTCAAGGGTGTCGAGCAGTCGGCCGACCGCGGCGTCGGCCACCGTGATCGACCCGTAGAACTCGGCGAGATCCTGCCGGACTTCCGCGGTGTCGGGCAGATACTCGGGGACGTCGACGCCTGTGGCATCGGCTGGTTCATACCTGTCGCGCGGGTACGGTCTATGCGTCTCGAAGAAGCCCGCTGTCAACAGGAACGGCTTATCCGGCGGGTCGGTGAGCCACCGCGTCGCCTGTCCGACAACGTATTCACAGTACGAGTTAGAGACGTCGAACTCATCGAAGCCGAGCTTGGCAGGGTATGAGGTTTCGTGTTGCATACCGAACAAGGCGGTATGCCAACCTGATTCGGACAGAATCTGCGGCAGTGTACGGACACCCGCGCGGTATTCCCATCCGTGGTGGGCAAGGCCGACGAGACCGTTGCTCTGGGGGTAGCGGCCGGTGAACAAGGAACCCCGCGATGGCGAGCAGAGCGGCGCAGTCGCATGCGCGCGGGTGAACAGAATGCCTTCGGCGGCGAATTCGTCGAGACGAGGACTCGACACGTCGAGGTGACCGTACGCGCCGAGATAGCGGCCGAGGTCGTGCCAGTGAACGATCAGCACGTTGTCTCGGCGCCGGTCTGTCACGTTCCATCCTTTCGTCGGTCGACGTCTCCACTTCAACCTGCGAAGCGTGGACGGGCAACCCTTTGACTCATGGCGCTCGACCTCACGCTCGTTATGTGGCCCTCACGCTCGGTACGACCTCGCTCTCGGCACGTTATCTACAGGCGTTCGGCCGACGGCCGTCGGAGTTGTCCCCAAGTTCTGGTTCGTCCACAGATGTGGTTGTGGCCGGTCGTTGCGGTCAACGCGGTCGGGGGTGGTCGTTAGATTCGTTCGTATGTTCGATGAATTGGTGGGGGTGGCCGGCCGGTCCCGGGGTGCGGGCGCGATCGGGGCGTGGGCGCGGGTGGAAAACGCCGCGTGCGCGCGCCGGTTGGCCGCTTCCGCCGATGTGCTCGAGCGATTGATCCGGGAGGCCGGGGCGGTTGATCGCGAGCAGTGGTGCATCGACAACTGGGCGATCGCGGCCGCCGAGGTCGCCGCCGCCCAGGGCGTCTCCCTGGGCGTGGCCTCCCACCAACTCTCAATAGCTGATGATCTGCGCCAGCGCCTGCCCGCGGTGGCCGCGGTGTTCGCCACCGGCGCGCTCTCGTCTCGCATGGTGGCCACGGTCACCCATCGCACCCGGCTGGTGCGCGATGCGGCCGCACTGACCAAGATTGACGCCGAACTCGCGACCGAGCTGCCCCGCTGGGGCATCCTGTCGGCGACCAAACTCGACACCGCCATCGACACCTGTGTGGACCGCTACGACGCGGGCGCGGTGCGGCGCACTGAGAACGCCGCGCTGGGCCGCGACGTGGTGATCCACGATCCGCCCGACGGGTCGGGCACTGCCGCGATCGAGGGTTGGTTGTTCGCCGCCGACACCGCCGCCCTCGACGCGCGCCTGGATGCGATGGCCGCCGCAGTGTGCGACCACGACCCGCGTACCACCGAGCAACGCCGCGCCGATGCCCTCGGCGCCCTCGGCCACGGCGCCGACCGACTCACCTGCGCATGCGGGCGCCCCGAATGTGAAGCCGCAACCGCCACCCCCAGCGCTGTGGTCATCCATGTCATCGCCCGCCACGAATCACTGTCCGACGACACCCCCGCCGCACTGCACGGCGCAGCACCGCACACGCCACACGAGGAGAACCAGGGCGAGTCCGCGGGCCCGGCGGGCACCGACCCGGGGTATCTGATGGGCAAGGGTCTGCTGCCGGCGCCGCTGCTGGCGAGCACCCTGGCCGCCACCGCCAAACGTCAACCGGTGATCCACCCCGGCGATGCCGGGCCCGAACCGCGCTACAGCGCCTCAACAAGCTTGGCGTGGTTCGTGCGCTGCCGCGACCTGACATGCCGATTCCCCGGCTGCGACGTTCCGGCCACCGCCTGCGACCTCGACCACACCATCGCCTACCCCGCCGGGCCCACCCAAGCCTCAAACCTCAAATGCTTGTGCCGCCACCACCATCTGCTCAAAACCTTCGCCAGCTGGCGCGACCGCCAGTATCGCGACGGCAGGATCGAGTGGACCTCCCGCCACGGGCAGACCTATACCACCCACCCCGGCAGCCGCCTGCTATTCCCCGACCTGTGCCAGCCCACCGCACCCGCCGCCATCAACACCACCATCGACACCAACACCGATGAGGCGCGCACCCTGAAAATGCCGCGCCGCACACGAACTCGTGAGCAGAATCGTATTGCGGCAATCGAAGCCGAACGGCGCCGCAACCAGCCCTACGTCGCCGAACGCAACAAACCCCCACCCTTCTAAGGAACCCGTTCGAGATAGAAGTAAGCGTGGCGGCCGTTGTCGAGTGCGTTCTTACCGTTCATGATGCCCATCACGGCATGGTCGTCGATCTTCTTGAAATGGTCGTGGACGGGCTGTCCGTCGAACACCATCGTGGCGGTTACCTCGCCCCGAAACTCCTCCATCCACAGGCTGCCTTCGCCGTTCTCGGCGTTCGAGTACTTATGGCCGTCTTCGTCCAGGCAGACCAGCGGTTTCACGTCGGTCGCAGAGATGAAGGTCTTGCCGAACCAGTTGATGAGGGCCAACGTTCCGTTTTCCCGGTGACCGGTATCGAATTCACCGCCCTCCCATTCGCCGATCATGAAATCGATGGTCGCAGGCTCCAGCGTTGCCCAGAACGCGTCGAGGTCAGCGTCCGGGATGAACACACGTTTCGGCCCCGCCACAAGCCGCTGTCCTGCGCGCTCTTTGAGCTCGGTGAACCTCTTCCGGGCCAGTTCATCGCTCACGGCGCTCTCCCATCACGCGGCGGTGAGGATCGTTGGTCCAGTATGGCCCCCACATATACAGGTCGGCGGCGATTTGCACAGGGAGGTTTACCGGTCAAAGCGCCTAAGGGTGGTACGGCACCCCTACGGCGCGGAACACGTACTCCGGCGGTACGTCGAAGGACAGCGATCGCCGAGGGATCCGCATGAGCACATCCTCGGGGATGGCGACTTTGTAATTCATTGAAAGTTCGCCGCTGAAGCGGGAATCGACGGCAGCGATGTCGACATCGATCTTCATACCCGTCGGGGAGAGTTCGGCGGTGACGGTCCCGGACTGCGTAGCGTCCCAGCGTTGATCGATGGTGCGGCCGGCCAGTTTCGGAACGGTCGACAGCGTGGCGAGTACACGCTGGTTTGTCAGTGCCAGCGAGCCTACGTAACTCGTTACGTTGGCGTTCGCCCGTCGCCCCGGGATCTTGCCGCTGAAGCGTCGGGTCACCGCGATGTACTCGGAGAGGAAGAGCACACCCTCGGCCTCCACCTCGGCCCGCATCTCGTCCGGCATACAGCCGATACGGAGCAGCTTGCGCAGGAACACCGCCATGGGCAGTCACACTAACGGCCCGACGATCCGCGTGGTAGAGGTGGACGATGGCATCACACACACCTCGGCTGGTGGTATCGGCGCTGGCCGCGGTCGCGGTGTATGCCCTGCTATGGGTCGGTGTCGCGCAGCAGTGGACGTGGTTGGCCGACATCGATTTCGCTGCGCTCGACGCCTTCTACCCGATCGGCGCAGACCATCCTGGATGGGTGCTCGGATGGGATATTTTCTGCCTCGCTCTGGGGCCGGGCATGTTCCGCGTGGTGACCATTGCTCTCATCGTCGTCGCGTTCGTGCGCCGCCGGATCCGCATCGCGATATTCCTGATCGTCACCGTCGAACTGGCCGGACTCGTCACCGAGATCGCGAAGGGAGCCGCCGACCGTCCCCGCCCGGACACCGCGTTCGTCACCGCGCTGGGAACATCGTTTCCCTCCGGCCACGCCCTCGGGGTGCTGGTCGCGGTCTTCGCCCTGCTGACCGTCGCTCTGCCCGCCGTGCGTCCGGCTGCACGCGCTTGGCTCATCGCGGCGGGCATCGCCATCGTCACCCTGATCGGGGTCGGCCGGGTGGTGCTCAACGTCCACCACCCGACCGACGTCGTGGCCGGATGGGCTTTGGGTTACGCCTATTTCGTGCTGTGCCTCCTGCTCGTGCGGCCGTCGCGGCCGATCACGGAAGCGGCCGAAACACCGGAAGCGCCCGGTATCGCACGCTGAAGCTGGCGGTTTCGCACTCGGTTCCGATCTCACCGTCGTGCGCCAACAGTGTCGGACCGTCGACTGCGGTGAACTCGAACTCGGGGACCCGCATCTCGTGATAGAACGGGCTGCGTACGAGCCGGCCGAGCGCGACGTCAACCAGAATGCGCAGCTTGCTGAACCGGTGACCGGTCTCGAGGATCCGGACGTCCATCAGCCCGTCGTCCATCCGGTCCCGCCGCGACGGCGCGAATCCCGAAGGCAGATAAGCCGAATTGCCGAGGAAGAACAGGAACGTCTGCAACGTCTTGTTGTCGTAACGGATGCGGACCGGATCCTCGTGCCGCAACGTGTGATACATCGCGTAGAGCCCGGCCAGCGGCTTGCCGATCTTGCGTTCGTACTTCTCTCGGGTGCGCACGAACGCCGGGTACGCCCCGATGCTCGCGGTGTTGACCACCATCTGATTTTCGTTCAGACACACCATGTCGACGCACGCGACGCTGCCCTGCCGAATCGCGTCGACGGTCTTTTCCACCGTCTCGCAACCGATGTCCTTCGCGAAGTGGTTGAACGTGCCGCCCGGGAACACCGCCAGCGGCACACCCGCCTCGATGGCGGCCGCCGCCGCGCACGACACCGTTCCGTCTCCGCCCCCGATCGCCAGAACCTCGGCGCGCTGAGCCACCGAGCGCAACGCGGTGGCGAAGTCGTCGTCTCCGGAGAGCTCGACTATCTCCGCGCGTGGCAACGCCTCTCGGACTTCTTTGAGAATGTCTGCTCCGGTCCCGCTGCCAGACGCGGGATTGACGACCAGCACCACACCTTCCCCCTCTGGTCGCGGCGGCGTTTCCACTCGCAGCGGATCCGCGGTCGGAAGCCTCGTCGGCACCATTGGAGGCACCACCCGTCCGCCTAGCACCGCAACCGCCGCACCCAGACCGAATCCGGCGATCACGTCTCCGGGGTAATGCGCGCCGACGGCGACGCGGGACAACCCGACGAGCCCCGCCAGAAGCGCCAGGGGAAGACCGAGCGACGCGCTCTCTAGTCCGACACCCACCGCGAAGGCGGCAGCGCTGGCGGAGTGCCCGGACGGAAGCGAGTTCGACGTGGGTCGGCGTCGCGTGCGACGCACCAGTGGCACGGAGTCGAACAGCGGGCGGGGCCGTCGCCGGATGCGCTTGGCGCCCTGGTTGGTGATCAAGCTCGTCGCCGCCAGCGTGAGCATCCCACGCACCGCGCCGCGCCGCGCGCTCGGCTTACCCGTGGCAGCCAGGGCAGCCGCGATCGCGAACCACAGTTTGGAGTGGTCGGCAGCGCGCGTCAGCGGTGGCATCACGGTGTCAAGCAGCGGGGTCGGCGACTCGGCGATCGCGTCGAAGATCTCCTGGTCGAGCGCGCCGAGACCGTGAGTGATTCGCCGTAGGCCTGCGGGCCGGCCGACCACCTGCGCAATATCCATCTCCCCAACGTATCCACGACCCTTGACAAATAATCTTGTCAAGCGCATCGTGGCGTCATGCTCGACGTGGAAGTGATCGACGATCCCGCGGCCGCGGTCAGTGCACTGGACCCGATCCGCGGTCGACTGCTCGCCGAACTCACCGAACCGGCCTCCGCGGCGGCGCTTGCCCCGCGGGTCGGAATATCGAGGCAGAAGGTCAACTACCACCTGCGCGCACTCGAGGAGCACCGGCTCGTCGCCGAAGCCGGCGAACGCCGGTGGGGTGGCCTGCGCGAGCGCTTGCTGGTCGCCACGGCCGCGTCCTACGTCGTGTCGCCCGGCGCGATGGGACCCGTCGCCGCCGACCCCGGCCGCACCAACGACCGCCTGTCCGCCAGCTACCTGATCGCCCTGGCCGCCCGCGCCGTTCGCGAAGTGGGTGAGCTCTGGGCGATCGCCCGTGAAAAAGACAAACGGCTGGCGACCTTGTCGATCGACACCGCGGTCCGCTTCCGCTCACCATCCGACCGGGCGGAGTTCACCCGCGAGCTCTCCGACGCGATCACCTCGCTGGTCGCGCGCTATCACGACGAATCCGATCCGCAGGCGCGCGGCTACCGGTTGCTGGTCGCCGCCTACCCCGCCCCGAAGGAGGACTGAAATGCCCTTGCACAGAGACGATTCCGGTATGCGCCGGGTAGCGGTGGAAGTGCTCGTGCCCGGAACACCGGAGCAGGTCTGGCATGCAATCGCCACCGGCGTCGGCATGGGCGCGTGGTTCACGCCGACGACGGTCGAGGAACACGTCGGCGGCGCCATCAGATTCGACTTCGGCGGCGAGAGCTGCGGGACGGACGCCTCGGGCGGCAAGGTGACCGCCTGGGAGCCTCCGCATCGCTTCGCCTACGAGGAGCACGACTGGAGCGGCGACGCGCCGCCACTTGCCACCGAAGTGACGGTCACCAGCCGCTCCGGGGACCGCTGCGTCATCCGGATGGTGCACAGCCTGTTCACCGATCGAGACGACTGGGACGACGAGATGGAGAGCTTCGAATCCGGTTGGCCCGGCGCCTTCGAAGTGCTCAAAATCTACCTCTCGGATTTCGCGGGCTTGCCCGCGTCGAGCGTCCGGGTCATGTCGGTTCATCCGGGCGACGAGTCGCAGGCGTGGACGAAACTCACCGAGGCGCTGAACCTCGCGGGCGTGGACGTCGGCGAACATCGTGAATCCCCGCGCGGCGCGCCACGTCTCGCCGGCGTTGTCCAACGCGTACACCAGGACGACACCGTGCGCGACCTGATATTGCGCATCGACGAACCCGGGCAAGGCGTCGCGGTTCTCGGCACCTGCACAGTCGCCGGTCAGACGAGCGCCATGGCCAGCGTCTTTCTCTACGGCGACGACGCCGCCGCGATCGCAAAGAAAGAACACGACAACTGGTCGTCGTGGCTGCGTGGCTTACTCGAAGGGCAGCGCACCGCGACTTAGCATGTGTCGGTGCGCCGACTGCTGACCCTCCTGTGCGTGAGCCTGCTGGCCCTTGCAACGGCGCCCCTCGGCCAGGCGCAGACGGTGCCGTGGTTCGCGAAATCGGTAGGTTCGGCCACCCAGGTGATTTCCGTTGTCGGCGTAGGTGGTTCGAAAGCCAAGATGGATGTCTACCAGCGGACCGGTGCGGGTTGGCAGGTGGTCGCCGCGGGCATACCGGCCTGGATCGGCGCCAACGGCATGACTCCGCAGAGCCATGACGGCGAAATGAAAACGCCGATGGGCGTTTTCACGCTGGACTTCGCCTTCGGCACCGCACCCAACCCCGGCGGAGGTCTGCCGTACGTGCAGGTCGGGCCAGACCACTGGTGGGACGGTGACATGAAGAGCCCGACCTACAACACCATGCAGGTCTGCAAGAAGGCGCAGTGCCCGTTCGACACCGACCCCGCCAGCGGCACCGAGAACCTCCAGATCCCTCAGTACGTGCACGCGGTCGTCATGGGGGTCAACAAGGCGCGGGTACCTGGCAATGGAGGCGCCTTCTTCCTGCACACCACCGACGGCGGGCCGACGGCCGGATGCGTGGCGATCGACGATGGCAAGCTGGTCGAGATCATGCGGTGGCTTCGGCCGGGGGCGCTGATCGCGATTGCTCAGTGAGTCAGATGTTCAGTGCACGACCGGGTTTCACCTTGAAGTTCAGCGCCTCGAGTGACATCGACGCGTCATAAGTGCGGTCGTACCCCGTTTCGCTGATCCGCCACCCGTCGCTCGTGCGCCGGTACCGGTCGTGGTAGAAGCCCGCGCCTATCAACATGAAGTTGAAGTCCGGCGCGATCACCCGGTCCTGCAGGTACCACGTGCCCGTCGCTTCGTCGCCGTCGACGGTGATCTCGGGATGGGTGACGCGGTGTTCGGTGATGATCTCGGGACCCAGCGAGTCGCGCATGAACTTGACCAACTCGTCGCGGTTGGTGAAGTGATGCTCCTCGCCGATCGATTCGCCGTACTTGCCGACCACATCCTCGGTGAGGGTGTCGGCGAACTCGTCCCAATGCTTGGTGTCGAGTGCGCGCAGGTACCGGTACTTCACTTGTTGAATCTCGTCGATGTCACCCATGCCCGTCATTGCAACACAGCACAGCCACGGCGCGTACAGTCCGGACATGAAATTCATCGACGCCTACGTCAAGTCTCCGTTCGCGGGACTGGCGCCATGGATCCTGATGGCGGTCGTCGCAGGACCCGGCCGGTTCGAGGAAGCCGCCTCGGCGGCGCTGGGTCTGGCTCTGCTCACGTTGTGGGTGGGCACCCGTCGCGGCGCCGCGGTGCATTCACTCGAGGTGGTGACCGTCGCCTACTTCGCAGTGTTGGTCGTAGCGGGTTTGGTTGCGCCGGATTCGGTCATCGACTGGCTGCAACTGTGGGCCGGCGAACTCAGCAACATCGTGCTGGCCGTGTTCGCCGTCGGCACGTTGATCATCCGCCGGCCGTTCACGATGGCGTACGCGAAGGACACCACACCTCCCGAGCACTGGGACAGTGCACCGTTTCGGCGAATCAACTATGCGATCACCGGTGCCTGGGCCGGCGCATTCGTGGTGTCCGCCATCGCCGGTGCGATCGGGGATGCTGTCCTAGGTGACAACGACAACTTCTGGACCGCCTGGATCATTCCCATCGGCGCCGTCGTCTTCGCCGCGTCCTTCACCGAGTTCTACCCCGACTACGCGACCGGAGAGTCGAACTCGTGGTCGGGTGTCATCGACTGGCTTCCACCGTTTCTCACCGTCACCGGAATCGTCGGCTGGGTGTCGGACTCGACGTCCGTCACGGTGGCGATCGCGCTGATCGCGGTCGGTGTTATCGGCTCGATCGCTGTTCGGCGGCTATTGCCGGAGAAGCCGATATCTACTGCGCCGCAGTGAGGTTGCGGGTCGCGGGACCCTCGAGCAGGGTTCCGTCGGGTGCGAAGCGTGAGCCGTGCAGCGGGCACTCCCAGGATTCGTCGGCGTCGTTCCAGTTGACGATGCCGCCGAGGTGCGGGCACACCGGCGACACGCGGTACTCGCGACCGTCGACCACGCTTCGCGCCTCCAGGTCCCATGGCGGGCCGCTGACCACGCCGCCCTCTTCTGGGGTGCGGTTGAGGATCCTGGTGACCGGAGTGATCCACCCGCGCGTCAGATAGAGCGCCACCTGCGCGTTGGTCTGCATCGCCTTGGGGATGCCCGACAACTCGTGCGGACTCCAGCTGTCGAAGGCCTGCGCCCAGTCCATCCGGCCCCCGAGGATGCGGCTCGACAGCGCCAGTGCGGCAGCGGTTCCGTTGGTCATGCCCCACTTGTCGAAACCCGTTGCCACGAAGATCTTGTCGTTGCCGGGCAGGATCGGGCCTACGTAGGGCAATTCGTCGATGGGTGAGTAGTCCTGTGCGGACCAGTAATGGGTCTGCATCGCGCCGGGGAAGTGCAGCTTCGTCCACTGGTCGAGCTCCTGCACCGACGAGGCCGGGCTCTTCTCGTGGCCGACGGGATGCCCCGCCCCACCGGCGATCAACCGATCGCCGTCCGGCGTCGGCGCATAACGCAGCGACCTGGTCGGCGAATCAGCCGAGATGTACATGCCCCGTGTGATGTTGCCGGGCACCTTGTAGGCCATGCAGTAGGAGCGTTGCGGTTTGAGGCGAGCGAAGAAGCCGCCACGGTCCAGGATGGGGATGCCCGTCGCGAGGACACATTGCTTGGCGTGCACGTCGAATTCGTCACCTGCGGTGGTGCGCACATTCAGGGCCAGTTTGTCGCCCTCATTCGAAACCTTCTGCACCCGAACGCCTTGCGCCAGCCGTCCGCCCCGTTCGTCGAGCTCAATGACCAGGCTGTCGAGCAACGGCATCGGATCGAACTGTGCCTGGTCGGCCAACCGGACAGCACCGTGGAACGGGAACGGCACGTCGGTGTCGTCGACCCAGTCGACATCCAATCCCGCGGCCTCGCACGCCTCGAGCTCCTGGCGCACAGAGGACACACCCTTCTCGGATTGCGCATAGGTGTAGGCGTCCTCGCGTTGCACTGACAGCCCGTGCGCCTCACAGTGCTGGACCAGCCACTCCAGGCCCTCACGGTTGCCCTCGACGTACTGCTTGGCGGTCCCGGCGCCGTGTTTGGAGACGATCTTCGACAGTTTGGTGCTCTGCAGCAGGCTGATTTTGGCGGTGGTATTGCCGGTCGCGCCCGCCCCGACGCGTTGTGCTTCGAGCACCAACACGTCCTTGCCGGCCCGCGCCAAGAGCACCGCGGTGATGAGGCCGGTAATTCCGGCGCCGACCACGACGACGTCGGCCGACCGGTCCGATTCGACCAACGGGTCCGGCGGTGCCGGCCGCTCGACGCGGTTTGCTAGCCACAGAGATGTCATGGCATTGCAGGTACCCGTTTGGCCCACCCCAAAACCGTGGCGGCCGAACGGGGTTCGCACGGAGTGTCTGACCGGTTCCCGGTGGTCGGGGGACTATCGTGTGGTCCGTTATGAGCGACCCATTGGGGTTGTCGATCGGGACGACGAACTTGGTCGCGGTACGCATCGACAATCGAGCCGATCAGCCCGTGCTCCGTCGTTCGGTATTCACCGTGCCGGACGGCACCGTGATGTCCGGGTTCGTCGAGCGGGTCGGCGACGATGTGCCACTGGTCGCCGCGGATGGATCGTCACACTCGGCCGACCGGCTGTTGGTCGCCGCGCTCGCCGATCTCGTCGAAGCCAGCGGTGCGCCGGCGTCCGACGTCACGCTCGCCGTCCCCGCGCACTGGGGACCGGCCACCCTTCGGACCCTGCGCAGCGCGCTGCGGGGCCATCCCGTCTTCGGCGCCGACGGTGCGACCACCCGACTCGTTTCGGATGCCAAAGCGTCGCTGACCGCGCTGCAAACCGATCTCGGAATCCCGACACAGGGTGTGCTGGCACTGGTGGACTTCGGCGGCGGCGCGACCGGCATCACGCTGGCCGATGCGGGCGACGCGTTCGAACCGATCGACGAGACGACTCGTCACACGGAGTTCTCCGGTGACCTTGTCGATCAGGCGCTGCTCAGCCGCGTTCTGGCAGGGCTGCCTTCGGGCGGAGACGACCCCACGAGCACGGCCGCCGTGGGGTCACTGTCGCGGCTGCGAGAAGAGTGCCGCGACGCCAAGGAACGGTTGTCGACACACGAAGCGACCGACGTCGATGTGCGGTTGCCGAACCATCACTCGGTGGTTCGGGTGACCCGAGATGAACTCGAGGCTTTGGTCGCGACACCGCTCGAAGGTGTCTTGGCCGCGATCGATGACACGTTGCAGCGCAACAGAATTGGCTGGAAGGACGTCGCCGCGCTGGTCGTGGTCGGCGGTGGCGCAGGCCTGCCGTTGATTCGGCGGCTGTCCGAGCACTCCGGCATGCCGGTGTTCGCCACCGCGCAACCGGGGCTCGACGCCGCCAACGGCGCCGCGTTGATCGGCGCGTACACCTCGGCCGCCGAGGCGCGCACCGGCTTGGCGCCCGTGGTTGCCGCGGACGCCCCGACGGGTCTGGCGCCGGCGCCCCCGACGGAGACCGAGTCGCCGGGGACATCGACGGTTGGCGCGCTGGCCTGGTCGCAGGACGACGCGGCGGACGACCCCGTGCCCTACACCGGCTCGGGTCCCTACGAGACCCCGTATGACTCCGGGCCGATGCGCCCGCCGCCCGTGCAGTACGTGGCCGCGACGACGGGGCCGATCGACGAACCCCGGATCTGGCAGCGGCTGCCGGGGCTGGTGATGGGCGTTGCGGCGGCCATCGCGGTGGTCGCCGTCGGCGGAGTGGCAATCGCCTTGACCAGTGCGACCGGCAGTACCGGCGTGACGGAGGCGCCGCGGACCGCGCCGGTTCCGCCGCCGTCGGCACCGCCGCCCGAACCGGTCGCACCCGAGGCGCCGCCGCCTCCCGTCGAAACCGTCACGCTGCCCAACGACCCGCCCCCTCCGCCGGTGACCACCGAAGCACCGCCACCTCCGCCGCCACCGCCGACGACGACCGTCGTCACCACGACACAACCGACGACCACCACCACGACGACAACGACCACTACTACGACGACGACCACAACGACAACGACGACAACAACCCCGCCGACGACCACGACCACCGCGCCCACCACGACGATCTCTTCCGCCACGGCGACCACCACGCCGATGACGACGACCTATCTGACTGTGCCGTTCGTGCCGGTGCCGATTCCGATCCAGGTGCCGCAGAACCCTTACCAGCCTGTGCCATAGCCCCAGCTGTCGGATAATGCGGCGATGAACCGGTTACATTCCGTCGCGGCGGCCCTGGCGATCACGGCGACGATGGCAGCGCCGTCGGCGGCCGCCACACCCGCAGAGGGTGACATCGAGCGCACCGACCTGGCGAAGGGCACGACGGATGCGCCCATCGCGATCGTCTCCGTGGGCCAGCCGACCACCCTCTACGTGCAGAACCTCGTGCTCGCACCGGAGTCGAGCAGCGGCTGGCACACCCACCCGGGCCCGGAGTACTCGGTGATCAACGGCGGGGAGGTGAGTCTGCAGACGGCCGGCGGCTGCGTGCCTGCGGTCTTCGGCGCCGGGCAGGCCATCTTCGTCCCTGCCGGTGTCCCACATGTGGTGTCCAACAGGGGCTTTGAGCACGCAGAGGCGACGGTCACCTACACGTTGCCCGCCGACCGTGCGGTGCGGGACGACGCACCGGCCGCCTGCCCGTAGGTCTAACGCCCGTACGTGTACTCCGGTTCGTGGAACCGGTTGATGATCGGGATCCGCTCGATGATGCGGTCGCGCAGACGTGGCTGCGGCGGCGGGACGTACGCCGGTGCCGGCGGGGGCGCATACACCGGAGGCTTGCGCTTATAAACCTCT